>JAIRPL010000016.1 GCA_031256995.1 Puniceicoccales bacterium
GGTAATTTTTGTCATATGCATACATAACTTCGGCATGCCGTACCCGGTGAATTTGAGTGAAATAGATTTTTCGACATTTTCCTCCATGGACATATACAATATAATCCGTGTCCTTGTAAGAACAATTGCTTTAATCTGCAACCCGGCCTTTTTCATTTTCTCGGGATTCTTCTTTTTCAACAGTGGCACGCTGGATAAACGGGCATATGTGAAAAAATTGAGAACAAGGGTGCATACGCTGTTGATCCCTTATGTTTTATGGAATACCATAACCTTCATGCAATACCCCGCCCGTGCGCTTACGTGGACGATAATACGAAAGGAGGGAAACTGGGATTGTTTTGCGATGTATTTTCGTGAATTATTGGGTGATCGCGACATCTGGGATATATTTTGGCATTGGCATTCATTGGGAAATAGTACGAACGTCCTGGGGTGGCCAAGACCCAGCATTACACCATGCCTTGGCCCAATGTGGTTTTTGCAAGCTTTGATCGTATTAACAGTATTGTCGCCAATAATATATGTGATCTGCAAATATTTGAAAATATATGGGATAATCATCTTGGGACTGTTATGTTATACGAATATTTGGTTCCCGATTCCCGGCTCCGTCATGCCCTCCATTTTCTATTTTTCGCTGGGGGCGTATTATGGAATTTTTCGAAAAAATCTGATTGTTGAAATGCGCAGGTACAAGGTATTCTGGTATGTCGTTTCATTTGTGACATTAATACCGGCGGCGTATTATGTCCACCATGGCGGGATCAGCACACGTAATTACTTCATGCCTTTGTTTCTTTTTGCCACGGTGGTAAGCGCGATTAATCTCACTTCAAGCTTGATTCAGAACAACAGAGTGAAGGTAAATAAAACATTGGCAAAAGCAACATTTTTTATTTATGCTTCACACGAGATTTTTGTTATGAAAAAGATTGGCGGCTTGTTTGACAGAATATTCGGATCAAGCGATCCAATGGTTCTGACTATCCGGTATTTTGTTGTCCCAATTCTTACGGCCTATGCGTGTGTGGGAATATACTGCATGATGAAAAGGGTGATGCCGAGAACATTGGGGATATTGGCGGGCGGCAGGTGAGGCGCGGCGAGGTGCGAGACTGGCCCGATTTGCTCGTCCCTGCGCGGCGGAGTTGCGCACGGCCACCGGCCGTGCCGTTTTCCCGGCTTGCGGACATTTTATTACGTCTCCCATCTCTCTTTTTCTGTCGATAATGTCTGTCGAGTTTTGCGGAGGTAATGTCTGTCAAGTTGCGAAGATTCACAAAAACATAGTCGTCAGAGGAAGGTTGTGTGTTGTTTTGTTGGCTGGGGTTGCGTCCGGAAAGCTTCGCATATTTTTTGGAGCATATGGGAGGCGAAGAAAGGTTTGTTGTTGGTGCTTTTGTTGGCACTTTTGTGGAAGCTTATGGGCGGGAGTAGGCCGTCCATAACCTCGAAAGTTTATTTGATCAGCCATTCCTCCATGGCGTGGATTTTCAGATGAATTCATATCCAGATGGCGTTTCTGGCCTTATTGGCTTTTGGATATATGCCCGCAGGCGCGCGGCCGTCATGGACCATCACCGAGTTGCCGTCGGGAAACGCTCCAACTGCCCGCGTCCGCCGCTGTATCTCCCGCATGCGCTGTTCCAGCGGATTGTTGGGGAGAAGCGAGCGCCAATGCCGGCCGGGGAACACACGATAGTTGAGCGTCTCGTCAATGCCCGCTTCCCGCCAATCGCGTGGCGGCTTCCGATTTCATTTTGTGCGGTTTTGCTGCTTGCTTGCGTTTCCTTCATCCGGGCCGATTCGCGGTCTTCACTGTTCGCCTTCGGTCGGACGCCCGCGTTAGGAATCGATTTGCACCGCGACTTTTTCGCCTGTGCTCGCCCCGCATCGACGGACTCACGCGGCGGCCCCGCAACGCCTCGGGAATATCCTCAACACATCGCTTTCACGCCGGGGGATGTGGCCGGAGCGGTCGTTTTGGCGCCGCGCCAACAGCTTTAATCTGTCCGGCGCGATCATCTGGTCGCGCGCGCGGAGATTTTTGCGTTGGCGTGGTGCGGGCTTGGGGCGCGGTTTTCGGCTGGTGGGGCCGGGCACGCGAGTCGTTTTTTTCGTGGATGAAATTGGTGGTGTTGGAGGGGTGGCGCGTGGTTCCGCGTTGGCGGGGCCTCGCGTGTTGTGGCCGGTTTTCCGGTTTTTTGGGTCCTCATGCGCAGGGCGTCCGGCCTTGAGGGCGGGGGACTCTTGCGGGGCTTCACGCGCAATTGGCGCAGGGTGGTTTCCGTTCTTTCGCGCCGTTCTTTCGCGCCGTTTTTCGGGGCGGGTGGGCGGGCAGCCGCGGGGAGGGCACGGGGCGGCTGTCTGGAAAACCATGGTCATTTTCACAATTTTTGTTTCTTCGATCCAGGCGGTGTGCCTCCGTTTTTACCAACAAAACCTTGCCTTGGCCGATTTTTAACGCACAAGCCCGGCACCTTTTCATAACGTTTTCGCCCAACGCCCCTTCGCCATCACGCATCATGTTTGAAATACGCTGTGCCATCCCCGCCGGGACCGCCCAACCGCTTGAGGATTATTTTTGCGAGCTGACCTGTTCTCCGTGGATGCTTTTCAGCGAGAGCGTTTCCGCGCCGGTCATCCTCTCCGGCTTCTTTGACACCTCCGACGAAGCCACGGACGCATGGGCCGACCTGTGCAAGCTCTTCCCCGTGCTGCCTTCCAAGCCCGAGATCGGCACGCTCGCCGACCGGGACTGGAAGGAGGCCTACAAGGCCGGCCTGCACCCTTGGAGCCATGGGCCGTTGCACTGGGTGCCGGAATGGCGCCGCGCCGAATACATTGTCCCGCCCGGTGCCGCCGTGGTCTATTTTGACGCGGGCCTTGCCTTCGGAACCGGGGACCATCCGACGACCCGGCTTTGCGCAATGCGCCTGCTTGATTTCTGGGAGGCCGCCGGGCCGGAACGCCAGGGGCGGCTGCGCGTCACAGACGCAGGTTGCGGCTCGGGAATCCTCGCCTTGTCCGCCGCGAAGCTTGGCGCTGGAAGCGTCAACGGTTTTGACCGCGACGAGGAGGCGGTGCGTGTGAGCAGGGAGAACCGTTCCGCAAACAATCTGCCTGAGCGCGCCGTTCGCTTTTCGCAAGCCGGCCTTGAGCGCGGGTTGCGCGAGGCGGGGGAGGCCGATGTCGTGCTCGCCAACATCATCAGCGATGTTTTGCGCATTTATGCCGACGACCTTGTCTCGGCCGTGGCGCCAGGCGGCGTGCTCGCCCTTGGCGGCATTCTCGCGCACGAAGTGGAGGCTGTCCGCAAGGTCTTTGAGCCGTGCGCGCTCTCCCATTGGAAGCAGCCTGCGGTGCGCGTGGATTCGCGCACGGAAGGCGATTGGAGCGACCTCGCCTTGTTCCGCGATTGATCCGTGAAATTGGAGAAGAGCGCGTCCACGCCCGCGCTTTTCAACGCGCGCACCTCACTTTGCCACATGTTCATCTATCCAGCCATTGACATCAAGGACGGGCGCTGCGTGCGCCTGCGCCAGGGACTTGCCGGTGAAACGACAGCCTATCACGACGACCCGGCCGTGCCCGCGGCGGCTTACCAGGCCTCCGGGGTCGGATGGATCCATGTCGTGGACCTTGACGGGGCCTTTGATGGGACCCCGCGCAATCTCGCCGCGCTGCGGCGCATTGCCTCGGCTGCCCCCGGCGCAAAAATCCAGTTCGGCGGCGGCCTGCGCGACGCCGGAAGCATTGCCGCCGCCTTCGAGGCCGGCGCCACGCGTGTTGTGATCGGCACGCGCGCGGCGGCGGACGAGGTTTTTGCCGCGGAAATGCTTTCCAAGCACGGCACGGCCCTCGCCATCGGCATTGATGCGAAAGATGGCTTTGTGGCCGTGAAGGGGTGGGTGGAAGTCACGCCATTGCGTGCCACGGAATTCGCGGCCCGGATGGCGGCGCTTGGCGCCCGGACATTCATTTACACGGATATTGCGACCGACGGCATGCTTTCCGGCCCGAATTTTCCGGCATTGCGGGAGATGCTTGGGGCGTCCCCGGCCAATGTCATCGCCTCCGGCGGTTTTTCATGCCGCGAGGACTTGCTTCGCCTTCGCGAGATGCGGGCCGCCAACGCGAACCTTGATGGCGTGATCGTCGGCAAGGCCCTCTACGAAAAACGCGTGGAGCTTGGTGATCTTCTGGCGCTTGCCCGCGCGCCGCTGGCGTAAACAGGGCAACGCGTCGCCACAAACGAGGGCGGGCGCCCGTGGCGCACGATGGGGAGTGGCGGAGGCGGCCTTCGTCTCCAGCCCTCTCTCCCCGTGCCGCCGTGCCTTCGGGAGAGTCGGATAGGGTTCCGTCTTAATAAGGGCGCGTTTTAATGCAGGCGCCCTTCTTTGGGGGAGTGCCGTGCCGTGTCAAAAAAAGCGTGTCCCGACTTGGAAGCAGGCTGTCGCGGCGAGCCAGGCCAGGGTGGTCATGTAAAGGAAGCTGGCGATGGCCCAGCGCAAGCCGGACTCCTTGCGGATCACGGCGAGGGTGGCGCCGCATTGCGAGCACAGGGCGAAAAAGGCCATAAGCCCGAAAGCGACAGGAAGCGTGTAAACGGGCTTGCCGAGCCTGGCCCCCTCCGTCCAGACGGCTTTGCGGAGGGCTTCGCGGAGATCCTCGGAGCCGGCGTCCGCACCGCCGCCGAGGCTGTGGGTGGTCCCGAGTGTGGCGACAATGGCCTCCCTGGCTGGAAAACTGGCGAGTATGCCCACGGTGATGCGCCAGTCATACCCGGCGGGGGCGAAAAGCGGCTGCACAAACTTCCCAAAACGCCCCAGATAGCTGTTTTCGACGTGCGCGGCGGCAATGGCATTCTCCAAGCCGGACGCGGGGGCGGTGAACGCCGCAAGGGCTTCCGCGACAGGGTTTTCGCCGTCGTTCTCCGCGATTTCCGCCTCAATTTCCATGGCGCTCTTCCCGGTGTCCCTTGCGCGGGCGGCGACAAAGTTCTCCCTGGTGGCGGCCTTGATGAGATCCTCGGCCTCGGCGGCGCCCTTGCCGATCCCGTTCGCATGCCGGGCGATGTAGGCGGTGCGCGCGGACTGCGCCACCTCCTCGGAATGCGGGAAATAGAGAAGCGCCCAGACGATGACGACGATGCTGAAGATGACCGTCGCGGCCCGTTTCAGAAACTCGCTGGCACTGTCCCACATCCGCACAAGGATGTCGCGCAGGGCGGGAAGCTGGTAGCGCGGGAGCTCAAGCACGAAGGGCTGCGGCGGCGTGCGCAGGAAAACGCGTGTGAGCAGGAAGGCGGTGGGCAGGGCAACGACGACGCCAAGCAGGTACATGGCCATCATGGACAAAACCCCGCCCGCCTTGCCCAGGGAGGGAACGATGAACGCCGAGACCATCAGCGTGTAAACGGGGAGGCGCGCCGAGCAGCTCATGAAAGGCACGAGAAAGGCCGTCGCGGCCCGGGCCTTTGGATCCTCGATGGTCCGGGTCGCAAGTATGCCGGGAACGCCGCAGGCGTAACCGGAGAGCATGGGCATGAAGGCGCGCCCGTTCAACCCGCACCACGAAAAAAGCCTGTCCATCAGGAAGGCCGCCCGGGCCATGTAGCCGGAGTCCTCCAGAAGGGCGATGAAGAAGAACAGGATGAGAATCTGCGGCAGGAACACGGCGAAGGCGCCGACACCCGCGATGGCGCCATCCACCACAAGGCTCTGCAACATCGGGAATTCCTTGAAAAAGGGACCGGCAAGGGCGCCAAGCCATTCAAAGAGACTTTCGATCCAGCCCTGCGGGATGGGGGCCACCCAGAAGACCCCGGCAAAGACCACGGCCATCAGGAGGAGGAAAATCGCGGGACCGGCGGCGCGGTGCAGCAAAAGCGAATCCAGCATCCGGGTGCGTTCCCGTGTGGAGACGTTTTCCGTGGCCACGCCGTCAAGCACGACGGAGATGTGCTCGTAATGCAGCACGGCCTCGGCGGCGAACGGGTTCAGGCCGCCATGGCGCACACGCTCGCGGGCGGCGCGCCGGAGCCGGTCGCACACTTCCGGCGAAAGCCCCCTTCCATGCGCGCGCCCGTCGCACTGGCCGGGACTTTCCGCCCCGGGCGGGCCATCCCCGGTTCCGGTCGCGCAAGGCGGCACGGCAAAGTTTGTCCTGACGGTGTTGGAGTCAAAAAGCAGGCGCTGGAGCGTGGCATCATCGGGGGAAGGCCTCCCCGTCTCCTTCTCAATGCCAGTGCGCAGGATGTCCAATGCCTCCGAAACGCATGGCCGCCACGCAATCCGGCGCATCAGGCGCCTCTCCGTCAAGGCCGTGCCAACAATCCCGCGCACTGCCTCCAGGCCCTCCCGCTTCCAGGCCGACACCGCGGCGACGGGAATGCCGCCAAGGCGGGAGGACATTTTTGCGATGTCAATCTCCATGCCGCGCCTGCGCACCACATCCGTCTGATTCAGCGCCATGGCCACAGGCAGGCCCAGCTCGGCAACCTGCGAGGCGAGGAAGAGGTTGCGCAGCAGGTTCGTCGAATCCACCACGCACAGGATGGCGTCAGGCCGGGGCAGGCCGGCAAGCCTTCCTTCCAGCGCGTCCATGACAACCTGCTCGTCCGGGGATGACGCCGCCAACGAATAAAGCCCTGGCAGGTCCAGCATCTCCACGCGCCCGATGGAGGGCAGCTCGATGAATCCGGATTTTTTGAAGACGGTGACGCCCGGGTAGTTGCCTGTGCGCTGCCGCAATCCGGTCAGGGCGTTGAACAGGGTGGTCTTCCCCGCGTTCGGGTTGCCCACGATCGCGACGAGCGGGGCGCGCCGCGCCGGGGTCGGTGATGGGACCAAGCCTGCGGAAACATTGTCGGGCATGGGGCAGGGACGTGCTGTGGAAAAGAAAAATGATGGCGTTGTGCCGTGGCGCGCGGACGCGCAGGCTCAGGCGGCGTCCGGCTCGATTTCGATGGTCGCGGCCTCGGAGCGGCGAATGGTCACGCTCTGGTTTTGAAATTCAATTTCAAGCGGATCTCCCAAGGGGGCGGAACGCGCCAGGCGGACACGCGTTCCGGGAAGGAAGCCAAAGGCCAGCAGGCGCTGTTCGACAGGCCGTTGCGCGTCAAGACGTGTCAGACGCCCGGTCTGCCCGGTTTTCAAGGTGGCGAGAGTAGTCATTGAATCAGGAAACGCCTCATTAAGATTGCGTCTCAATTGCAATACCCCGGCCAATCTGTCAAACGGGAAAGGCGTGCCGCCCGGGAAGTCCCATGGGCAGCTCTGATCCAAGGGAAGGCCCCGGGGAGGATCCGCGGCGGGGCGGCGGCGGGTGGAAATTGAGGAATCCCGTGGCGCGAGGCATGCCGGGAGAGTCAGGGTGCGAAAATGTGGAATTCTGGCGCCCCGTGGCGCGGGGCGGGTACGTGCGAGGAAGCCGTGACTTCCGCCCCTTCCCGGAATTCACGGCTGGGAATCGCCAAAAAGCCCCTCGACATAGGCGCGCGTGGAGAATGGCTGAAGGTCCTCCGGCCGCTCGCCGAGGCCGACAAAATAAACCGGAATCCGCAGTGCCCGGTAGATGCCCACGAGGGCGCCGCCACGCGAGGTGCCGTCAAGCTTGGTGATTATCAGGCCGGTCAGCCCAAACGACTCATGAAAGACGCGCGCCTGCTCGATGGAGTTGGCGCCAAGCGAGCCGTCCACGACAAGCCAGCGGTGATGCGGGGCCTCCGGGTCCAGCTTGCCGACCACGCGGCCGATTTTCTTCAGCTCCTCCAGCAGGTGCCCCTTCGTGTGCAAACGTCCGGCGGTGTCGAGAATGGCCGTGGATTTCCCCCGCGCGCGCGCGGCCTGCACGGTGTCGAATGCCACGGCGGCGGAATCCGCCCCATGTTTGCTGGCGACAATCTCGACGCCGAGCCGCGAGGCCCAGGTCTCGATCTGGGCATTGGCGGCGGCGCGGAATGTGTCGCAGGCGCCCAGGATGACGGGGAAGCCGTCCTGCTGGAGCCGCCAGGCGAGTTTCGCGGCGGTGGTCGTCTTCCCGGCGCCGTTGACGCCGACAAGGGCGACGACCTCCGGCTTGCGCTCCGGGGACGGGGTGAACACGCCCTCCGCGCCCTCGAGGACCCGCGTGAGCACCGCGGCGCCGATCTGGGCCGCGTCGCGCCCGCGCAGCTCCTTGTTTTCCCCAAAAGCCTTGCGAATCTCGGCAAGGATCTCGTTGGTGGTCTCCACGCCAAAGTCGGCGGCATAGAGGGCCTCCTCCAATTCGCTGATGGTGGCGGCATCAAGTTTCGCCCCAAAAATGCCGCCAATTTTCCCGAAGAATTTTTGGAAAACCGGTGTTGTTTTGCGGAAGGTATCCCTGATTTTTTGAAAAAAGGAGCCGAGCATGGCTTTGTGTTTGATCAAGTTGGAAAGGGTGCCTGCGCGGCACGAGCGGCGCATCCTTCCGCAACGCGGCGCACAGGCAAGCACGGAACTCAAAAAATGACGGGATTCCGCAAAGCGAAGTGGAAAACGGCGGGGAAAGGGCGCAGGATGGCGGACGTGATCCACTCGCTTGAAGACCTGCGAAAATGGGGGGAACCCGGCACGCATCTGGCCGTTCTTGGCCATCCCATCGCGCACTCGCTCAGCCCCGTGATGCACAATGCCGCGCTGGCCGCCCTCGTCTCCCGTGGCGATCCACGGTTTGCCTCATGGCATTACCACAAATTTGACATCCAGCCGCGGGAGCTTCCGGAGGCATTGCGCCTTTTCCATGAACGGGGTTTCCGTGGCTTGAACCTCACGCTCCCGCACAAGGTGCTGGCGCTGGAGCTTGCCATCGACATCTCGCCGTCGGGCGAGCGCGCCGGAGCCGTCAACACCCTTGTCGCCACCCCATCGGGCTGGGCTGGACACAACACCGATGGAGAGGGCTTCGCGCGCGCCTTGCTGGAGGAGCTTGGGATCCCATTGCGCGACGCGGACATTGTGCTTCTCGGCGCGGGTGGCGCGGCGCGCGCGGTTGCCAGCACGGCGCTGGCGGCCGGTTGCCGCAGTCTCCGGATTTTCAACCGTTCCGCCGGGCGCCTCGACGAGCTTGTCCGGCTGCTCACCCAAAGATTCCCTGAAAGCGCCGGGAAAATCCACGCCGCCCCTTGCGTCGGGGAGGCGTTTGTCCATGAACGCCCCGCCCTTGGTGTATCAATCGAACCTTCCGGGGGTATTCCTGACGGCGCCATCGTTGTGAACAGCACCTCCCTGGGTTTGGGATCGGGTGATCCCTCCCCCTTTCCAAGAGAACTCTGGGGAGGCGTGCGCGCGGCATTTGACATCGTTTATGGCGCGGAAGAATCCCGGTTCCTGCGCGATGCCCGCGCGGCTGGCGTCCCGACGGCGAATGGCTTGCCCATGCTTTGCTGGCAGGGCGCGCTCGCGCTTGAGATCTGGACTGGCCATCCCGCCCCGGCGGACGTCATGGCGCGCGCCCTTTCCAAACAGGGTCAAAACTTCGCCGCGCGGCATGCCCCGGTTGGTGTCAATTAGGGTGAAAAATCATGGGACGCCCGGAGTGGAATCCGGCGGCGCCGTGGGATGACTCGCGGTGCCTTCCCTGACACAGGCTGCAGTGCGCTTGCGTTCGCCCAGGGTTCACCTTCCGTTCGCAGGCCAACGGGAAAAAGAAGGCGAAGGAGGGGCAGGAGGCGGGTTGCGCGTCTTGGCCCAGCTGGCTGGCGCGGGCGGTGGACTTGCCAGGTGCGCAGCTGGAAACAAGGAATGCCACAAGGGATGAAGCGCCCGGCCGCCTGGCTTTGGCGCATCCGGGCGCCCGGCGCTTCTTTCGGGCGCAACGGCCTGCCTTTGCGTCCAAACGCAAAAAAGCAGCATGTCGCGAAACAACATGCTGCCGTTTTTGGGGGCATCGTTTCTTGAGGAAAACGAGACCGCCGTCCTTGTCCGTGCCTTTTATTTGTAGCTTCGTGTGGCGAGCTTCACTTCCTCGTATTTGAGTTCTTCCTTGTGGCGGACGGGTTTCTTGTCATCGCCCTGATATTCCCAGACGGCGACATGGGCAAAATTGGCGTCGTCACGTTTGGCCTCGCCATCGGAGGTTTGGTGCTCAACGCGGAAATGGCCTCCGCAGGATTCCTCACGCTCAAGGGCGTCGTGGCACATGATCTCGCCAAATTCCAGAAAGTCGGCGAGTCGGCCCGCGCGCTCCAGTTCCGTGTTCAGGTCCTCGCCGTTGCCGACGACCTTGAGGTCCTTCCAAAACTCCTCGCGCAGTTGTTTGATCTCATCAATGGCTTGGGTGAGGCCTTCCTTGGTGCGGGCCATGCCGCATTTTTCCCACATGATGTCCCCGAGTTTTTTGTGGAGTGTGCGGGGGGAGGTTTTTCCCTTCACGTTGAGGAGTTTTGCGGTGCGTTCCCTGACTTGTTCGACGGTTTCCTTGTACTCCGGGGAGTCAATGCTGGGGGCGCCGCCAAGGCCGGTTCCGGCCAGATAGTCGGGCACGGTGGCGGGGAGCACGAAGTAGCCGTCGGCCAGTCCTTGCATGAGCGCGGAGGCTCCGAGGCGGTTTGCGCCGTGGTCGGAGAAGTTGGCCTCGCCGCCCACAAAAAGCCCCGGGATCGTGGATTGGAGGTTATAATCCACCCAGAGGCCGCCCATGGTGTAGTGCACGGCCGGGAATATCATCATGGGAGTCTTGTATGGATTTTCGCCCGTGATGCATTGGTACATGTCAAAAAGGTTTCCGTAGCGCTCGCGGATCTTGTTTTCGCCGAGGCGGTTGATGGCGTCGCGGAAATCAAGGTAGACGCCAAGGCCGGATCCTGGGGCGATGCCGCGTTTGTCGTCGCAGGCTTCCTTTGCCGCGCGGCTGGAGATGTCGCGTGGCGCAAGGTTGCCGAAGCTGGGGTATTTGCGCTCGAGGTAGTAGTCCCGCTGGTTTTCGGGGATGTCACCGGGTTTGAGCTGTCCGGAAAGCACTTTTGCGGCAAGCTCGCGGCTCTGGGGTGCCCAAACCCGCCCGTCATTGCGGAGTGATTCGGACATGAGGGTAAGCTTGGACTGCTGGTCGCCGTGAACGGGGATGCAGGTGGGGTGGATTTGCGTGTAGCAGGGGTTGGCAAAGCCGGCGCCCCGCTTGTAGGCGCGGTAGGCGGCTGTGACATTGCAGCCTTGCGCGTTGGTGGAGAGGAAGAAGACGTTGCCATAACCCCCGGTGGCGAGAACGACGGCATCGGCGTTCCAAGCCTTGATTTCCCCGGTTATCATGTTGCGGGTGACAATGCCCTTGGCGTGTCCGTTGATGAGGACGAGATCAAGCATCTCGTGGCGGTTGTACATCTTGACGGTCCCCGCGCCGATCTGGCGGGAAAGGGCGGAATAGGCGCCAAGAAGGAGCTGCTGCCCGGTCTGCCCGCGGGCGTAAAAGGTGCGCGAGACCTGGGCGCCGCCAAAGGAGCGATTGTCAAGGAGGCCGCCATATTCGCGGGCGAATGGGACGCCGGACGCGACGGCTTGGTCGATGATGTTTCCGGACACCTCGGCAAGGCGGTAGACATTGGCCTCGCGGGCACGGAAATCGCCGCCCTTTATCGTGTCGTAGAAGAGGCGGTAGATGGAGTCGCCGTCGTTTTGGTAGTTCTTGGCCGCGTTGATGCCGCCCTGGGCGGCGATGGAGTGGGCGCGACGGGGGCTGTCCTGATAACAGAAACAATCCACATTATAGCCCATCTCCCCGAGGGAGGCGGCGGCGGCGCCACCGGCGAGACCGCTGCCGACAACGATGATGCGGTATTTGCGGCGGTTGGCGGGATTGACGAGGCGGAGGTGGGCTTTGTGGGATCTCCATTTGTCGGCAAGGGGGCCGCTGGGGATTTTGGCGTCAAGTTGGAAGCTCATGGTGATTCGTGGTGTGTGTTGGTGTGCAAATTTGCGGAGAAAGCCGGGAGGGGTGGGGCCGCATCACCGGGCCGGGATGTCCACGATGGTGTTTTTTTCACAGCATGGTTTGGCATAGGGGGTGGCCACATCGGCCGCGCCGGGTGTGAAAATGGCCGAGCCGTTGGGGGAATGCCTGGCTTTGACGGCCATCGCGCATTTTGTCTGCGGAGCAAATTTTCCGGCGAGGACGGCGGTGGGGACCGCGGCGAGTCCGCCGAAGAGGATGACGCCGTAGGCGGCGGCAAGGAGCGTGAGCGGTTTGCGCCACTTCTCGTTGCGCAGGCCGAAAGTCTGAAAAAGGCTGGCGATTCCGTGGCTGAGGTGGAAGGCGACGAGGAGCATTGAGACGACGTAGAAGGCGCTGAAAACGGGGTTGCTGAAGCCGGCGACAACCATGTTGTAGCAGTCATTCACGACTTCCCCCTTGAAAAGCGGATAGTCAAACACGCCAAAGAGCTTGGCATGGATGTCCGTCGTCAACGTTGCGTGAAAGGCTCCCGTGCCAAGGCTGGCGGGGGCCTTGACCGTGTAGTGGAGGATGTGGAAAACGATGAACGCAAACAGGACAAGCCCGGTGTAGGGCATGGTTTTCGCCGCAAAGGTCGCCGCGCGCGTGTTCTTGACGGCATAGGTCTCGGGGCGGGCGGCCCGATTCTCGAGCGCGAGCGAAATGCCCGTCACGGCATGGACAAGCACGGCGAGAAGCATGACGCCGCGAAAGCCCCACAAGGCTGGTGGCGGGAGGTGCTGCAGGAAGTGCGCATACACATTGATATGCTCGGGAGACTGGAACATCTGGAGGTTTCCAATCATGTGGACAAGGGCGAAGGCGGCGAGGACAAGGCCGCTAAGCGCCATCAGGTACTTCTTTGCCAGCGAGGAAACGTGGCATTGGCATTTGTTACACGTGCAAGACATGGGTGTTGTGGCAGTTGTGTGGATTGTAAATTGCGGGAAAAAGAAGGGCGGGAACGCTGTGGATACCTTGCCGGAAGGCGAGTGGAAAATAAGGACGGAAAAGGCGGGTCCGGACAGGGCGGGGTGGGGACGCTATCCAGGCATTCCCGCGCGGCCGGAATCCCCTGCGAGATGCCGGCGGGCGAGAAAAGCCGCGCCGATGCTGGGAAAGATCGCAAGCAGGATAAGCAAGAAATACATCTCGTAGCCTGCGGCCGCCGCCAGGGGGCCAACCCAGTAACCGGGGAGCAGGTTGCCCAAATAGGCGAGGCTGGCCGCCAGGGCATAATGGGCCGTGCGCCGGGGGCCGTCGCAAACACGCAGCATCACAAGCGCAAAAATCGTATACCCCATGCCGTAGCCGAATTTTTCAAGGGCCACGCAGAAACCAATCCACCAGGGGCATTCGGGTTGCCAATGGGCAAGGGCGACAAAAGCGAGGTTTGGCAGGTGCATCACGCACACGAGGGGCCACACAGCCTGCCGCAGCCCCAGCCGCCCGGCGAACGCCCCGCCAAGCAAGCCTCCCACCACAAACGCCCCGGTGGACACGCCGTTGACATACCCAAGGGTGCCCACATCCAGCGCAAGCCCGCCATTTTCGCGCGGATCAAGCAGGAAGAAGCCGGACAGCCGCATGACGCAAACCTCGGGCAGGCGGAAAAAGAGGAGAAAAAACACGAAGGCGGGCAGCGCGCGTTTTCGTAAAAAATCAAGCCAGGTTTCGACATACCCGCGAAAAACGCCTGTCGCGGGCGTGGCCCCCTGATTGCCGGCGCCAGCGCGCGGGAGCACACGGCAATGCCACAAGGCGAGTCCGCCAAGCGCGAGCGCCGCGCCCGCAAACGACACGCCCCAGGCATTCCCTGGCGTCATCCCAAAATGCGTCGCCAGCACGCCGACAAGGACGGGGAGGAGTGCCTGTGGAAAAATGGAACCCGCGCGATACGCCGCGTTGCGGACGCCGATGAAGCAAGCCTGGCGCGTCTCATCCAGGGTGTAATAGAAGCCATCCGCCACGACATCATGTGTCGCGGAGGCAAAGGCGCACATGGCAAGGGAAAGGGTGAAAACCCTGACGAACCACGGGGTTGACTCCGCTCCCTGCGAAAACCAGGCCGCCGCGGCGATCCCGGCGCACGCGGCGCAAAGCATGGCTTGGCAGGCAAGGAGCCATTGGCGATGGGTGCCGTGGCGCACCGCCAGAAAAGGACTCCACAGAAATTTCAACGCCCACGGCAGCGCGGCGGTGGCGACGAGTCCGGTGGCGGTTTCCTTCCCGACGCCGTTCTGTTGGAGGAACAATGGGGCGACATTTTCGACGAGGCTGTTGGGCACCGCCTCGACCAGGTAAAGCATCGGCACCCACAACCATGGGGAAGGGGGGCTGGCGGTCGAGGGCGCGGCGGGGGAGGGGGGCATGGAAGGGAGGGCGGACAGGCGCCAGGCATGGACTCTCGCGGGGGGGCGGTGGCTGAAAAGCATCTGGACATGCTCACCCGCCGGCTGGCGCCGTTTTGAGGGCGCCGCCTCCCCCGGAAGATCCCGTTCCTCAATTTTGCCCGGCAACCGAGGTGTCCGGCGAAGGCTGGACGCCGAGGGTCCGCGCGCCGTATTCGTCCACCGCCTTGAAGAGGTCGTGGAAGAAGGCGGTGACCGTGATGCTCAAGCCAAGCAATTCACTGTTGCTCAACTCAAGCTGGTCTCCCTCGCGAAACACGCGGCGCAGGTCCACCACGCGCACCTCGGGCTGCGCGCCGGCTTCCTTGGCTGGGGGGATGTTCTGCACCGTCTTAAACTCAAAGACCAGCTCGCCATCCTCGTTGACATCGTCCGCGGCGACAATCCCGTTGCGGGTCATGAGGACGCGGAAGGCGACAGCGATGGCAATGATGGCGTCCTCGGTGCCGCACATGATTGAGAAATCCTTTTCAAGACGCTCGAACTTGTCATTGAGCGCGGCCTGCTCAAACGCCTGCTGCGCCTCGCCCACGGCCTTGTTCGCGGCCTGCTCGTCGATCTTGAGGGCGGCCTGGTTTTTGATGAGCTGGCAAAGCAGATGGCAGCTGTTGAGGCAGGCGGAGGCCATGCTGGCGAGGTCGTTAAAGGTCTGCCGGACAAGCAGGTTGCGGGCATAACCCTGTGTTTGCGCAAAATTCTGGTGCAACTGCGGCACAGGCATCAGCTTCAACTGGCGTGAGATGGCGTCATAACGCTCGGCGTTGACCTGCGCGGCGGCCGCAAGGTTGTAAACGAGCAGGTCAAACTGGCGTTGAAGCGCGCCAAGGAAATTCTGGCTGATGGCCTGCAGGCTGATGGTCTGTTGTTGTGGGGAAGGTTCGTTCGACATGTGCAAAAAAAGGCGGTGCTGTCCTTACGGGCGGCATGAAAGCGAAAACCCCCGCGCGCGCAAAAGCAAAAGCGGCGTCAATGGCGGCGCATCCTGAATTCGGCAAGGCGCTGGAGGCCGGGGTGCAGCTTGAAGTATTGGCGGGGGACGCCGGATGGGGTGGGGTCTGGCGGCTGGGGTTGGCGGGAAATCCGTCCGGAAAGCCAGTCGATCGCGGCAGTGGCGAGTTCGCGGCACATGGGCACCTCAAAGCGCCCTCGCAGTGTGTCGCGACCTTCGCCGGGTGCGGGTTCCATGTGGCGCACGGCGAGGATGTCCCCCGTGTCCACGCCTTTGTCCATGAAGTGAACCGTCATGCCCACGTGTTCCGTTTTCCCCTCAAGAAAAGGCCATTCCACGACATCCATGCCGCGATAATGGGGAAGAATGCCCATGTGGCAGTTGAGCACGCCATCGCCGGAAAGGGCAAGCACCTCGGCACGGACCAGGCCGCCGCCAGTGAAGACAACAAGGCGTGGGCGCGCCTCTCGCAGAACGCGGACGGAGGCGGCGTCGTTCAAGTCGCCGCAATAGATGACGGGGATCCCATGAAGGCGCTGGAGATCATCCACCGTGCGCGCGCGCGTCCCCATTTCGTCAAGAAACTGCGGGAGGGTCTGGTAAGGCGCGCTGGAAGGATAGGCGAGGCGTCGCAAAAGCAGTTTCCTCCATATTTTGCGCAACAGACGGGTGCCATCACGCGTGAATTCCTTCGCAAGGCGCGAGGGATTGAGCAGGCGGCGCACGACGACTGCCGCGATGGAAACGCCGCCCCGCCGCAGAAGCTCGGCAACCCCGATCGTGTAAAGGCCGTGCCGGCTTGGGGAAAAAAGGACGACAGGGCCGCCTGGGGCGGGCTGCCGCCATGTGTCCGGACCAGCCGCGTCCTTCTGTGCCGGAAACGTTGGGGAATCGCCGTCCATCAGGAAAGTTTTGCAAGGCGCGCCTTGATGTCCCCGGCAAGGCGTTGGACAAAGTCGAGCGTGTACTCGGTGACATCAAGAGTCTCATCCTGCACGAGCGGGGTGAGGTCCATCGCCCATTGAAGGTGGGTTGCCTTGTCAGAGGAGTGGGAGTCAAAGAAGGTCGCATTTGCCATGCGGCGGCCGATCACGGCGAGGTCATATCGCTTGCCCCCAGTGATTTGGGAATCAAACACGCCGTTGAGGGCCGCCTGCAGATTGGCGAACGCGCTGACGTCGTGAACCTGCTTGTCCGAATCGCACAGCCAGTCAAGGCCGCGCCAGACTTCGCAGCCGTAGACTTTGCCGGGGCGGTCTTCCGGCGGAAGGCGCCGCAGGGCGTCGAGGGCGCGCAGAAAGGAGGCGATGTGCGTGTCATGCTTGTCGGCAGGATTGTGCAAATAGACGACCTCCGGCCTCGCGATTTTCAAAATGGCATGAATATCGTCCGACACCGATGTCACGCCCGGGTTTTTGGCTTGGGCGCTGGTATAGCCGAGCTGGAGCATGGCGGCATAGTCGCCGACACAGGCGGCCTTTCGCTGCTCGCCGGGGCGGACAGCCGCCATTTCGGCATCGCTGTAACTGGCATAGATTCCCGTGCGCGAACTGCCGGCGCCATCCGTCACGACGACTCCGCTGAACCACTTGTCCCGTCTTCCAAAGCACGCGAGGATGCCGTGGACCGCCATGAATTCGAGGTCATCTTGATGCGCGCAAATGCCCAAGTGTGTCGTCCGGGAAAGCGCGTCGGGGAATGCCATCCCGTCCGGCGCAAAAACATCCGCATTGGAATTTGTGAGTTTGAACAAAGAGGCCATGCGCGAAACCTATCCCATCCATCAAGGCAGGCAAGGGATAAGGTGGCTGCGGAAGGGGGATGGGATGCAATGTAAGTTGCGATGTCACCAATGGGTTAGGAGTGGCCCTTGCCTGCCGGCGAACATTTTCCCCCGCGTTTCCGCGAATCAACGTTTTCGAGCCGGCCTGTCGTCTTGCATGGAGGACATGCCGTTAGTTTTCCAACGCCATGCGCAGGGCCTGGGAGAGGGCGGGGGAGGGGAGGAGGAAGGAGTCGTGCCCGGTGTCCGTGTCGATGATGGTGGCGGTGTGGGGTTTTCCTGTGGTGCGCAGGGCGTCGAGCAGCGGGGCGTTGCAGCTCGGCGGGTAGAGCCAGTCGGAGCTGAAACCGATGAGGTGGATGGTGGAGCGAACGCGGTCAAAAACTTCCTCAAGCGGCCGGCCTTCGGAGAGGTCGAAACGGTCTGTGGCCTTGGTTATGTGGAGGTATGCGTTGGCGTCGAACCGATCCGGAAAGATGCTTCCTTGGTAATTCAGGTAACTTTCCACCTCGTATTGGATTGGAAACGGGGCACGCCCGGGGAGCAGGGTGCGTGGCGGGGGACTGTGGGGCGGGCGTTCGCGGCGCGCAAATTTCCTCTCCAGATTCGCGCGTGAGAGGTAGGTGATGTGGCCAAGCATCCTGGCGATGGCCAGCCCGGTGCGCGGGCCGGCATCGGCGGCGTAATGTCCATCGCGCCATTCGGGGTCGGAGAGTATGGCGTTCCGGGCGATTTCGTTGAATGCGATGGCTTGCGCGTCGAGTCGGTAGGAGCAGGCGATGGCGAGCACGCGCTCGCTTTCCCCAGGGAAATCCACGGCCCAGAGAAGGGCCTGCATCCCCCCCATCGAGCCTCCGGCGACAGAGTGGAGGTGGTGGATGCCGAGTGAGTGGATGAGGGCGCGCTGGGCGCGAACCATGTCGCGCAGGGTGATTTGCGGGAAATCCACGCCCCAGGCACGGCCAGTGGCCGGGTTGATGGAGGCCGGGCCGGTGCTTCCCTGGCAGCCGCCGAGGCAATTGACGGCGATGACAAACCAGCGGTTGGTGTCGAACGGGCGTCCCGGGCCGATGAATGGGTCCCACCACCCCGGTTTGCGGTCAGTGTGAAAGTGGCGCCCCGCCGCGTGATGGTCGCCGCTTAGGGGGTGGCAGAGCAGGATGGCGTTGGAGGCGTCGGAGTTGAGCGTGCCGTAGGTTTCGTAACGGAGCGTGAGTTGTTCGAGGATGCCGCCAAGCTCAAGCGGGAATGGAGCGGGGTGGTGGTAATCACGCGGGGTCACGATGCCAACACCGCCGTCCTCGTTTGCTCTTGTGGCACCGCCGGCAGGGCCGGCATGGACGTTCCCAGTCATAAGCGGGTTGGATGATTTGCTCGGGGTGTTTGGGTTGCTACGGCGCCATGCGTGCGGTCTGCATGTTGTGGCGGATGAAAAATTGGCTTCTGCCGTGGCAATGGGATCCTTGGGACGCCGCCCTACGGGAGGGGGCCGCCTTCCTTGGGAGTGGCCAAGGTCTCCGTTGCGGCCGGGGGCGGCGCGGGGGTGGGCGGGTTTTGGGCGGGGCTGGCGATGGTGGCGTTGGCGCGCGCGAGGGCCTCGCGGAGGCGTTCGCTCATCTGCCGGGAAAGCGCGGTCCGCCCAAGACGCAGCGCGCCGCGCACGGCATGCCGATTGCAGGAGCCGTGGGCCTTTATCACAAGGGCGTTCAGCCCGAGGAGCGGCGCGCCGCCATTTTCGTCGGCTTTCAAATGATTTTTCAGGGATTGCAGGATTGGGAAAAGCGCCAGGCCCGCGCCCCAGTAGAACGGGTTGTAGGAGAGTTTCTCACGCACCATGCCAACGAGCATTTTGAACATGGCCTCCGTTGATTTTAGCAGGATGTTGCCGGTGAACCCATCCACGATGGCGACATCAAGGTCGCCGGCGAACATGTCAAACCCCTCCACCGGGCCGACATAATTGATCTCGCCCTCGAGTTTTTTGAGGAGTGAATGGGCTTTGTTGATGCGTTCGCCACCTTTGCCTTCCTCGGTGCCCACCGTGAGCAGGCCGAGCCGCGGCTTTGCGATGCCGAGCGCGGATTGCGCGTACACGGTGCCCATGACGGCATTGTGCATGAGCTGTTCGGGCGTGGACTCCGGGTTCGCGCCGACATCCATCAGGATGAAATGGCCGTTTTTGTGCGGCATGATGGAGGCCAGCGCAGGACGGTCCGCGCCGGGCATCGGACGCAACTTCAGCGTGCCGGCGGCCACAAGCACCTTGGTGTTGCCGGAGGAGAACATCGCGTCGGCCTCGTTGGCCTTGAGCATGTCCATCGCGACAAGCATGGAGGCCGCTTTCTTGGACTTGATGGCCTGCATCGGCTTGTCGTCCATGAGAATCACGCCTTCGGCGTCGCGATACTCCACCTGCGGATGAGCCTCAATGCCCGCCTTTCTGGCAAGCATTTGCAACAATTTCATGTTGCCCACAAGAATCAACCTGTCCTCCGGGGCGATGTCCCGCAGGACAAGTTTCACTCCTCGAATGACTTCGGCGGGGCCATTGTCGCCACCCATGCAGTCAACGGCAATGCGACAAGGCCGGATGTTGGTCGAAACGTCCACTTTTAGGTTGGCCTATTGTTTATTGTGTTCAGATGGCAAAAACAGCACAAACCAGAACAGGCAAACACCCCACAACCAACCAACGTTCCGTACAAAGGAGGGCGTACGGGGCTTTGCTGTTCATTTCTTCCTCCGTGCGTTTTTCTTGGGTGCCGCACGGTGCCGGGGTATTGGACGGCGCTTATGCCTCTTCGCCGATCGCGACGACCTGACGCCCGCGATAGGTGCCGGTGGCGGGATTGACGCGGTGCGGGCGGTAGCTGGTGCCGGTCTCCACGTCCTTTGCGAGCAAGGGAGCGCGGAGCGTCTGGTTGGCCCCGCGGCGGAGACGGCTGCGGCGTTTGGATTGTTTGCGTTTAGGTTGGCCCATGGTGAAAAGTGGATTGAGTGGTGGATTTTGTCTTATGGAAGGGCGCGAATGTGAGATTTTTAGGCTGAAGGTCAAGGCCCAATTGCATGCGACGCTGAAGGGGGGATCCCGTCGTCGCGCGCGCCGCCAAGGCCGCGCGTGGCGCGGGGCGGAAGGGAGGGGCAAATGCGCTGGTTTGGAAGAATTGGAGGGTGCGCGGGAATGGATCGTGCCCGACTCCGGGGCACCGACCGGGAAGCCGGCCGGGCGCGATGTGGCGAAGGCGGGTGAAGTTGACGCCGGGTGCCGGGGAAGGCCCCTTGGGCGGAATGCTTTTCCACGGCCTTGGATTTCTCGGGGATGGGAGGTTTGGGAAGCGGGCGTGGCAGGTTGCGGGTTTCGCGGTGTGTCAGCCGACGCTTCCTTCCATCTCCAACTCGACGAGGCGTTTGAGTTCGGCGGAATACTCAATGGGAAACTCTTTCACGAGGTCGTTGATGAAGCCGTTGACGGCAAGACTCATCGCCTCGGCCTCGCGTATGCCACGCTGCATCATGTAGAAAACCTGCTCGGCGCTGACCTTGGATACGCTGGCCTCGTGCTGGGTGTTGTTTTCCTGGCCGGAAACGACGATGGCCGGATAGGTGTCGGTGCGGGAATTGGTGTTGATGAGGAGGGCGTCGCACTCGGTGTTGTTTTTGCATCCGCCGACGCCATGCGGGATTTTGACGAGTCCGCGATAGGATGCCAGCCCGCTGCCGACCGAGATGGATTTCGAGACGATGTTGGAGGTCGTGCGCGGGGCGCGATGTATCATCTTCGCGCCCGTGTCCTGGATTTGTCCCTCGGAGGCCAGCGCGATGGAGATGACTTCGCCGCGCGCCCCCTCGCCGTCCAGCACCACGGCCGGGTACTTCATGGTGAGGCGTGAGCCGATGTTGCAGTCTATCCAACGGATTTGGGCGTCGTCCTTGGCCAGCCCGCGTTTTGTGACGAGGTTGTAAACATTGGTGGCCCAGTTTTGGACGGTGATGTATTGGATTTTCGCGCCTTTGCAGGCGATGAGTTCGACAACGGCGGAGTGGAGTGTGGCGGTGTCAAATTTGGGTGCCGTGCAGCCTTCAAGATAGGTCAGCTCGGCGCCCTCGCCGGCGATGATGAGTGTGCGTTCAAACTGCCCGAAGCGCTCGGCGTTGATGCGGAAATATGCCTGCAGGGGCTGGGCGAGTTTCACGCCGGGCGGCACGTAGATGAACGATCCGCCGGAGAAGACGGCGCTGTTGAGGGCGGCAAACTTGTTGTCATCCGGACGGACGATTTTTCCGAAATATTCGCGGAAGATCTCCGAATGTTTTGTGAGACCCTCGTCGGGGCCGACAAAGATGACGCCCTGTTTCGCGACTTCTTCCTTCATGCGCGAATAGGCCGATTCGGAGTCGAACTGGGCCTCCACGCCGGCGAGAAACTTGCGTTCCTGCTCCGGGATTCCGAGGCGCTCAAAGGTTTTCTTCACGTCATCCGGAACGTCATCCCAGGTCCTGCTGGAGCGTTTTTCCTTGGCGAGGTAGTAACGGATCTTGTCGAACTGGATTTTTTCGATTTCGCGGGATGCCCACGATGTGGGAAGCGGTTTTGAATTGAAGATGCCAAGGGCGTCGTGGCGGAATTGGCGCACCCAGCCGGGTTCTTTTTTCACGTCGCTGATGTAGTCGAGCACTTTTGGGGAGAGGCCGACGCCGGCGTCGAAGGCGTAGCTTTCGGCGTAATGGAAATTTCCCCTCTCGCGGTCGATGTCTATGGCGGCGGCCGTGGTTTTGTCGCCCACGGAAGTCTCGGCGGGATGTGTGTCGTCTGGCATGGCGTTATGTGCGTGGAATGCGTTGTCTCGAAAAATCGTTGCGGGGCAATACGCGGCAAGCCCGCGCGGGTGCAACAGTATTCACCTTCTCATGAGCCTGCTCGCCGGCCGGGGGAGGGTCTGGTTGTTTTTGCTGAGGGACAAGGGCGGGGCAGGGCGGGGGCGCGGAATTTTTCCCTTTCCGATGGGCGCATGGGCGGCACAGTGGGGCCGGACGATGAAGCACATGGCGGCAAAGGATCTTCTGCGCGAACTTGTCTCGCTGACCTTGGGCGTGTTGCTGGCGACGCACCTTGTGGATGGGATTTGTTATGACGGCACGGGGACGCTTGCCTTGGTGGTCGCCCTGCTCGCGGTGCTTAACGCCCTGTTGCGGCCGGCGCTCACCAGCGTCCTTGTTTTTGTGTGTCTGCCGTTGTTGGTGGCGACGTTTGGCCTGGCGCTTTTTCCGATCCTGTGGCTGGCCAACTCGTTGTTGTTCTTCATGGCTGGCTGGCTTTTGAGGCAGCATGGTTTTGTGGTGGAGACGTTTGGCGCCGCGATGCTTGGGGCTTTCATTGTCAGCGTGGCGCATTTCGCGCTTTCGGTTTTGTTGCGTGAAGGCGGGGCGCGGCGTTTTGGGCACGGTGGTGGCGGGAGGCGTGCGCGGGACGACCATGATGATGTGATTGATGTGTGAGATGCGCGGGAATGGCGGGGGGGTGTCACGGGCGGCCCCGAAAACGTGGGAATTTCTTGCCCTGAGCCGGTGTTTTTTTTGAGTCGGGGCCGTGTTTTTTATCGTAAAGAAAATTTTGGGGATTCTTGCCATGCCGGCTCCCATGGTGTTGTTGCTGGCGTTGTCTGGTGCGTTGTTGTTGCGGTTTGCGGTGAAAACCGGGCGGTTTGCGCGCATTGTGCGGACTTTCGGGCGCGTTTGCCTCGCATTTTGCTTTCTTGCGCTGTTTTTCTTTTCCAACACCGGGGTCAACACCCTGATGATGCTGCGTCGTGAACGGGCATATGCGGCCCAGCCGGATTTTGCGGCGGGGGTGGTGCCCGCCTCTTCGCGGCTTGCGAGATGCGGATATGTGCTCGTGCTTGGCGGCGGAAGCGAGGCAAGCGAGAAACGTTCGGCGTTGCAACGCCTGCCGGGGGTTGCCCAGTCGAGGCTTTTTGAGGGGGTGCGGATCGCCCGGGCGCTGCCGGCGTCGTGCTTGGTTGTCAGCGGCGGCGGGATGCCTGGTTTCCCCAGCGCCGCGCGTGAATCGGAGGATGCGGCTGTTTCGCTGGGTTTTCCGCGCGGGAGGATCCTGCGTTTTGACCGCACGCTGGATACCCGTGACGAGATCAAGGCCGTGAAGTCGCTGGCTGGCGGCGCGCCGGTGGCGCTTGTCACCTCGGCCTTTCATCTTCCCCGGGCGATGAAGTTGTGCGCGGAACTTGGCGTGGATGCCGTGCCTTGCCCCGCCGGTTATATCGTCTCCAGCGGGGTGTTGAGCGCGTGGGACTTTCTCACTTGGAACCCCGCGAACCTCTACTCAAGCTCCATTTGGTTCCATGAGTTTTTGGGGAGCCTTTTTGCGTGAAGGGGTGCCAGGGTGGGCCGTTGCGCGGTGCCGGGAAGGAGGAGCCGTTCAAGGGATTCCAAGAGGGCGAGTGGCGGGCGGGAGGCATGGATGCCCCGGTCCGGGGTGCCGTCGAGGCCGCGCAGGAAAATGTAATAGGCGCCGCCGAAATGGGCGTCGTAGTCATAGCGCAGGAGGGTCTGGCGAAGCCAGATGTGCGTGGCGAAGGTGTAGAGCAGGCTCTGCAATGGATAGTCGTGGCGGACCATCTCCCGGGCGAGGCCTTGCGGGGAGAAATCGTCGGGATGGGCGCGGATGCGGTTGGATTTCCAGTCGACGATGTAAAAACGGCCTGCGTGCTGGAAGAGCAGGTCGATCGCGCCCGTGAGCCAGCCTTCCGGGAAACTGGCGCGGGATGCGCGCAGTTTGCGGGTGAAGGCGGGGTCGATGTTCCAGTGCCTTTCAATCCGGTCGGCCACCTCGGCGAGTGTGGCCTGGTTGCTGTTGAGGGAGAGGTCGAATGCAAGCTCGTGGACGCGGCTGGCCTTGGGAATCTGGTCGAGGCTGAACGGCTGGGTGCCGATGCCCGGCATGCCGTGTTTTTGGGGGATTTCTGGCAGCGGCGTCCGAAGGGCGTGCAGGAGCATTTGATGGACGGCGGTGCGCTTGCTGTTGGGGCGGGTGGTGTCGCAAAGGCCGTGTTTTTCAAGGATGGCATCGGCGAGGGCGAAAATTTCGGATTTCGGCGCCTGGAAATCCATTTCCTGGAAAATCTGGTGCCAGCATTCGCCGGTGGCCGCGCCGCCGGGAAAGAGGAAGATGTCCGGCGTGGCCTGCGCCGGCAAATCGATGTCGGGGAGGGGATCCGGTTCTGGGGGCGCGCTGCCATCGTGGGTGTCGCGGGCATCCATGTCGGCGTCGTTTTCGGGGGGGGGAGGGGAGGGTGATTCCACGCGTTCGGAGAGCGCGCTGAAGCTGGTGCCGCCGGCGTGTTTGTTTACTTTTGCGACGCCGTGCGCCATCAGGGCGGTGGTGGACCGGATCGGCGGTGGCAGGTGTGGCGGCGGGTCTTTCGCCGGGATGATGGCGGAGGCCTCGATTCCCCGGGCCAGGGGTCTCGCGATCCGGGCCGCGAGGTGGAGCAGGGCGTTGGTCTCGCAGGTTTTGGGGAGCTTTGGGGAGAGAAGTTTTTTTGCGGGAGGGGTCTCAAAATCGACTTCATCGATTGTTCTCGCGCACGGGTTGGCATCCCGAAGCCATTGGAACCAATTTTTCCCGGGGAACACCTCTTCCGTCATTGCCATGGGGATGCCGGCCTTTTCCTTCCCGCGACCAAGCCTTCCTGCCGTGTCCGCGACGACAGGGAGGAAAACCGGCAGGTAGAGGCGCGCGGTTGCGCGTGTGAGGGCGACATAGGCAAGGCGTATGTTTTCCTCAAAAGCCTCGTGGATGGCGGCATCCTTGTTGGCCATCGGGTTGTTTTTTAGCAAATCGAGGTGAATCTCCGCCTTTTCCCCATCCCATTCATTGTCGTGGACGGAGGCATGCCATGCGGCATAGCGCGCATTTTTGTTCAACGTGGCCTTGCGCCTCCAGAGGGTTGGCACGAAGACGATGGGGAATTCGAGTCCCTTGGACTTGTGGATGGTCATGATGCGCACGGCATTGTCGGCCGGGATGGCCCGCACCTGAAACGCCGACTCGTCGTCGCGCGTCTGGGTGTCAAGCTGCCGGGCAAGCCAGCGGTGCAGTGCGCCCGGCTCGCGGTTTTCGACCGAGGCGGCGTTGATCAGCGCGAGGATCTGGTGCAGCAGGGCGATGTGCGCATTCGGGTCGTGGCCTTTCCGTGTGGCGGTGTGTTCGCGCAATTTTGTGGCCCCGGCAATGGCCTCAAAGGCGTTCAGGAAACCGTGCCGGTGCCAGGTTTTCGACGTTTCGTGCAGGATCTGGGAGAGGTTTTCCTGGGGGAGCGGCGGGAAGAGTCCGCAGTGGTTGAGACTGTTTAGGGCCGCGACGCTGGAAGGGGTGAGCAGCGCGCGCATGAGGATCGCGATGCGGCGGGCGGCGGGGGAGTCGAACACGTTGTTCGAGTTGTGCCGGGCCGAAAGGACGCCCCGGGCCAGCAGCGCCTTCTGGTATTCGGCGGCCTCGGTGTTGGTGTTGGTGAGTATGGCGATGTCGCCGCCCATCAGGGGGCGGCCCCCGTATTGGATGCCATTCGCCGTTCCGGCTGCGGCGAGCAGGCGGGTGATCTCATTGGCCGTGGCATCGCGCACGGCGTTTGCCTCGGGGCCGCGCGCGGCGGGGGGGCGTGGGTTGGATGTGAGGCCGATCCAGAATTTGAACGGCGCCGGGTCGGGCGCGGATGTGCCGTCGGGCGCGGGAAAGGTGAGCTGGCGTTCCGGCGCCTGGGGCACGGATGCGGATGGCTGAAAGTGGATGTTGGTGTTGGCGAATGCCGGGGGGGCGGAGGGAGGGGTGGTCTCCTCGAAAAAGGCGTTGATGGCCGCGACAAGCGCCGGGGCGGAACGGTAATTTGTGTTGAGATGAAAATGCCGCTCGGGCGGTGTGCCTTGGGCGGCCTCGTAGTAGGTGAAGATGTCCCCGCCCCGGAATGCGTAAATGGCCTGCTTGGGGTCGCCGACGCATAGCAACGGGGCGGCCGTTCTTTCATTTTCGTTGAAGATGTTGTTGAAAATTTCCGCTTGGATGGGGTCGGTGTCCTGGAATTCATCGACGAGGGCGGCGTGGTATTCCTCGCGCAAAACGCGCCTGAGGATCGGGCCGGTCTCCCTGGCGCGGAGGGCGTCCCGCACCTGTTCGAGCATGGAGTCATAGGTGATGGTCCGGCTTTCGCGCAGCACGCCGGCCAGGGTCCCGAGGATCTCCGTGACGATTTCGTTTTTTCGCGAGGGAATGACGCTTGCGGCGGTGGCGGCGATGCTTTGGGTCCCCGCGAGGCGTTCCCAGAGGCGGATCAGTTCGTTGGTGCGGGGGTCCCGCCAAGTTGGCGCGCCCCCTTTTTTTTCGGATTCGTCGTCCTCCTCGATGCTTTCCTTCGCGACGGCGATGGCAATGGGCGCGAGGAAGGTGAAAAGCGTGGAGAATGGGAGGGGGGAAGGGGCGGCGTCCTGGAATTCGCGGAATTCCCGCAATTTGCGTTCCACAATGCGGGCTTCCTCGTTTTGCGGCGTGGCGGTGGGCATGCTTTTTAGCGCGCGGTCCACGGTTTGCACAAAGAGCGTGGCCGTTTTCCGGCGTTCCTCGCGCGAGAGCATCGGGCGGAGGGCGTGCCGGTTGCGCATGGCTTCATGGACGGTGGCGTGGAGTTCCGAGAAATTGTCAAAGGGGACTTTCTCGGCGTCCCTCGTGTCGGCCTCGACTTCGTAGGTGTTGCGGCGCCACCAGTCCCGGCAGAGCGTGGCGAGCAGCTCGGAAGGGTCGGCGAGTATCTTTGCCTCCGGGTCGGAGCCGCATTCGAAGGCATGCCGTTCGAGCACCCGTTTGCAAAATCCATGAATGGTGGAGACGGGTGCGCCATCGAAGTCCCGCAGCGCGCGCCGGATGCGCAGGGAGCGTTCGGCGGCGGCGTCATTCTCAAAGAAAGGGCTTCGCTCCCCGCCCAAGGGGAGGCTCATGAATGGCCTGGTCCGGGGCGAGTCCGGGTCGTGCGCGGCGGCGGCAAGGATGCCGCGCAGGCGCGCGCGAAGCTCGGTGGTGGCGGCCTCCGTGAAGGTGACGACGAGGATGTTTTGCACCCGGAGTCCCTCGGCGATGACGAGGCGGAGGTAGGCGCTCTGGATGTTGTAGGTTTTTCCTGTTCCCGCCCCGGCCTCAACCAGCGCGAAGCCGCCAAGGGAGATGTCCGGGTTCGCGATGGCTGCCGAAAAATCGTTCATCGGCCTCCTTGTGCCACATTCCTGCCATGTAAGAAGTGAAAAAGGCGCCCGGTGTTTCTCACGCACTCGCGGGTGGGGCAAAGAATGGGTTGTTTGCGCGCTCAAATCCGACCGTGGAGAGCAGCCCATGTCCGGGGGCGATCAGGGTGCCGGCCGCCTGGGTCTCCAGCAGCGCGCGCGTGGTGCGCAGTTGCTCGCGGAAGGCTTGCGGGTTGGCGCAACCGCCCATTGATCCGGAAAAAAGCGCGTCGCCGGTGAAAAGGACGGGATCCCCCAGGCCGTCCAGAAGGTAGGCGGTTTGTCCTGTCGAATGTCCGCTGGCCGGGAGGCTTTGCAGGGTGAGCGCGCCGAGCTGCCAGCGCGTGCCGGGTTCAAAGACATCGGCCCCTGGGACCGTCTCTCCCCTTGGGGCGAGCACTTCGGCGGCAGTTTCCCGGCGAAGGGCGTCCAGCCCGTGGACGTGGTCCCGGTGGGCGTGGGTGATGAAAATGCGGCGTAATTTCAGGGCGCGCCGGGTGATGAGGGCAAGTTGCGGGGCGGCATCCGTGCCTGTGTCGACGAGAAAGGCGTCATGCGTGGCGGGGTCCTGAAAGAGGAAGCAATTCACGAAGGCATCAACGGCGTAAGGCATGCTGAACACCTGCATGGCGGGGTCGCCCGCCACTTTCGGGGGTGTGTAGATGTTTCGCGCAAGCGCGAGAAGTCCTGCCGGCGCGAGCTGGAGCGTGCCTGCGAGGGCGTGCCACGCGAAATCCTCGATGGCGCCGCCGTCGAAGGCGGACTCCACGACATCGCGCGGAAGCTTGGAGCGATGGGCGACGTCTTCCCGCGAAAGGCCGCGCCCCCGGGCGGCTTTGTTGAGCACGTCCGCGGCGGTGTCCTCAAGTTTGATGTTCATGGGGGATTGGCAGGCGGCTCTCATGGCGGCTGTCTTGGAATTTGTCATGGATTTGCGGGATGGCGCCAGACTGTACCGTTGTCGGAGGGAATGAAATCGGCGACATGGTCCGCATGGGGGGCGCGGTGGCGCTGGAGGCGAGGGCGGATGCGTGGTTTTGCGCGGCGGATTTCTCCCTTGCGCGCCCGGGGCAGGGCGTTTTTTTGGCGGAACCAAGCGATGAGTGAATCTGTGACACTTCGGCCGGCGGGTTGGCGTTTTTTGCTGCGGATGTGCGCCGTGGTTCCGTTTTTTGCCCTCGTTGCGTCCGCCGGGGCCACGGAATACGTGGAGGACCCAGGCACGCCGGACTACGTTTGGCGGATCACCGTTTTTGGAAAGCAAAGGATACGGCGCGCGGAAGTTCCCGCTGGCTCCCGGATCAAACCTTCCACCGAGGTGCGAATTCCGCGCTCTTCCCCGCAGGCTGTCCAAAGGGCTGAAAATGCCGCCGGGGGGGAGGGTTCCGCCGCCGCTTTCGCGCCATCGGCGGATCGCCCGTTGCGTGCGCCGTTCTCCAAGTCCAATGGCGCGCGGAAATCGCCGGCTGGCCAGCCTTCCGCCGCAGTGACCGCAGGCCGCGCGTCTTTTGAGCCGCCCACGCGCGCCCGGAAGGAGCCGGTTTTTGGTGGCACATCCTGGCATTACACGACGAGCGCTGGGCGCCGGGGGATTTTTGAATTTCGACCGGATGGCACGGCCCGCTATTTCGATGGCGTATCAGAGTTTCCGGGGACGTGGGCGGAGGTCAGCCGCAATGTCGCCTTTTACCGCATGGATTCCGACCGGAACTTCATGCTGTTCTTTCTTCTCTCGGATGATGGAGCCTCCATCTTTCCCTTTCGTCCCGCGAGTTCAGGGACATGGCATCGCCGCGACGTTCACGAGCAGGCCCCAGCGCCCGTCGCGCCTGCCGGGATCACGACGGGGGGCGCGCCAAAGTTGAAAAAATGAATTTTCCGGAAATCGCCGGGGGATTTTTTCTCGTGGCGCGGGAGGGGCGGGCGGAATCCGGATGGCTACTTTCTGGAAGGACGCCGGAGGCATGATGGGGTTAGCGCGCGGATCACTGGCAAAAGGCCATGCCGCCGGAAGGCGCTCACGTAAACTTTTGTGTTATATGCAAATTGCAGCCGCAGGCGTTTCAGCGGCGCGAACGGTTTTCTGTTTCTCTTATTCCCGCAACGACTTATGTCGCTTGTTGCGGCGCTGGCGTGGAGGGACACGGTGTAAGGCTCCAGTCCGCTGAACCAGACGCCTGTGCGCCAGTGATATTGCATCGCCACATCCACGGGGCTTCCGAATTGCCCGGTGTTTTTCAGCAATTTTTGGGCGGCGCCGGCTTTCAGCACATATCCCACGGTTTCGACCGGCGTTTTCAGGAAGTCACCAAGCTCCATGCCGGCCATTGATTTTGGGTTTATCAGCGGACGGTGTTTGTTGGATCGAAGTTTTACCGCCTCCCAATATTCCGGCGTGGCGGAGAGCCACTCCAATGCGGCTGGCAATTTTTCCGACAACAAACAGTCATCCTCCAGTATCAGCGCGGCATCCCAGGCCTTTTCGGAAATTCGTTGCCAGGCAAGCCTGTGACTCAGGAAACACGCGATTTCGCCAAGGGAAAGCGGGCGGTAAAAATGTTTTCGATTAAGATCCGGCGAGTACCCTTCTGGCAACGCGCCAAGGGTGAACATTGAGCCGTCCACCGCCGGGATCCGTTCCCATGGCAACGCCAGATTGGCGAGCTGGCTTGACACCGAGGCCAGGCGTTCGGGGGAGCGATCGAGGTTTATCACAAGGATTCCGATGTGAATCGCGCCTGAGGAGGGCTTGGCAAATGTGCTTTGCGAACGGCTGGCATGTGGGGATCTCATGAGGAAAAAGGCGCGTTGCACCCATTTCAAATTTGGAAGGACGTCGGGCGTGTGGCGGGCGGCAGGCTGAATTCTGTGAGCATGGGGCGCGTTTGGTGGCGGGCGGCAGGACGGCGTTGGACCTCGTAGGCGGGAATTTTTCAGGAATTCTGCGGGACTTTTCCAGCGAAAAGCCGGCATTTTTGCGAATGCCGGCTTTTCTTGCAGCGCCATGTGCGCGTATGCGTGTTTGCGCACGCGCGCGTGGCGAGGGGTCACAGCGGGATGTTGCCGTGTTTTTTGGAGGGGCGAAGCTCGCGTTTGTCGAGGGTGTTGCGCAGGGCAAGGGACACCACCCGGCGGGTCTCGGCGGGCGTGATGACATCCGTGACCATGTTCAGCGACGCGGCCTGGTAGGGGGAGGCGAATTTCGCGCGATATTCCGCGATAAGCTCGGCACGGCGGGCCTTGCGGGCCTCGGGATCCTCGCCAACGGCCTCGATTTCCTTCTTGGCAATGACGTTCACGGCGCCCTCGGCACCCATGACCGCGATTTCGGCGGTCGGCCATGCAAAGACGGCGTCAGCGCCAAGTTCCACGGGGCACATGGCGATATACGCACCACCGTAGGCTTTGCGAAGGATGACGGTGATTTTGGGAACCGTGGCGGAGGAATAGGCAAAGAGCATTTTTGCGCCGTGGCGGATGATGCCGCCGCGCTCCTGCGCGAGGCCGGGCATGAAGCCGGGAACATCCACCAGGTTGACGACAGGAATGTTGAAAACGTTGCAGGTGCGGATGAAGCGGGCGCCCTTGTCCGAGGCGTCAATGTCAAGCACGCCGCCCTTGAAGTTGGGCTGGTTGGCGATGATGCCAGCCACGACGCCGCTGATCCGGGTGAAGCCCACGACGATGTTTTTCGCGAAATCGGGCTGGATTTCGAGGAAGTCGGGATCCCCGGCGGCATTTTTGTCGGCGAGCAGGGCGATGACTTTCTTGATGTCGTAGGCCTCTTTGTTCGTGGCGGGGATGACATCGTTGAAGCCGGCGACCTCGCCAGCGTCCACGGGCACTTTCAGGTCATGGGGCGGGTTCGCGAGGTTGTTTTGGGGGAGGTAGGAGAGGAGTTGCGCGGCGAGTTGGAGGCCGTGCGTGTCATCATTGGCGATGAGGTGTATGTTGCCTGAGACGCTGGCGTGGGCGGCTGCCGTGGCAAATTGCTCGACCGTGGCCTGTTCGCCCGTGGCGGCCTTGATGACTTCGGGGCCGCAAATGAAGAGATTGGAGTTCTTCGCGGTCATGATGATGAAGTCGGTAAGGGCCGGGGAGTATGCCGCGCCGCCGGCGCAGGGTCCCGCAAGGAGCGTGACTTGCGGCACAACGCCGGAAAGGGCCACGTTGCGGTAAAAAATGCTGGCGTAACCCGAGAGCGCGCCAACGGCCTCCTGGATGCGCGCGCCGCCGGAGTCGTTGATGCCGATGACCGGGCAGCCGACTTTCGCGGCATAGTCCAGAATGTCGCAGATCTTCTTGGCGTGCGTCTGCCCCAGGGAACCGCCCGACACGGTGAAATCCTGGCTGAACGCGGCGACCTGGCGTCCGTTGACGTATCCTGTGCCGGTCACGACCCCGTCGTACGGGAGGGGTTTCTCCGCCTTGACGGGGGCGGCGCTGTCAAAAACGGGGCGGATGTGCGCGTTTTGGGCATGCTGGCCAAATTCTTGAAACGTGCCTTGCTCAAAGAGCATTTGCAGGCGTTCGCGGGCGCCGTGAAGGCCTTTTTCGGCTTTGCGCTTGGCAAGTTTGTCCGCGCCTCCGGCGGCGGCGGCGATGGCCCGGCGCTTGTTGAGTTCGTCGAGGAGTTTTGGGTCTATGGACATGGTCAAAATGGTGTTTTTTAGTGGATGTTGTTGTCAGTCGGCGAATTGTGGAAACACCGCGCCCCGCCCGTGCCGGCGATTCCGGGAGGGGCGGATGTCGTGTGGATGCCTTTGGGAGCGGCTTTATTTGGGCTGGCAAAGCTCGGTGAGGACGCTGCCCGTGCTTTTCGGGTGCAAAAATGCGATGAGCTTGTTGTTTGCGCCGGGGCGGGGGGCCTTGTCGATGAGGGCCACGCCCTTGGCCGTGTATTCCTCAAGTTTCGCGGCCACGTCATCCGTGGCGTAGGCGATGTGGTGTATGCCGCCGCGGCCTCCGTTTTTCTCGATGAATTTGGCGATGGGGCTTTCCGGGGAGGTCGGCTCCAAAAGCTCGATGTGCACCTCGCCAATCTCAAAGAAGGCGGTTTTCACCTTTTGGTCGGCGACGACTTCCTCGCCATGGTACTCCATCCCAAGAACGTCGCGGTAAAACGGAATAGCCTCCGCGAGGCTGGGGACGGCGATGCCGATGTGGTCAATGCGTTTGAGGGACATGTTGTCTAGGCTGTGTTGTTTGTTGTCAAAAAGGCTCTGTCCCGCGCCGCGAAAACGGTCTTGGGACAGGGCGCAATGGGTGCATAAATGTGGAAAACGGTGCGAGGGGAAAGTTTTTTCGTTTCGTTTTTGCGAAAATAAGCGTGGCGCACGGTGTGTTTTGGGTGGCGTTAATAAACCTGCATCGCGAAGGATTGCCCGTCTTCTTCCCGGAGGCGAAAGAGGCAGGCGGCGCGCCATGTTTTTTTGCGTGGAGGAAGATGAAAAAACACTGACAATTGGCGAGTTTTCCGCCGGATTTGGCCTGCTGTTTTTCCGCAGAGGGTTTGCCGTGCCTTGGGGCGCTTGGTGTTTGCGCCCCTTGTTTGCCACGGCCCGGACGGAAAGGTTTTTATACGTCCAAGTAACTGGTGTTTAATGCGTTATCCTCGATGAACGTGCGGCGGACCGGGACGTCCTCCCCCATGAGCATCGTGAAGATCCGGTTGGCCTCGGCGGCATCGCGAATATCCACTTTGAGGAGGCGGCGGGTTTTGGGGTCCATCGTGGTTTCGTAGAGTTGCTTGGCATTCATCTCGCCCAAGCCTTTGTAGCGCTGGATGGTGAGTCCGCGACGGCCGAATTGACGGATTTGCCCCACCAATTCGAGTATGCTGTGGAGCTGGACGGTCGTGCCCTTGCGAATGGCGATTTTGAGGGCTTCCTCGTCTGCCGGCGGGGGGACCGAGCCATCGGTGATCTCGTAGCGTGGTTGCTCGGGGTCGGGCGTGAATCGCTGGATGTCAAAGCCGGCGCGTGCCATTTCCTTGAGGATCTTGGACATTTGATCGGCTTCGTAGATCTCATAGATGTTGATGCGCTGCTGGACGGTGATTCCGTCCTGGACAACTTCGCGCTGGACGGTGTCGGTGAGGATGTCGTCGATGCGTTGATCCGAGAAGAAGCGCGTGCGATCCTCGTTTTCGCTGAGATAGTGGTATTCCTCGTTGTTTCCTGTGCGGACGCGCGCGAGGAATTTGGGGAGCGCGTGGGTGGCCTGGTCGTGCTGGTCGAGGTATTCGCTGAGTGTCGCGCCGTAGCGGGTGAGGCCGCCGCCGAGTTTTTCGAGGCGGGAAAGCAGCTCCACAATCTTGTCAAGTTTGTCGCCCGGGAAAACATGCTCGTCGCGGAGGCGTTTCAGGGTGATTTCCTCAAGGCCAAGCTCGAGGAGGATCTTGTTCATCTCGGCGTCGCTTTCAACGTACTGCTCGCGTTTTTTGCGTTTGATTTTGTAGAGGGGCGGTTGGGCGATGTAGACGTAGCCGGTTTCGATGAGTTTTGGCATCTGGCGATAGAGGAACGTGAGCATGAGGGTGCGTATGTGCGCCCCGTCAACGTCGGCATCGGTCATGATTATTATTTTGTGATAACGACATTTGGAGATGTCGAATGCGCCGTCGCCCTCGTGGTCTCCGATCCCCGTGCCGATGGTTGTTATCATGTTGCGTATCATCTCGCTGGAGAGGACGCGGTCGAGGCGCGCTTTCTCGACGTTGAGGATTTTTCCCCGGAGGGGGAGTATGGCTTGGAAACGGCGGTCACGGCCTGATTTTGCGGAACCTCCGGCGGAGTCTCCCTCGACGATGAAGACTTCGCACAAGGCGGGGTCTTTTTCGGCGCAGTCGGCGAGTTTTCCGGGGAGGCCGCCGCCGCTGAGGGCTGATTTTCGGACGGTCTCACGGGCCTTTCGCGCGGCCTCGCGCGCGCGCGCCGCGTTGAGGCAGGCGTCGATGATGCGCTTGGCCGTCTTGGGATCGGTTTCAAATGCGTATTTTAATTGTTCCCCAACAACGGTTTGCATGACGCCCTCGACTTCCGGGTTTGTGAGGCGCGTCTTGTTTTGGGATTGGAATTTGGGGTCCGGGTGCTTGACGGAGATCACGGCGACGAGGCCCTCGCGCATGTCTTCGCCGGTGAGTTTCGCGTCCTTTTCCTTGATCAGGTTGTTGGCCTTGGCGTAGGTGTTGATCACGCGGGTGAGGGCGCTTCGGAACCCGGAGAGGTGGGTGCCGCCCTCGGGGTTGTTGATGAGGTTGGTGTAGGTGAAGACGAGTTCGCTGAAGGAGGTGTTGTATTGGAGGGCGACATCCACGGTCATTTTTCGCGCGCCGGGGCGGGCGGGTGTGGTCTCGGTGGTGATGACAGGGGCGGTCGGGTCGGTGATGTCCACCTCGGCTGTTATGAGGATGGGTTTGTCGTGGAGCACCGTGTCGTTTTGATTGAGGAAGCGGACGTATTCGGCGATGCCTTTCTCAAAATGGAATTTGTCGGATTTTCCGTCGCGCTGGTCGAGAAGCTCAATGGTCAGGCCTGGGACGAGGAAGGCGAGTTCGCGCATCCTTCGGACGAGGATGTCGTGCTTGAATTCGCGTGTGACGACAAAAATCTCGGGGTCCGGGCGGAATGTGATTTTTGTCCCGGTGCGCTTGGTTTTGCCGATTTCCTTGATGGGTTGCGTGACCTGGCCCCGGCTGAATTGCATCTGGAACACGGCGCCTTCGCGGGAAACCTCGGCCTCGAAGAATTCGCTAAGGGCGTTGACGCATTTGGCGCCGACGCCGTTGAGGCCGCCGCTGACTTGATAGGCGCCTTTTTCAAATTTTCCCCCGGCATGGAGGTTGGTGAGGACGAGCTCGAGGGTGGAAATTTTCTCCACCGGGTGGATGGCGACGGGGATTCCGCGACCGTTGTCCTCGACAGAGATGGAACCGTCGAGATGTATCTCGACCTTGATGGTGTTGGCAAACCCGGCGAGGGCCTCGTCGATGGAGTTGTCCACGATCTCATAGACGCAGTGGTGAAGCCCGGTCTCGTTGGTGTCGCCGATGTACATGCCCGGGCGTTCGCGGACGGCTTCGAGGCCTTTGAGGCGCTTTATGTCGGAGGCTTCGTAGGAGGCGTTGCCGGCGTGATTTGTGGCCGGTGTGTTGTTTGCGGTCGGGATGCGTTCGCTCATGTGGTCTGGTTCGCGGTGCGTGATGAAGTGTGGTGATTTGCGATGATGTTCAATGGGGGGATCAGGGTGCGGAAAGGGAATGGATTTGGGGGGTGTGGCGCAAGATCGGAAGCTGGATGGGCGGGCAGGGCGTTTTTTTTGGGATTTCGTTTTTTCATGTTTTTGTGATCGTTTCCGGCATGGCGAACGAGTTTTTCAGTTATTCGCGGCGTGTGAATTTTGCGGAGACGGACGCGGCTGGCATCGCGCATTTCTCCAATTTCCCGCGCTGGGTGGAGGAGGCGGAGCTGGCGTTCTGGCGGGAGCGTGGTTTTGTGCTGCCGAAGCTGGCGGAGGGGTGCCTTGAGGGTTTTCCGAAGGTTTCATTCTCAATCCGTCACCGTTCCCCGGTGCGTTTTGGCGATTTGCTAGAGGTGGCGTTGACGCCCGCGTGTCCTTCGGCGTCGGCGATCGAGTGGGCATTTCGGATTCGTCGCGAGGGTGCCTTGTGCGCGTCCGGGACGATGGTGGTGGTGTTCGCGAGCGGAAATCCGTTGCTGGGTGAACTGCGGAGCCGGACTTTGCCGGTGGAGATGGAAAAGCTATTGAGGATTCCCTCCGGGGAATGAGCCTGCCTGCGGGCGGGCGGCGGGCCGGGTGTGTTCCGCGCGATCCGGGGTGCGTGAAATGAGTTCGTTTGCGACGTGGATGCCTTTTTCGTGGGCGGATGTGGCGGCTTTGTCGAGCTGGTTCGGGAAAAAGAAGGGTTTTAGAACCGCGAACAGGACGAGGAGTTTTAGGATGATGAGCAGCCAGAGCGTCCGCCCGACGGTCATGGATTTGAATCCGTCGAGGTAGAAGCAAAGGATGCGGGAAGGGAGTGACATCGGCTGGGCGGCGGGCAGGGAAGGGGGGGGGAGTCCGCATCTGCCCCGCGTTCATTTGTACTGAAAGATGATGCGGGTGCTTTCCTCGAGGCCGAGTACTTTTACCATCTCGGGGGGCCAGGGGTCGAATGGGGCGCATGACTCGATGGCGTCCTTGCAGGCGTATGCCCCGGGTTCGGATGAATTGTGGTGGGTGATTGTCACCTCCTTCAACGTGCCGTCCTTGCAGAGGATGAATTCGATGACGACGATTGACTCCGGGGCGTGCAGGCGGGTGCGCTCGCAGTTTGTCCACCAACGCGCCTGGATGATCTCGAGAAAGCGCTGGGTGTAATCGCCGAATTCGCTGAAACGGCTGTCCAGGGCGAGGGTCCCGGCTTCGTTGGTCGCGTATTTGGTTTTGAGGATTTCGCCGGTTGTGCCGACTTTGGCGGCTTGCGGGCGTGGCAGGGGTGAGGGTGGAAGGGGGGCTTCGCCGAGCCGGGCCATGGTGGCCGGGGGGGCGTTTTCGGCGCGCGCGGCGTCTTGTTGAGAAGCGGAGTTGGCGGTTTTGGCGCCGGGCGCCGTCGTGGCGGTCTCTGTGGCGGGGGATTGTGGGGGAAGGCGGGTTTGTGATGGGGTGGCGGGCGGGGTGGGTTTTGACTCCAAATCCGAGGGGTCCGTCCCCGCCTCCTTGGGAGGGACGGGGTCCGTGGGAGTGGGTGTTTGTTGCGCGGTTTGGGCTGTGTTGTTGTGAACGACGTTTTTCCCGTCATGCGTTTGCCGGGGCGCGGGGGAGGATTCCGACTGGGACGGGGGACTCATGTGCTCGAGACTGGTTTCGCCGGATGGTTGCCCCAATGGGATTCCGGGAAGGGGCTGTTCGTGGGTGGGGCGAAGTTCGCGAGGGATGTTGTTCTGGATGCGGGGGGAGTCCGGGCTGTTTCCATCCTCAATCTTTGGGGCGGTTTGGCGCGTGTCGGCGTTTCTGTCGGGATCGGGTTGGGCGGCGCGCTGGGTTGCCGCGCCCGTGTCAAGGGTGTCCGGCGGGAGGATGTTGGGGGCCTCGGGGTTGATTTCGACGAATTTTGGTTTTTGTGGCAGAAAATCCGGGGCAAGCTCCTCTGGCAGAAACTCCTCTTCCTGCGCGTCCGCCTGGATTTCGAGGGTGTGGCGCATGTCCTTGTCTGTTTTCGCGCTGGACATGAAATTGTCGGGCAGCAGGGCGTAGAGCGCGACATGGAAGAGTGCGCTTGAAGCCAGCGCAAACGCGATTGTCATGCGGTTTCCCGGCTGGCTGGCGTGGTGGTTACGGCTGTTCATGCTTCAAGGACATTCACGGGTCGGGCGTGGCTTGGGACAAGCAGATTTGCCATGACGATAGGAGGGGATGTCGGATGTGGTGGACGGTGCCCGCCGGCGTTTTAACAAGATTCGACAAACAAGCAGGGCATCCTCGCGGCTTGGGCGGCCTCAAGACCCTTGGGGCTGTCCTCGATGACGAGACAGCGCGCGGGCGGAACGGCGAGGCGTTGGGCGGCAAGCAGAAAGAGGTCGGGCGCGGGTTTTGCGTGTTGGACATCCTCGCCGGTGACCACGACCTTGAACAAATCCTCCACCCCGATGCCACGCAGGGTGCTTTCAACACGCCAACGATGCCCGCCGCTGGCGACGGCAAGTTTTATGCCGGCCTGCGCGCCTTCGCGGGCGAGCGTGAGGGCGTCCTCGCAGGGCGGGGCCTCGGCGAGGTGGTCGCGCAGGTAATCGTCCGTGCCATCCTCGGCCTGCTCAACGGTCAGCGCGAGGCCATGGCGTTGATTTAGCACGGTGACCGTGTCGGCGATGGACATGCCGCCCATTGAGCAGAAGTCCTCCCAAGTCCACGCGATCTCGCGCCCGGAGGCGCGGCGGATGGCGTGAAGCCATGCCTCGTAATGGATGGCCATGGTGGCCGCGAGCGTGCCATCACAGTCAAATATATACGCGGCAAACCCGCCGTGTGGCGGGTTTGGGGGCACCAATCTGGCGGTGCGTGACCGCGGGATGCGCACGGGGCGCGTCGTGGATGCGTTCACAGGAAACGTCAACGGATCGGTGGCGGGGCGGGCGTTATTTGTGATCGCGATTCACGATGACGACGCGGCGGTCCTTGGCGACATCCGCGCGGGAACCGCCCTGCTTGGCGTAGCGTTTCCCAAATGCCTGGATCTCAATTTTCCCGTCCTGATAGCCGATGCCAGTGAGATAGTTTTTCACGCTGTTGGCGCGGCGGTCGGAAAGGGCCTGGTTGTATTGGTCCGTGCCGAAATAGTCGGCATAGCCTGCGGCGATGAGGTTCGCGCCCGTGGCATTGAGGGCGGCAAGCTTGGATTGCTCGCTGGTGCTGACGACGTATTTGTCGAATCCGAAATAGATGGTGGCAACCACGGCGGCCGGGTCATATTCGCCCGTGGCCTCATTGAAGGAGACGGTATTGGAGGAACTGTCACGCCTGGCCCCGAGGCCGCCATCATCCACCGGCGCCACATTGGAGACTATCGGGCTTGGGCCTTGCCCGGTCGCGCTTTTGGAGTTCAGCGCATCGGCGTCACCAAAGATCGTCGGCTCATGGTTTCCTTCTGCGCAACCGGAAAGGGCGATTGCGGCGGCGAATGCATACGGTAACAGTTTCATCGGATTCAGAGGGTGTCTTTTGTTTTTTTGTTTGCCCCGCCCTGTGTGGCGGCGTCGGCACGGCAGGGAAAGCGGGGTGCGCGCGGGCGCAAGGAATTTTTGCGGAAAACGGGTGGGCGTGGCGTGGCATGCCATCCGCAGGGAGGTGGGAATTTGGCGGACATGGTGGATTCTTGCGGATTGTTCCCCCGGGGTTGCGACTATCCTTGTCTTTCCTTGCTGGCTCCCTGCATAATCCCCCCGTCTTCTACTGCTTTTATATGGCAAAAAATCAGGTGCTCGTACTCGCGGAGGAGGCTCTGCGGGAAAAAAAAATCAGTGCTTCCACGTTTGCGAACCTTTCCGCGTGGGTCCAGGCCGGGTTCTTGCAGGATTGGGCTTTGGCGGCCCTGACAGAGCTGGCATGCGCGGGCGAGTGGGAGGAGATCAATGATCGATTTTTTCAGGAGCTTGCCTTCGGGACCGGTGGCATCAGGGGCCTGACCATCGGCAGGGTTGGCGCCCCGTCCGAAATTGGGGTTCCTGGTGCCGAGGGGACCCCCGGGCACGCCGCCATAGGCTCGAACAATCTTAATGACATCACGCTTGTCCGTGCCACCGCCGGTCTCCATCGGCACACGGTGGCATGGCTTGCCCGGCAGTTCCCTGGGGCGTCGGCCCGCCCTCCCAGGCTTGTTATCGCCCATGACGTGCGCCATTTCTCCCGCCATTTCAGCGAGCTGGCCGCCTCGATATGGGCGCATCTTGGCGGCGAGGCCTTCATTTTCAATGGTCCGCGCTCCACTCCGCAGCTGAGTTTTACGGTGCGCCATCTTGGCGCCGATGCCGGGGTTGTCATCACGGCCTCGCACAACCCGCCGCAATACAACGGTTTCAAATGTTATTTCCGGGATGGCGCGCAGGTTGTCCCTCCGCACGACTCCGATGTGATTGCCGCCGTCTCTTCCGTCACGCCGGGCGAGCTTGCCTCGATGCTTGCCCACGGGAGGGATCTTTCACGGGTTCGGGTTGTCCCCGCGCAGGCCGAGGCGGCCTATCTTGACCGTCTTGCCGACAACGTGCTCGATCCCTCCCTGTTCGCCGTGTCCGCCCCCACGCTTGTTTTCACGAACCTGCATGGCACCGGCGATGTGATGATCCCCGCCGCCTTGGAGCGTTTTGGCGTCCGCCCGATCCATGTTGAGGCGCAGCGTGCGCACGATCCGCGTTTTCCAACCGTTGCCTCGCCCAATCCCGAAAGCGCCGGCGCGTTCGCCCTTGCCGTGGCAGAGGCCCGGAAAGCCGGGGCCGACATTGCGATCGCCACCGATCCCGACGATGACCGCGTGGGTGCAGCGGTGCGTGAGCGTGACGGCTCCTACCGCGTTCTTACGGGAAACCAGATCGGTTCGGCCCTTGCCGCGTACCGCATCGCACGCATGAAAGCCCTCGGCATTCTGCCCGCGGCCGGAACGCGCCGCGCCGTGCTCCTCAAAACCTTTGTCACCACGCCGTTCCAGGATGCCATCGCCCTCGCCGAAGGCATCCGCGTCGTCAACGTCCCCACCGGTTTCAAGTGGATCGGCGCCAAGCTTGGCAAATACCAGCGCCAGCTTGAGGCCTCCCCCGCCGTTTCCGGAATCACGCCTTCCGGCGCCTACGACAGCCTGCCGTGGGCGGTTCGCGCCAGGCTCCATCTTGAAAATGCCTCGCTTTTTGTCTTCGGCGGGGAGGAGAGCATGGGATTCCTTGGCACGGACGCCACCCGCGACAAGGACGGCAACGCGTCCGCCCTCATGCTCGCCGAGCTTGCCGCGTGGCTCAGGAGCACAGGGAAGACGTTTTCCGAATTCCTGGACGAGGTCGCCGTCCGCGTTGGCGCCGCCTTCGCCGAGGATTTGATCAACATCCAGTATGAGGCCGGCGCCACCGGGCAGCTTCGCATTCGCGCCATCCTGCGGAGTCTCCGGGAGGATGCGCCCAAGGAAGTCGATGGCACGCCTGTCAGCGGTTTCAGGGATTTTGGGCGGCAGGATTTCTTTGATGAGGATGGCGACCCGGTTCCCAAGGAGGATTTTTACTTCTTCACCCTTGCCGACGGGCGTCAGTTTGCCGTGCGTGGCAGCGGCACCGAGCCAAAGATCAAATACTATCTTTTTGCGCGCGCCGCGGTTTCCGCCCTTGGGGAGCTTCCGCAAGCCCGCCAGAATCTCGCCGCATCCCTGAAATCCCTTGAGGCCTGGCTTCGCGCGGATGCCGCCCGGCGCGGCGGAGAGATCGGGCAGGCCGTCCCCGGCGCGTGATCCGGTGTGCCGCAGGCCGCGCCCGCTGAGTGCCGCCCGAAGCGTGTGTCCCGCGCCAGAGGCGGCATTTTCCCTCCCTCACGATTCCCTTGGTGTTGGGCGGCTGCGGCTGCGCTGGCGGTGGCAGTGGCGGCGCTGGTGATGGTGCGGCCTTCCCAAGCGCGACGGGGGGGTGGTTGCTCAACCAGGATTCGAACCTGGACAAAACGAGTCAGAGTCGTTTGTGCTACCGTTACACCATTGAGCAGAAAAATGATCGTGAGGATTGAATGGAGCCAGTGGTCAGGATTGAACTGACGACCTGCCGCTTACAAGGCGGCTGCACTACCACTGTGCTACACTGGCGATTCAGGAAACGCCCCATGAACAGGGTGGGGCAGGTTGCCTGTCCCATGCTTCCTGTCAAACGAAAATTTGACAACGTCCCGCAAATTGCCATCTCCACGCGCCAGCAATGGCAAAGCAATCGACAAATCTCCTCTGGTGCCTCGCGCGACTGGGAAAAGACCTCAACTGGTGGGTCAAGAAGACCAGCGATCCCGTTAATTGGGACATGGACGGCCTCTCTGTCATAGATCCGCGCCAGATGGGCCACATCCTCGACTCGCTGGACACGCTCCGGGAATACGGACTTTCGCTGGATCTGGTGGATTCGGCTTTCATCCCGCTGCAAATCCAGGAAAGCAATGCCGACAAGACCGTGCGCCTCATCCGGGTCAACGAGACCTTTATCGACTCCGATGCGGTGCTCTTCGCGTTGCCCGACGTGCTTGATGAGGAGAAAGGCCCCTACGCCGAATTTTTGGACCACATCACCAAGCTGCGGGTCCAGTTGCTGAACGCCAACATCCAGTTTGAGCAGAAGCTCACCGTGGACGAGCTGGAGGAGCAGGTGCGCGAACTCCAGACGCAGGCCTACACGGAAGGGCGCTCCATTCACGCATTCCAGGAAATCTCCGACATTTTGGAATTTGTCCCCGAGGGCTACGAGCTGAACGTGGACGAGGAATCCGCAGAGGAGGAGCCGCCGGAGGATGACATTGACATTGGCGAGGGCTTTGACCTCGACACCGACGAGAAGATCGAGGCGGATGACACCATGCGCTGGGATGAGGAGGAGGACGACTCGCTTGAGGATCCGGTGTTCGGTGGAGACGAAGACCTTGATGGCCCCCATTCCCGCAAAAAATAATGGAGCCTCCCCCTGCGACACCTTCCCCCTTCGCGCGACCAGGGCGTGACGCGGGCGCGACCGGGGCGCTCCCCGTGCCCTTGCCGCAGCGGACGGCGCCTTGGGTGCAGCTCCGGTACCATGCCTACCATCCGCACGTTTACCGGAGCATGGTCGGCGAGCACAGCCCCGGGATTCGCGCGGGGGCCATGGTGGCTGTTTATGACAAGGAGGGGCGTCCTTTCGGGACGGGCTTTTGCAATCTTGGCGCGAAGGTTGCCCTGCGCGTCTTTCATCACGGGGCGGAATTTGTGGACGAGGAGTTTCTTCTTCGGCGCCTTCGGGACGCCGCCGCCTTGCGTCGGGAATGGCTCCGATTGGATGGCGTCACGGATGCCTATCGTGTTGTCCACGCCGATGGCGATGGCCTTGGCGGCCTTGTTGTGGACCGCTATGCCGACACCTTGAGTCTTGAGGTCACCAGCCTTGCCGTTTTTCAGCGCCTCCCCCGCTGGCTCCCCGTGCTTCACGAATGCCTCGGCACCACCCGTGCCGTCGTGCAGGTGGACGAGACCATCGCCCGCGTCGAAGGCATCGACACCCGCCTTGTCCCGCCAGCCGATGTGCGCACGGTGAAAATCCTTGAAAACGGGGTGCGTTACCACGTCGATTTCGCCGGGGGGCACAAGACGGGCTTTTTCTGCGACCAGCGCGACAATCGTCTCAAGCTCGCGAGCCTTGCGAAGGGCCGCCGGGTGCTTGACATTTGCTGTTATACCGGAGGTTTCACCCTTTCGGCCAGGCACGCCGGCGCGGAGGACGTCACCGGCGTTGATCTCGACGAAAAGGCGGTCGCCCTTGCCAGGGCCAATGCCAATCTCAACCAGCTTCGCGCCAATTTTGTGCATGCCGACGCCTTTTCCTACATGCGCCAGATGCAGCGCAATGGCGCCAAATGGGACGTGGTGCTGCTTGATCCGCCAAAATTTGTGGACGGTCGTGACGCGATGGAGGACGGGCGCAAGAAGTATAACGATTTGAATGTGCTTGGGATGCAGCTTGTCGCCCCTGGCGGCCTGTTTGTCACCTGCTCTTGCTCCGGGCTGCTTCCGCCGGACGAATTTGAGGAGATTGTCGTGAAGGCGGCGCATCGCTACGGCAAGCGATTGCAGATTTTTGACCGTACTGGCGCCGGCGCCGACCACCCGGCCTTCTCCAATTACCCGGCTTCCCGTTACCTGAAAGTCTTGTGGGCGCGCATTGTCGCCTGATTGGCGTTTTCGCGCGCCTCTGGCATGCCAAGGCGGGAACCAGCGGCGGTTTTACAGGGATGTCCCCTGCCTGTTTGCTTTCAATGTCCCGCCGTGCGCGGCGATTTGACGGGACGAGTTGAACTGGGGCTGGGGAAAGGAACGTGGCGCCCCGCTTGTGCAACTTTGGCATGCGGGGAGCGTTTCAGAGCCAAATTCCGTTTTCCCAAGCCATGTCCTCAAGCGTCACAGAATCCTGCACAGACCATGCGCGCGATGCGCGCCTTGATGCTTTGCTTCGCAGGGACGCGCTGGCCTTGGCTCCGCATTTCGCCGATTCCGTCCTGCGGCGCATCGAGGCCGGTGATGACGACTGCGGCGCGGCATCCCCGCTTGACGCGCTTGTTGACGAATGCCTCGCGGCACATCCCGTGCGCGCCCGCCCCGGATGCGCGGAACGGCTTTTCAACGGCGTTGTCGGGTGGGAGCGCCATGGCAACATCCTGCGTTGGGCGTTTTCCGCCGCCGCGGCGGTCCTTGTCGTGTCGCTGATGCTCTCCGTTGTCATCCGAAATGGCCCGGCCCCCGTCTCCGATCCCGTTGCCGGGCGCGCGACATGCCAGGCCGAGGAGATTCTTGATCACGCGATGGCGAATGACCCCGTTCTTGCCGACATGCTTCAAATTCCCCCGGATGGCGCGGACTCTTTCATTGCATCCGCCGCTGCTGTGCGCGATGCCGAGATTGCCGAGGCGATTTCCGATCTTAATGACAACACCCTTGCCTGGCTTGAGACCCTCACCTTTGCCTCTGATGAAGAATTTTCCCACTATTAGTGCGGTTGTTTTGGCCGTCCTCATGTTTCTTGCCCCGGCCGGTCTCTTTGCCGCGACGGAGGCCCCGGCGGCGGCGTCCCCCGTTGCGGATGTTTCAAATGCGCCAATGTCCGCCATGGCCGGACCTTTGGGGGACGAGGCGCTCAGGGCGCTTTCCCCCGGCGAGGTGCGTGCCTTGTTGCGCATCATCTCCCTTCAGCCGGAAAAGCTGGTCTCGTTGCGCGGGTCGATTGACGCCCTTGCAAAAATGTCCCCGGAGGAAAAACAGGCGCTGCGAAAGAAGCTGGAAAATCTGCGTAGCGGTGATGGAGAGCGTTCCCTGGCCGAGTTTCGGCGTTCGCGCGAGAATCCGCTTTTGCGTTATTGGCACTCCCTTCCCCCGCCGATTCGCGCGGAGGAACAGGCGCGTTTCCAGAAAATGTCTCCCGAGGAACGTCGCGCATACGTTTCCAAAATCCTGAAAAAATCCCCCCGCCGCACTCCGCCAGCGACGTCGGCGCACGGGAATTCCGCGCGTTACATGCCTGCCGAGGGCGACATTCTTTTCCAATCCATGCCGCGCGACAAATTTGTGGAAGCCGTGGAGAGCGCGACAAAGTCACCGTGGTCGCATTGTGGAATTGTTGTCCGCTCCGGGGATGGGTGGAGTGTTTTGGAGGCCTTGGGGACGGTGCATGAGACACCGCTGGAGGAGTGGGTGGCGCGCGGGCGGGGCGGGCGTTTCAGCGCCGGTCGCCTGAAGGCTCCGCTCTCGGAGAAAATTCCGCAAATCGTCAAGGAGGCGCGGCGGTTTCTTGGGCGTCCGTATGACATGCAGTTCCGGATGGATGATGAGTATCTCTATTGTTCGGAATTGGTGTTCAAGGCCGTCAGGAATGCCACGGGAGTTTCCCTTGCGAAGACGGACACGCTTGGCGTCTTGAATTGGAAGCCCAACGAAGCCTTCATTCGTTCCGTTGCCGGCGGGGAGCTTCCACTTGAGAGGGAGATCATCACCCCCAAGGCCCTCTTTGAGTCGCCCATGCTGGAGCGTGTCCATTCCTCCCGCAAAAAGTAGGGAAGGGGGGGCGTTGGGCGGCGCGCCCGGCCTTCCCGCTTTGCGCCGGCGGCACACTCCCTTTGGCCGGCATGTCCGTGGGCTTTCCGGGGGGGCAGTTTTTTTGCCTTTCCACGTCCACGGCATGGAATTCACTGGCCGACCCGCTGTTTTTCCAACCTACGAAGCCCGCATCCAGAAGCCATGCATTCCACCCTTGTTCATGATATTGCCATTGTGCTGATTGCCGCCGGGGCGGCTGGCTGGCTTTGCAAGTGCCTTGGATTGTCCTCCATCGTGGGCTATTTGCTCGCGGGCATTGCCATTGGTCCGAACGCGCCGTTGAAGCTTATCTCGGATGAGGCCAGCATCAATGGGCTTGCGGAGGTGGGCCTCGTCTTCGTCATGTTCGCCATCGGGCTGCAGCTTGGCTTGAAGAAACTCGCGGGGATGGGGTTGCAGACCATTTTTGCGACGATGCTTGGGGCGGTGTTCATGCTCTTGCTCACGTTGCTGCTGGGGCAGGTTCTTGGCTGGGAGTACCGTCAGTGTCTCTTCCTTGCCGCAATGCTCATGGTCTCCAGTTCGGCGGTCATTGCCAAGGTCATGCAGGAATTGCACCTCACGCACGACAAGATGGCGCAGACGGCGCTGGGTATCACGATCAGCGAGGATGTGGTGGCCGTGGTCATGCTCACGATACTCGCCACGGTCACGAGTGCCGCGGGTGACGCCGGTGGCGGGGGCATCGTCTCTGGAGTCGGGCAGGTGGGATCTGTTTTCACGAGCATCAGCTCCTTTGTCATCCTGGTGCTTGCCTCCTGCCTGCTTTTTGTTCCGAGGCTGGTGCGCAGGCTGGAGCTTTCCGGCGACCCCGACCTGCGCAATGTGGGCGTGGCGGGGCTGTTGTTGATCCTTGCGTTTTCCGCCCGGGAGGCCGGTTTTTCACTGGCCCTTGGGGCGTTTCTCTTTGGCGCCATAATCGCCGAGCTGCCGCAAAAGGATGCCTTGGAGAAATCTTTTGACAGTGTGCGCAGTATTTTCAGCAGCCTCTTCTTTGTCTCCATCGGCATGATGGCCGACCCGCGCTCGCTGTTTTCCGCCGACGTGTTGCTGCTCACCGGCGTTTTGCTGCTTTTCACGATGCTCGGCCGTCCTGTGGCCTGCGGTCTGGCCATGCTGCTCACGGGTTCCCCGCCCAACGCGGCGCGGCGAAGCGGCCTGTTGCTCACGCCTTTGGGGGAGTTCACCTTTCTTATCGCCCAGCTCGCGGTCTCGGCAAAGGTGTTTGAAAAGCACCTCTATCCCGTGGCCATCCTGCTTTCCGTGCTCACGGTGCTTGCCACGCCGTTCATGAACCGCCATGCCGACGTCATCCTGAGGGTCGCCATGAAATTGGAGCCTCGTTTCATCACGCGTCTCATGGCGCTTTACCATGTCTGGCTCGAAAAATTGAAGAATCGCCCGCCGCGCGGCGTGGTGTGGAAGCTTGTCGCGCCGAAGCTTCTGCAGAGCTTCCTCGAGTTGCTTCTGGCCACGGGCATCGTGATATTTCTGCCGCAGTTGCAAAACACGGCCAGGGAGTTTTTTGAACGCATTGCGCGCAAGTTGCATTGGGGGGCGGCAGGCGGGGGCGAGCTTGTCCTGCAAATTCTTTTTTGGTCGGTCACGGGAATCATGGTGACCGCCCTGTGGTGGTCCATCTGGCGCAATGCGAAGGAAGTCATCCCGCCATTGGCCCGCAGCTTCAGCAGCACTTTCCTGCCGCGCCAATTGCTGGCCTCGGCCTTTTGGGTGCTTTTTGTGATGGTTTCGGTGATTTGGCTCACACTGCTGCTGCCGGCATGGTTTTCGACTTTCTCGGCCTATGTGCGGGTGCTCCCCTTCCTGTTGCTGCTCGCCGCCGTTGTGGGCGCGGGGTTGTATTTCTCGCGCCAATTGACCGTCTGGCGGAAGTCTGTCGAGGACGCGCTCGCGAGGGACGGGGGCGCGGGGCAAGGCGGGGATCCTGTGGAATCCTCGCGTGAGGGCGCGTGGAACCGTTTTGCGGGAGAGCTTGGCAGCTGGGACATCCACCTTCAGGACTGCGTCCTGCCTGAGAACGCGGCCTGTGCTGGCGAATCCCTTCGCAAACTTTCCATCCCGTCCCGCTTTGGCGCGTCGGTGGTCTCCATTGACCGCAATGGGTTCCTCATTTCCAGCCCGGGGCCGGAGACCCGGCTTTATCCCGGTGACCGGCTTTCGCTGCTTGGAAAAAGCGCCGAGATCCAGGCGGCCCGGCAATTTCTTGGCGAAAGGAGACCCTTGGCCGGCTCCCCGGCCTCACAACCCATTCTTGAGACTTGCATCGTCCCGCCGGGGCCGAGCGCGGGCAAAAGTCTTGCCGAGCTGCGCCTTGGCGACGTTGCCGCCATCCGCGTCGCGGGCATTCAGCGGGACGGGCGCCACATCGTCAACCCCTCCGGCTCGGAGATTCTTCACCCGGGAGATTCGTTGCTTGTCATGGCCGAGGCGGCCCAATTCAGGAAATTTGAGAAGTGGCTCGCCAGCACCAGCGTCCATGCTGCCACAGCTTCCGCCGTCCCGTGAGGTTCCACGTTGTGACATGCCCGTTTTTTTGCCTTCATTTGTCCAAAGAAATTACCATCCTTCCGCGCTGTCCCATCGTTTTTTCCCCTCACGCTCGCCCATGAATAACACCCGGAATAAAGCTGTTTTTTCAGCAGACGCCTGCCTCCGATCGCAGGCCGGGCAGCCTGTTTCGGTGTCAGGACACCCTCGCGGTCCTTTGATCCTGGGAAACGCGCGGTGCGAGGGCATGTTTTTTTCATGTCTGTGTGATTGCCCGGCGGATGCTGCCTTTTTGCCGCCACCGACGGCGTGGGCATTTTCACACACATGCCGGATCGGCCAGGGAGAAACGCGCGGCGCCCCCGGATTGCGCGCCTCCGTTCCCGCCATCCGCTGGATCTCGAAAACAATTTTGAAATCAACAACTTAACGAAAACAACATTTGACCTGCTTTCCTCATGACACACAACGCCATCCCCCAGTCTTTTGATGCCACAGCCACCGTGGCCGGCGCCCCGCGTTCTTGCGCTGCCCTTGGGCGTGTTCCCATGGTCCCGCGTCCCAAGGCCGTCTCCTTTCCCCGTCGTTTTTTTGCCGCCGCCGCCCTCGCCGCAGGGCTTGCCTCGGCTCCCTGTGCCCCGGCCGCCACCCTTTACTGGATAAACACCACCACCAATTGGTGGACCAATAATCCCCCAGGAAGCTCGGCGGACCTGCATTGGCGTACCAGCGGGACCGCCGTAAATCGCACGTGGGTGAATGGGGAAAATAACCAGGCGGTCTTCACAATCAACGCCCCGGGTGACGGCACAACTTGGGGTTCGACACCCACCCAGGAGGTTCCGTTTGGCAACGATAGTCGTGAACCCGCGATTGCCGATCTGGTCGAAAATGGCGTGGTCACGCGTTATGGGATCACGGTGGAGTCCGGGAATTTTGTTTTTCTTTCAAAGAAAAACAACAGGCAGATTCTTTTTGGAAGCGGCGGCATTGAGATTCAGACGGGGGCGTCGCTGACCCTTCAAAAAAGCGGAACCGTTTACTACGAATATACCGGTGACACGGTCATACGACAGGGCGCCACCCTGAAATTGACGCATGCGGATGCTTTTTCCGGGGCGACGGAAACACCCCTGACGAAGTGTGTCGTGCAGGGAACGGTCCAGGTTTCGGCCAATAACTCGTTGGGGGCCGTTGATTTTGATGGCGGCACAATTGGCGTCACTGCCGGCACCCTCCGGCTTCGTGGCAATATCACCGCTGGAGGCGGGGCGGATGCCTCCAACGTCCTCGTTTCCACCATTACTGCGAGTCCCTCGGTGCAGATCGGCTCTGTCGCGGCATCGCCCCGGCTTTCGGTGGATGTCGCCCGGCACGGGCGTCTGGACATTGGCGCGGTGCTCGCCGATGGCACGTCGGGAGCTGGCGCCGCTGCCGCGTCATCCCTCGAAAAATCCGGGCTGGGGGAATTGCGTCTCTTGAAGGCGGCCACCTACACAGGTGACACGGTTATCAACGCCGGCACCCTTTCGCTTTTTGAGGCGGGCGCTGTCGCCAATTCGGCCAAAGTCAATCTCGCCGCCGCCGCCGCGACTTTTGACATTGCCGGGATTTCCGCAGGCACCGCAAAAATCAAAAATCTCGCGGGTGTCCTTGGGTCCCAAATCTATCTTGGAGGCAAGACACTTGAGATTGCTGGCGAAGGTTCGTTTGCTGGAACCATTGCTGATGGAAGTGTTGCGAATGGCGGGGAAGGGAAACTGTCCCTCACGGGCGGGACGCTTTCGCTCTCGGGGGAAAACACCTATGCCGGGCAGACGACTGTGAACGGCGCAACCGCCGCCTTGAAGCTCGTCGGGGCGGCCACGCTCGCCTCAAGCGACGTCCATTTGTTGAACAGCGCCGTCTTTGATATTTCCGGGACGCTGTCCGGGGCGGTCGTCAAAAAAATCACCGCGACCTCGGACACGGGTTCCGGCACAAGCGTGCGTTTGGGTTCCAAGACACTCACAGTCCAAGGTTCCGGGGTGGCTTCTTCGGAGTTTGCCTTCCATGGTTCCATCCAAGGTTCCGGTTCGCTCACGCTCGACGCGGAATCCGAACTGTTCTCACTTCAAGGAGCGAACACCTATGCGGGCGATACGCTCATCAACCATGGCACGCTTAAGGTCCAGGGAACCGGCGGCGCGCTTGGCGCGGATAACGCGAGCAATTATGGCGGCGCCATTGTCCTGGCCAATGAGGATTCGCTGTTCGCGTATGCCGTGGGTGACGCCGGGAAAATCCAGACACTTTCCGGTGTGGTTTCGGGGCTGGGTTCAATTGCCAAATCGGGTAATTCCACGCTTACGCTGGCCGGCCAAAACAGCTATTCCGGTGCCACAACCATCTCGGGCGGAACCTTGCGTGCGGCGGCCGACCAAGTGCTTAGCGCAAACAGCGTTGTGTCGTTTTCTGGTGCGACCGTCTCTCTCGATATTGCCGGGACTCGCCAGACAATCGCAGGGTTGTCTTCCAGCTCCATCAGTAACAGCGCAAAAGTTCTTCTCGGAGCGGGTGTGCTCACAGTCGCGCCCATTGTTGATTGCTCTTTTGGCGGCGTGATCCAGGGGACTGGCTCATTGGTGAAAACGGGATCCGCCACGCAGGCGTTTTCCAATGCCCAAGATTACACTGGAGCCACGAATGTTTTAGGGGGGGAGCTTGCGTTGTCCGCAAGCGGTTCGATTTCGAAGTCATCCGGCGTCATGCTTGCCAATGCGGCGACATTTTCCATTGCGGGTCTTTCGAGTTCCACCGGGGAGTATGCCTCGTTGTCCGGGGACAGCACCGGCATCGGCACCGTTATCCAATCCCTTCAAAGTGCCTCTTCCGCGAGTGTTGTGAACTTGGGGGCGAACAACCTCCTGGTTAACGGCGACTTTTCTTTTTCCGGACGTGTGACGGGTACAGGGACGCTTCATCTGAAAGATTCGGCCGGGGCAATCAACGGGAATGTCCTGTTTCAATCCTCTGTGAATTTTACCGGATCCAGTCCGGTCAATATTGTTTCCAACTCGGGGGTTGTGATGCTTGAAGGCCCCGCTGTCATCAAAGGCGGCTCGGGCGTTTCTCTTTCCGGCGCGAACAATATTTATTTCAAGAGTGGGGCCACCATCGAAGCTCCTGCCTCGGGGTCGACGCTTCAAGTTGCCCTTGACGAAGGCGCGATTGCCAAGTTCTCCGGAGACACGCACATTGGCGCGCTTGATGGTGACCGTTATTCTGTCGAGGTTTTCTCTGGCGAACTCCATGTTCAAAACTCAGGTGGGCAGTCTTTTGCGACGGATGGAAAAATTAGAATTGGCGCCGGGGCCACTTTATCAGGCGCCGGTACGATCCGTTCTCCGCACATTGACATCCAAGGTACGCTCCGGCCTGGATTTTCCTCCTCCGAGACATTCTCTTGGGACGATAATGCCAATGCGCTCGCGCTTTCCACAAGCTCCGGCAACGGCGGCGGGACTCTTCGTTTTATCACCAGTGGCAACACATTGAATTTGGCTGGTGGCACCATCATTATTCCCAGCTTCGGTCCGAACGGCGAAGTCGGAAATGTTCGGGTGGATGGCGATGACGCCAATCCCGGTCATATCCATTTTTCGGGATCGGTCACCGTGGCGCCCGATCTTTTCAGTTATTTCAGCAATGCCTCTGCGGGAAGTTCGAAAGATTACAAAATAATTTCGGCGATCGACGGCTTGTCAGTGCCAGCGAAGATTGATGCAGGCTCCGGGGAAACGCCGCTTGATCAAGGCAATTTGTCCTCGTACATCACCATTGACGCCTCTTACCCAGGGAAAGGGGGACGTTATTCGCCGTATTTGGAATATGCGAGCGATCCCGATGGAAAATACATAAAACTTTTTATTGTGAACACAGGAACCCCCCAGACTCTTCACTGGGACGGGGCCAAGGGTAATATCTGGCAGAATGCCAAAACGAGTCAAGAGGCTGATGCCACGAAGAATTGGCATGGGGCTGCGGATCCCACGGGTAGTGGTTTTTTCCAAAATGGCGACCACGTGGTGTTTGATTCAGCAGGGATTGGCGCATTGAATGTCAGCATCGCAAGCGACGGCGTCGTGGTGGGTTCGATGAAGGTGGCGGAATCTGTGAGTTATACTTTTGATGCCCCGTCTGCCACCACGCTTAAATCCACAGGTGCATTGACTATCGGAGATGGCGTGTCAAGCGCGTCGGTTGGATTTAGCGGAAATGTGACAATTTCCTCCGAAGGCTTGGAAATCATGGGGGCGAATGTGGGATTTGGGGCGCCTGTTGGTGCGCGCGCCGGTGGTGTTTCCATTTTTGGGGAAACAACCACCGATACAAACGTCACATTCAATTCCTTGACGAGTGAGGGCGGTTTCCGCATCGAAAATGACACGGCGAATGCGCATGTGATTGTTCAAAGCTCCTTTAGCAATACCGCTGGAGATGTTGTTGTCGGTAATTCGGCCACAGGAAATGGATTGACGTCCACGGTTGAATTCCGGGGCGAGGTTAGAACGTCCGCAGGAGATTTCATTGTGGAAAACACGGGCAGGGCCGTTTTTAAAAGTAAGGATTTTGAAGGAAACATCAAAGACAACATTTACATTGAGGATGGCGGTCAGGTTGCTTTTGACAATCCATCGATTCTTATTCGTTATAACGGTGTGATTTCCAGCACGGGAACTCCCACCGGAACCGCCTTGTTGGTTAAGGATTCAACGGCGCTTGATTTGCGTGGCGGGAATACGTATGCGGGAATTACGGAAATTGGGAGTTCCGCGACATTGACTCTCTGGGAGACTGGAAAAATAGAAAATTCCTCCACGGTTCTTTTGAGTGGCTCCGGGGCGACTTTTAACATTTCACCCGCGACGGGTTCTGTGGAATTTCCGAATGGACCTGGAGCTTTTGATCAGGGTGTCAAAATTAAAAACTTGGTCTCGGACAAGGCTGATTCGATTGTGAATGTGGGTGGCAACCTGCTTCATATTCAAGACGCGTCGGGTGTCTATGCGGGGATATTGAAGGGAAGCGGAAAATTTTACGTTGCCAGTGGAAACTTGGATCTCACCGGAGACAGCGCCACCTTGGCTCCCGATAATTTCACAGGGGAAATTGTTGTGGGTGGCAGCGCCAAGCTGGGAATTGGGAGTAATGGCCGCATTTCGACTTCCTCGCACGTCTCCTTGCTGGGAAATGGGGTGTTCGATATCAGCGGGGCGACGGCGGATGTTTCAATAAGGGATCTTTTGAGCCGGACAACCGAGAGCACCGCAAAAGTGATTCTCGGTTCAAACAAGTTGGAAATTACCGCTGCCGGATTTGGAAATCCCAGTGCGCTTTCCGGAGTTGATACAGGGAAATTTACCGGAACGATCGAGGGGGCTGGCGGACTTGTTCTCTCCGGAGGGAATCTTATCCTGACCGGCGCAAGTTCTTTTGAGGGGCCGACGCAAATCACGGGGGGGCCGCTTCCGGCTGTTTTGTCCTTGGTTGGAAATTCAGCTTCCATCTCCAAGTCCTCCCTGGTGGAACTTTCCAATTTTGCCGGGAGTAAATTGGACATATCCAGACTCACTGGAAAAACAGGGGATTACGGGACGTTTGCTTCCGCAGGTTCCTATACTCTCCCAAATGCAGGAACCAGCATCAAGGGAATCTCTGGAGGTGGACTGGCCGGAGGTAATGTCGATCTTGGAGAAAACGCGCTGCTCCTCAAAGGGAGTGCTTCCTTGGTAGGGAAAATCTTTGGCGGCACTAATTCCATGTTCATTGTGGATGGGGGTTCGTCCTTGACGATCACTACCGCCGCCACCGAGGGACGTTTTGGGAACGATAACTTTCATGGTTCGTTGTTGCTTAACGGAGGATCCCTCTCCGTGGCGCAGGTCACGCAACTCGGCTCAAACTCTTCCAAGCTGCTCTTCAATGGCGGAAATTTCTCTGTGACCGCCCCTGCGGGGAGCCTTTTTGATCTTTCTTCCAAGGGGGTGTCCGCCCTTGGTGATAACACGCTTCATTCCATCCCCGGTTCTGGCATTCCTGCCACGATCAAGTTTGGCGATGTGGATGGCACTGGAAGTTTTTCCAATTCCACGACGGGGCTTGTCCAGATTGGCAATTTTGAGGGGACGATTGCCAAAAATAGTTGGAGTATCGAATCCGGAAAAACCGTGGGCACGGTGGCTGCTGACGTTTCGCGTCTGGCTGTGCATGGCTCGGCCGTGACCGGCATGGCTACCATCCGGAATCTTGCCGGAATCAGTGGGTTGACATTTGACCTCCGGGTTGAGGCCGGGACAAACAATGTCGACAATTTCCTTGTTGCGAGCAGCGGCGGAGGCGCTGTTTCCCCGACACTGATAGGATCAGGGAATGTCATTAAACTGAGCGCCTTTGAGTTGGGATCGACCTATGAGCTTGTCACGCAAGAGGGCGGTTTTTCCTCTCTTCCCGCAGGCTCTGTCCATGACGTTTCCTCCTCCTTTAGTTTGCAACTGCCCGGCGGTAGTTTCCCGGGGGGCGGATCGGGGCGCTTGGGAACCAAGGTCCTTGTGAAGGATGCCTCGTCCCAAGGCCAGGTGCTTTATCTCACCTCCTTCCTGCATAATTTTGCGCTGACTTGGGTTGGCGGAGACCCGAACGGCCCTGCGAAATGGCAAAACTGGGCGGGAACAAATGACCTTATCAACTGGAGTGCGACTGCTTCCTCTCAAGCCACGGATTATTTTGTGGCCGGGGACGTTGTGACATTTGATGCGGTGGGTGTCGCCCGGAATTCGGTCACTATCGCTGACGATGTGAATGTTGGCGCCATGACGGTCGCGAACGCAGCCTACACTTTTGTCGGAAATGGAAAAACGATTTCCGGCAGGGCAAGTCACACGGACACAAGTTCAGGCCTTTCAAGTGTTTCCACCGGCCTGTTGTTGATTGACAATGCCACGGCTGTTTTCGGCACAGGTGTCGCGCTCGATTTCGAGGGCTATCGCCTTGAAAATTCCTCCAGCGCGACATTCAACAACGCGTTCAATCTTGGCGAAAATGGCGCGCCGCAATCGCAGCTTTCGATTGTTGGGGATTCCACTCTCGTCATCGCCAATGCCACGGCCGCAGCTTTCACCGCGTCGTCCTTGAGCAATGTGATCCAGCTTGGCGACGATAGCGGCAGTTCTGGCACGAAAGGGACCCTGCGCTTTGAGGTCAATGGCGGTTCGACTGCCTATGCTTTTGGCTCTGGAACAGGGGGCGCTGCGACAACGCTGAAAATCGCGAATGCCGGCGGCGTCATTGATGTTCAAGGTGGTGGGAGCGGTGGAAGCTCCTTGAAGGTGCAAATTGGCCAATCCGTCACCGGTCTTGATGGGACTGCCGCGACGGGCCTCCTTTCCAAGACTGGCTCTGGCACTGTGGAATTTCTTGGCGATGTCGCGGTTCGCGAGATTGCCGTCACGGATGGGGTTGCCGTTTTTGGAAACCAAGCCCTTGGGGGAAGTGTCACCCTCGGCGAAGGCGTTGTGGCTGGCTCAATCATCGTCAACAACGGTGCTTCCGCGCAATTTTGGGACAACACGGCATTTGCCCTTTCCGAGCAAGGCACCGTTACTCTTGGTGATACCACCCAAGGGACCCTTGCCATTCTCGATAGCGGTACCGGCACGGCCGGTGCGGACGGGTTGGTTGCCCATAATTTTGATGCCGGGTTTGGCACTGACGCGGGCATCGTCCTCGGCGGGGCGGGTGGCGTTTTCCACGTCGCCTCAGGCCTGAACGTGATCTTGGCCAATGGGGTTGACGACGTCACAGGCCAGAGCGGCTTGTTGATCAAGGAAGGGCAGGGGATCCTGACCCTTGCCGCCACGGCCGCAAGCACTTACACCGGAGGCACCGAGGTTCGCGAAGGCCGTCTGGTCATCAACGGCCTTCTGGGTGCCACTTCCGGCGCGGGAGATTACGCGGGCGGCATTGCCATTGCCGCCAATGCCGGGCTTGTGTTTGGCGACACTGCCGCCGCCGCGTCGCAGAAAATCTCCGGGGTGATAGGTGGCTACACACCATCCTCTGGTTCAACGGGTTATGGCTCCATCGAAAAACTTGGCGCGAACACCGTCACTTTTTCCGGCAATGTGGATGCAAACCAGATCGTCATTTCCGGCGGGGCGGGTGCCGTCACCATCTTTGGCGATGTTGTGACGCCGACCACCGTTACGCTTCACAAGCAAGGAACCGCCGCCCCGTCCTTCACCGTCAAGGGCGATGCCACGGGCAGAATTTTGAGCAACACCGCCTTGACCTTCGACGCCGCAGCCAAGGTGGTGCTTGGCGAGGATGCGAATATTGGTGCTTCGATTGCGGACTCTTCCGGAAATCTCGCTTTCGCTAATGTCGGCACGGGCACCAGTGGATCACCAGAGACCCTTTTCCCTTTCGCCGCCGCCCATGACGTTGAAATCAATCTGCGTGGCGATGGCGCCAATATTGGCGTGGTCGCCGGCCTGAGGGTTGTCCTTTTGGCTTCAATTTCCGGTGCTGACTCTCCTGTGTTCGTCAAGAGCGGCGATGGCGAGCTTGTGCTTCCGGATGCCGGAGCGCTCGAAAATTTTGGCGGCAAAGTGCAAATTGACATGGGTGCGAGCGGCACCTCTGACGCTCCGAAAGGCGTGCTTGAAATCGGGGCGGACCATTTCAAAAACGCCCTCGGCGGTGATGGTGTTTTGCGCGTCAACGTCGCCACGAATGAATTCCAGGGGCCGCTTGGACCTGTTCCCGCCGCCTATCCCACGAATGATTTTCATTTCGGCACCACTGTCGGCACGGATTTTGCCGGCACCATCGAGCTTGCCAATGCGACGCTCTCTTTGGCTGCCAGTACTTCTCCGGTTAATCCTGGTTCTGGCGCCTCCCAAGAGGCGCAAGATGTCTACGCTGCCGCTTTGGCCGATTACACCGCGCAGAATGAAGGGCGCACGAATGCCGGCATCTTGCGCGGCACTGGCCCGGTGCGTCCAACACTGCAGCTTGATGGCCCGGTGCCCGACACTGCGGACATCAACGGGACGAATGGTGGCACGGCTGTCGTGCAGCCCCGTGCGGATGGTGCCGCCGTCATTATTGGAAATCTTGTCGGAAAGGGTGGCTTGCTTGATTTTGCCACTTCCGCCCTCGAGCTTGCGTCCCCATCGCTTGTCGTTGAGGACCTCGATGTGCGCGAAAACTTGAAGTTGCGTGTTGTCGCGGTGGGTCTCTCCAACGGCATTTCCATTCCAACTTATTACACCGATCCCGACCGGAATATTCTGGATTTCTGGAGCGGGGCTTCGGGGCCGGCGGGACGGTTGCTTGTGCAGGCCAACGGCAATGTGCAGGGTGGCAATCTGAACCTTCAATTCGTCAATAACAAGGGCACCGTCATGAATGCCTCCCAACAGGGGGACACGATTGCCATCTACGACCCGACCAACGGCAATGATGCCAGCGCGCCGCGCACGGGATTCGCGCTTTTTGACTATTCGGCAAATGTGCAGAATTCCGCCGGACTTGGCGCAGTGAATGGCATTTACATCGACTATGCCCTCTCGTCGATAACCGCGTATGCCGAAGGCGCGTCCACCGTGAATGGTTCGGGCAATCCGGCCGCAGCCCCCGGCGTGGTGACGCTCAATGCGGGCGATGCCGCCAATCCCAAGCTTTCCGCAAAACTCCTTGGGGATGGCGGGTTTGCGTTTGTCAATGAGCTTCCTGTCGGCGCGAACGCTTCGCGGCGTTCCCTGGATGTCGGCAATGCCGAGAGTAATTACGCGGGCAACACCCGCATCTCCAATCTCGATGTCACCGTTCTTCATCCCAACGCCTTTGGAGCCACGGCGGAGCTTTTGCTTGTCGGAGACGCCGCTGCCTCCAAGGCCGCCCGCTTGGATCTCGTGAAATATGAGGGAGCCGACAATTCGCCGGAAGCTTCCGCCACAGTCAGCAACCTGACGGTTTCAAAGCTCACGGGTGGACAAAACACGGAGATTCATCTCGGGAAAAGTTGGCACACCGACTCGGCCGAGCTTGTGACCGCCGCCACCCTCACGGTCGGCAGCGCGAGCGCGCCCGCCGTCCCCACGGCTGACACCGGCGAATTTGAGGGCGTCATTTCCGGTCTCGGGAACCTTGTCGTCCAAGGTGACGCCACCCACTCCGGCGTAAACGGCGTCTCGCTTACCCTTTCCAACGCAAACACCTACACGGGCACGACCACCGTGGGCGAGGCGGCTGTGCTTGCGCTTAAGAAAAACGCGACCTCGGGCACTCTTGGCGGCATCGCGGCATCCTCCGACCTGCGCCTTGGTGGCACCACCGGGACGTCCGCCGTGTTCGACATTGAGCAGCTTGGCGACGCGAATGCCGCCGGGGTTGCCGTCATCCGCAACCTGAACACCCAGGGTCTCCCGACTTCCGCGGCCCTTGACGCGGGAACCAAGATACTCTTGGGCGCCAACACCTTGCAAATCGGCCTCAATGGTTCCGCCGATACCGGAAACGGCGTCTTTCATGGCGTGATTTCTGATGCCGCGAGCAGCGTCGGCGCCGATGCCCTTGTGAAGTCAGGTTCCGATGCGAGCACGTTCACGCTCGCCGGACAAAACACCTACCAGCGCCGGACTGTCATTGAGGCCGGCACACTTGCCGTCACAGGATTGCTTGGCGCCGGGAGTGACCTCGTCCATGGCGCCTCCCCCACCCATGCCGCCCATGTCCACACGAATAACTATGAGGGGGAGATTCGCATCCCCTCCGGGGCCAGGCTGGTGCTTGATGCCTCGCTCGCCATGGGGAATCAGACGTTTTCCGGGGAGATCCTTGGGGGCGCTGGCACGCCTTCTTATGGATCCATCGAAAAGAAAAACACCAATACCGTGGCTTTCTTCGGGCCGGTTGCTGTCAACACCCTGACGCTCACGGGCGGCAATGTCCTTTTTGGCGACGCGGAAAGCGCGGTGCGGGTTGTTTTGAACTTCGCGGATGGCACCTCCACCGGGGCGCCGGCCGTCTCCATCTCTTCCGGAGCTGTCGCGCACGTTTGGGACAACACGAACCTCGAATTCGCCGCCGCGGCGACCATCTCCCTTGGAGATGCCTCGACCACGGGCACCTTGCGCATTCTCAATCATGAGCTGCCACACGAATACGACGCCACCGCGGAGCTTTGGAAAACCTCCTCCGCCACGGCGACGGCCCCAATCGCGCTGGCATGGACGTTTGCCGCCGGCACCGTCGTCAAACTCGGCAACGGAGGCGGTGTCTTCTTTGTTGAGGACGGGGTGAATGCCACTTTCGCCCCCGTGTTTTCGAATGCCACAAGTTATGGCGCGCTCATCAAGCGCGGTGACGGCACGTTGACGCTTGCCGGCCTGCACAATGATTACTCCGGCCCGACCACCGTGGAGGAAGGCGTTCTCCACGTGACAGGTCTGCTCGGTTCATCCGACGGTTCCCTCGAGGGTGATTACTACGCCGCCATTTCGATCGCCAAGGGCGGCGCGGTCATTGTCGAAAACGACACCCACGTGCAGAGACTCTCCAATGTCGGCGGTTTTGATCCCGATGGCGCGGGGTCGGCGCCTGCCACGTATGGCACTTTTGTCAAACGCGGCGCGAACAAGCTTGTTCTCAACCAGCTTGTCGACGTGAACCGTTTGGAAATCACCAATGGGACCGTGGATATCGGCGAGCGGGGGCTGCCTGCCGTTGTCACATTGCGCAAGGCGGATGACGGCTCGAATGTTGTCGCCCCATCGGACCCTGGCGCGCCATCCCTTGAAATTTCCGGCGGTGCGACCGTCCGGATCTGGGATGACACAAAGGTCTCCATCGCGGATCCGGGGACCCTTGTCTTCGGCTCTCCCGCCGGTTCTTCCGCCGCCACGCAGGGGACGCTCATCATTGAGAATTCCAGCAGCCCTGCCGTCGCGAAAAGTTTTGTGCTTGGCTGGAACGCGGCCACCAACACCACCTCCGCGCATGGCACGGAGATCCATCTGCGTGGCCTCGGTGGCGTGTTTGATGTGGATGCCCAGCTTGAGGCCGTTCTGCTGCCGTGGATTTCAGGTGAAGGCGCCCTCGTGAAACGCGGCGCCGGCGCCCTTTCCCTTTCCGGCCGGAACTCCTTCACCGGCGGCGTCACGCTTGAGGACGGGAAACTCGTGCTCGGCGCGGAAATTGACTTTGACGAGGATTCCGTGCCCGACCTCGTTGGGAGCGGCAGGGCGCTTGGCGTCGCCTCCAATCCCGGCGCCAATGGCGCGTCCGCGGGCTGGATAACGGTGCCGTCAGGGAAATCCGGCAATGTGGAGGTCCGCACAAGCGTTGAAACCTCAAACCACTATGCTGTTTCCGGAGCGCTTGCCCTTGCCGCCGCGAGCGATGCGGTGTTCGCGCTGCGGGATGCCCTGGTCTCTGGCAATGGCGGCGCGATCGATGTTGTCGCTGGCGGGGCCGTGACTTTCACCGGGGGCGGGACGTATCTTTTCTCCGGCAATAAATCCGGAGGTTTGGGTGGCGCGATTTTCAGCAAAACCAAGCTCGTCCTTGGTGGCACAAACGAGAATTTCCATTTTGCGGCGGATAATTATTCCTCGTGGAATGGTTCAGCGGGTGTTGCGAACTCCATCTACTTGGATAACGCCGCCCTCGAGGTCAAAGGTTCTGGCTATACGCGCTTTGATGCCCCGGTCATCGGGGTTGGAGGGGGGGCGACGTTTGACAAAACAGGCTCCGGTGTTGTCGTTTTTGGCGCGGATTCCGATTTTGGTGCCGCTTTCAACGCCTCGGCGGGGGTTCTCCGCCTTGAAAACAATGCCGCGGTCACCACGGCGGCCGCCGCCAAACTGGGTACCTCGGTGCGTGTCGAGGGGCGTGGCTCACTCAATGCCGCTTCGTTTGCCTTGGGGCCTCTCGTTTTTGCGCCCGATTCGGCCGTGTTCACGCCGGGGCAACCGCTTTTTTCCAATCCCGCCTCCGATGTCGGCCGCTACGGAAAATTGACTTTGTCCCCTGCGGCTTTGAGTTCAACCGGCAACAATGGACCGCTTGTTTTTGAGTTGGATGTCAACGGAGGATTTTCCGGGAGTGACACCACCCCTGGCGTCACCCATGACAACGTGCAGGTGCTCAATGCCCCGCTGGGCTTGACCTCCAGCGTTCCTGAATTCGCGCTCACCTATTTTGACGCCGCCACGCCTGCCGCGCGTCGTGATGCCACATACACCCTCATTTCAGGCAACATCGCGTTCATGCAGGCCGGCGATGGCGATCTTCCAAAGTTCGGGGTTGCCGGTTCGACCGGTTTGTTTGACGGGATTTATACCCTTAAAGACCAAAATGGAAATCCCCTTGTCCCGGCTGGCGAACGGCAGGTGTTCACCGTTTTCTATGAAGACGCCGGAACCAACGCCGCTTTTGCCACCCCGAATGCCGCCACGGATCCTGGGTTGAAATTGTCGGTCACGAACAACGCCAATCTCGCCCTCATCTGGAATTCCGGCAGCGGCAATTGGTTGGAAGATGGCGCAAGCGTTGATGGCACGGGCTATCCGCACTGGCACACCGCCACCAAGCCCAACCTCGCCTTTGTCGATGGCGACTCGGTGAGCTTCCTGCCGCTTGGCGCCGGCGTTTCCGAGACGATCCATCTTCGCGATTCCGCCTCCGACACCGTCGCCCATGTCATCCCCGTTGCCGCCATGAACGTCGCGGCTGGCGTGCGCGAATTCACTGGCGCGGGCGCCATCGTCTCCGCTGACGTCGCCCATTTGCCGCCGCAGACCTCCTCCGCCTCCTTCCTGTCGAAGAAACTCACCCTCGCCAATGGCGCGAGCGTGACGTTCTCCAACGAGGGCGGCATCCAATTTGACGGCGGGATCCACCTTGGCGACTCCGCCACGTTGCGTCTTGCCGGAGACTTCGGCGTCAACGCCAGCCTGGCGAGCACGACGTCGACAACGGTGCAAGACGGCGTCCTGGCCTCCGTCATCCGCGATGCCTCGCCCGGCGTTGTCGGCAATGTCGCCTATGCCGGCACCCATGCTTACAGCACGGAAACGCGCAACACCCCCTCGACCTCCCGTCTCACGCTTGGGGCCGACAATTCTTTCTCCGGCAACCTCACCGTGGAAAGAGGCCGCTTGATCCTTGCGGGCGACAATTCCGCCAGTGCCACGCGGGGTGAATACCGTGTTCTGAACGGCGGCGCCCTAGAAATTTCCAGCAACCGGAATGTGAGCAGTGACGCGTCGCAATACAACCGCCTTGTCCTCGAGGGTGGCTCCACCCTGGTGCTTCGCCAATACACACCACTTGCCGGGGAAAGCAGCCCGGCGGGCGGTCACGCCTATTCCTCAAACTGGGCAATTGCCGCGCCCACCTCCGCCGGGACTCTTGTCACCTTTGAAACGCCGGATTCCGGCACCGTGCGTTTTGACGGCACCCTCTCGGTGGCTGCGGGCGACGCCCTTCACTCCTCCACCGTCTCGCTGCGCAAGACGGGTGCCGGCCGGCTTCTGCTCATGTCCGCCCCGACGTTGACCGCCTTCCGGGGGGCGACCACGGTCTTCGACGGCACGCTGGCCCTTGGGGGCGCGGCCAGTCTTTACCCCTCGGCTTCCCTCACGCTGCGCGATGCCGCCGTGTTTGACATCACCGGCGTCAATGCCGCGACCGCGGTCAAAAATCTGGCCAGCAACCTGAACCTTGCGACGGCTGACACCACGGAAGTCCTGCTGGGCGGAAACACGCTCACGGTCGACATCACGATCTCCAACGCGGATTTTGGCGGAACATTCGCCAATGCCGGCACGCCCGCCGGGACGGCATTTTCCCTGCGCAAAACCGGGGCCAGGGACTGGACTCTCGCGGGTGACAGCTCCCGCGCCTACTCGGGTTCCACGCAAGTCGCGGAAGGGCGCGTCATCGTCGCGAACATGGGCGCGCTTGGTTCTGGCGCCGTCGTGCTTCATGGCGAGGGATCCACACTTCGTCTCGACTTTCAAAACGGGGGCGTTTTTGCCAATGATCTTTCGCTGGGCGCCGTTGCCGCAGCGGATGAGAGGCATTCCAACGGAATCCTGCTTCACGATTCGGGCAATCTTGCCGTTCTGGGCGGCACCTCGACGGATTTTGCTGGAACGGTCCAGGTGGAGGCTGGCTCCACCCTCGCCATCCGCGCCGCCGTGAATCTTGGAAAATCCGTCCTGTCCCTCGGCGGCTCCAGCGCGGCCCTTGCCGGCGGCACCCTTGCCGTTGATGGCACGCTTGACGCCGCGTTTTCCTATGCGACGACCCCGTTGCTGCTTGATGCGGTCCGTTCGATCGGGCTTGGGTCCCACAACGGTGGCACGATCCATGTGGGTGAAACCGTGGCGGGCGGGGATGTGCTTGCCTTGCGCGTGAATTCCAAGATCGAGAACGGTTTGGCGGGCACGGAGGATGCCGCCGGCAAGTACTCCCTTGCGAAAACAGGCGCCGGGGTCCTTGTGCTCGGCTCCGACGAAAACAGCTACACCGGGACCACATTCCTGCTTGGTGGCACCCTCGCCCTCGCGGGCGGCGGCACCGTGGCCTCCTCCGCGGGCCTCGAAATTTCCGACGCCGCTGTGTTCGACCTCGCCAGCCTCACGGCCGCCCAAACGGTTGTGCAATCCCTCCGCTCCGCCGGAAACCTTGGCACGGCGGCAACCTCCATGGTCCGCTTTGGAGATGCCACGGCCACCGAGCTTGTCGTCCAGGCCAGGCGTGGTGACGATGTTTTTGCGGGCACCCTCGCGGGCGGGGCGGACAACACCTTTGTCTACGACGCCGGTGGCGAAACGCGGACGCTCGCTTTCACAAACACGGATGCGATTGGCGCGGGCTATGCCGGCGGGATTCGTGTCGCCGCCAAAGGCACCCTCTCCTTTGTCCGCAATGGCGCCGCCACCACCTTCGTGAATCGTTTGGAAGGGGAGGGCACCCTTCATGCCGTCCTTGATGCCGGCATCGCCTCCGCGATGACCGCCAACACCACCGGGTCCGCCTTCCAATTTGATGGCGACGCCCTGAACTCAGGTTTCACCGGCACTTTCTCCCTTCCAGCCGGCCGCATCGAGCTTGGCTCCGGCGGCGTTGGCGCGAAGAACACCCGCGCGCTCGCCTCCGCGACGTTGAAACTTGGCACGCAGGCCGCCGCCGTCATCGCGATTCCCGCCAGCTCCACGGCGCCAGCCGTTGGCGGCCTCGCCACAAACGGGGGCGTCCTGCACGTCACGGCAAATCCAATCACGCCCACCATTCCTTCCGACCCGCTCCTTCGCATTTCCAATGCGCAAGGGGGGACCGGGGTTCTTGATCTTGCGAACGGTGTGACCGTTGCGCTCGACAGGATGGACGGCGCGTCCATTTCCACCACCCCGCCTGATTCCAGCCAAAACATCCTCGATTATTGGCGCGATGCGGCGAATTTCCAAAAATACCTCGTCGAGGCCGATTCCGTCATCAACACCGCCGGTGTCAGCTGGGCGCCTTTCCCGGGCCTTGCATTGCCCGCCGAGCATGGCCGGGAGCTGCGCGGCCCGGGGGATGACGTGACCGGCCTTGCCACGTTTGGCATCGTTGGTGGCGTTTCCGACGGCACCGTCGCTGGCGTGCCTCGTGCCGGCATCTACCTCGGCTACGGGGTGAGGGAGATTGAGGCCTACTCCGGCCGATCCGTTGTGCTTGATGCCTCGGGGGCATCCGATCCGCGTGTCCTTGCGAAACTCTCTGGTCCGGGCGGGTTCACGTTCACCAGCGACCGCGCCACGGCCGCGACCTCCGTCATTGTTGCCGGAAACTCCGCCAACAACTACTCGGGCGCGACTCTTATCGACAATGTGGGCGTGAGGCTCACCGCCTCCGGCACCTTTGGCAACACCGCCTCCCTCTCGCTTGCCCGCGCCTCCCTGCTCGATATGCGGACGCTGGACGACCACGGCAATCCGGTCCTCTTCAGCCAGACTGTCGGCACGCTCTCGGATGATGGCTCGGGTAATGAAATCCGGCTTGGCAGTCTTACCGTGGCAAATGGCGGTTTCTTCAGCGGCGCGCTTACGGGCGGGGCCGCCGATGCCTCAACCGTCGTGCTCGCCGTCACCGGCGGCACCCTTGATGTTCGTGGCACGGAAAACACTTTCACGGGCGCGGTCAGCGTGGCTGGCGCCAATGCGACACTTCTTGTCACGGGTTCCATCGGCGAGCGCTCCGCCACGGATGCCAATGCCTACACATTCGCGGGCGCGGTGAATATCGGGAGTGGCGGGACGGCTTCCTTCGTGCAGGCCGCTGGCGTCACCCAGGTGCTCACCGGAATGCTCCGCACCACGGGAACGACAGGGATGCTTCTGGACAAGGCTGGCGCCTCGAAATTGGTGCTCGCGGGGGATGCCTCCGCCTACCAAGGGAACGTCCATGTCCGCGCGGGCACCCTTTCCATCGGATCTGATGGCGCGAATGGCGTGAATCATCTTGGTGACGGCAAGGGCACCTATGTCCTCGACACAGGCGCGACTCTCGAGCTGTCCGGCCCGGCGTTCTCAAAGGACTGGACGCTTGCCGTCAGCGCCGATGCCGCCGTGGCCGCGGGCGTTCCGGCGCGCATTGTCCACACCGGCGCCACCCTCTTTTCCGGCAGGCTTTCCGGCGGCGCGGACGCGCCATTGGAAATCGCCGGTTCCGGCGTGCTTTCGCTTGCGATGCGCGCCTCGGCGGACAATCCCAACACGCCCGCTTTGACGCAAAACGAGGATGTCCTTTTGGGCGCCCTCCGCGTCTCCTCCGGGGGAGTCTCCATCCCGAATGACCGCGTTCTGAATGCCTCGACGGCGTTCCGCGAACTCGCGGGCGGCGCGACCTTGTCGCTTGACGGTGCGTCCTTCGCAAAGAATTGGAGCGTGGGGCAGGGCGGCGGTTCCGTCGCTGTCACCGGGGTGACGACCCACTCCGGCGTGTTTACCGCGAACGACATCCTGCGGCTCGACATCACCGGCACTTCTTATGAGACCCCCACCGGCATGGTCTCGCGCCCTGCCGTGCTGACGCTTTCCAATTCCATCGACGGCAATGCCGAGGTCACCAAGACGGGTGCCGGGATTTTGGAACTTGATGGGGTCATCTCGGCTCCGTTCCGCCTCAAGGAAGGTGTGCTTGCGGGCACGAATGGCTGGGTGCAAAACGCCGTCTTCGAGGCGGGGGCCATCCTCGCCCCAGGGCCTGTGGATGGCGGGGTTTCCACGCTGCGCGTCGGCCTCGACCACCACAGCAACACCGCCTTCGACGGGCTTGTGCTGCGCCTCGACGTCGGGGCCTCTGGAAATGACCGCATCAATGTCACCGGGGGCGCGACGTTTGGAAGCAACGCGGGCGCGAATGCCAACACCATTGAAATTGCCGATCTCATGGGTTCGGAGACGGCTTGGAGAAATGGCACCTACGTCATTCTCTCCACGGGGGACACCGGTCTGCTCGTCACCACACCAAAGGATCTCGCCGCCACGAAGTTCGTCTACAAGGGTGCCGCCGTCGACATCACGAACTCCCGCAGCCGCGCGACGCTTGTCAACCGCAATAATTGCGACCTGATTCTGAGCACTTACGAGTCCTCCAGCCTGCGCATTATTTGGAACGGCAGTGCCAACGAATCCGTCTGGAACAAGCGTGAGGCGCGCAACTGGCGCGAGGATGTCCCGTCAAGCGACGTCAGGCGCGATTTCCAGGATGGCGACCTTGTTTCCTTCACGGAAGGGCAGGGGGTCTCACGCTCTGTCACCGTCCTGGCCTCCGGGGTCACCGTCGGGGAAATGAATGTCGCCAGTGGCGACTACACCTTTGTTGGCGGCTCCATCACGGGGTCCACCGCGCATACCTATGGCCCCGAGGTCAACCCCATCACGGGCGAGGTCAAAATGCTTGAGGCCAGCGGCCTCCTGCGCGTGGCCGAGGGTGCCTCGGCTGTTTTCCGCAATGAGGTGGGTTTTGCGGGACGCCCGGGCGCGGTTGGCTCCGCAATGCTTCCGGGAATCGTTATTGAGGGCGCCGCCACGTTTGCCGCGTCCGTCCGTTCGACTTCGCCGCTTTATGTGTCCGGCACCGTGACACTTGCCGATTTTGGCTCATTCGACCTCGACTCCGTTGGTGGTGCCGGCGCCTTGGGAATCCAGCTCGATGGCGCCGCGCGTCTCGTTTTTGACCGCACCACCGGCAACGACTATGTCTGGCGCGGGGATGTGACAAACACGGGCACCGGCTCCGCGAGCTTTGAAAAACGCGGTGGCGCAACCCTGACCCTTGAGGGCTTCGGCGCCTGGCGCGGGGAGACACGTGTCCTTGGCGGCGTGCTCTCCATTGGCTCCGACCGGAACATCGGCATCGGGAAAAACCTTCTCGCAAATGATGCCATATTGCGCCTCACAGGCACCTCGTACGATAAATCCTGGGTGCTCGGCGAATATGAGGGCGACGTCTCCTGCATTGAGACTTCGATCGCGGCCACCTTCCGGGGCGCGCTTTCCGGCCCCGGCTCCTTCACGAAAAATGGCACTGGAAACCTTGTGCTCGAAGGTGCCGCGACCTATGGCGGGGATACCACCGTGTCCTCCGGCCTTTTGGAAATCAGGGGAACGCTCGGGGAAGGGGCTTCCTATGCGGGGCGCATCGCGCTCCGTGGCGGCAACATCGCGTTCAACCAACGCGTCGCGCAGACGCTCACGGGGACGCTTGATGGCGTCAGCGGGGTTGTTTCCAAAACCGGTCCCGGCCTTTTGCGCTTTGAAGGCGAGGATCTCACGCACAGCCTCAAATCGTACTACAACCTTAACGGAACCACGGTGTTTGATGGCCGCCTGACCGTCACCGACCGTCTTGAAAATTCAGCCACCCTCCAATTCCGTGACGTCAAGGGCGACGTTTACAACCGGCTCAACGCGGAGATCCGTCTTGGCGGCACAGGTGCTGCCGGGATTCAAGGGTACCTTCGTAACGATGGATGGGTGTATTTTGAGAATTTTGGCAAAAGCCTCTCCCTTTATGGTCTTGCCAACGCCACCCCCGGCGGCACCGGCAATTACAGCCTCGATGTTGACATCGGCGGGGTGACCAGCGACCGGATCGTCATCGCATCCGGAGGAAAGGTTTCTGGACGCCACAACTTCTATGTGCGCAATGTGCGCACCTCGGGGACCATTACCGCCAGCACCACCCTTGATCTCATCCTTGCCGGGACGGCGGATGTTCAAACGGGTGCCACAACCTTTGAAAGCGGTTCCACCTCCAAGATTCTGAACGTCGGCGGCGTCTCGGCGGGAATGTACCGTTTCGATGTTGTGGGAACCGAAAATGCGACACTGCGCGTTGTTGGTCCCAGTGCTTCCGGCCAGGCCACGATAAACACCGTCGGCTCCGTTGCCTCGAGTTGGTTCAGCCAGCTTGACAACCTCCACAAACGCATGGGCGAGGTGCGCGACCTCGCATCCAACAAGCCAGCCAATGCCGGGGTTCCAGCCGAGCCTTCCCCGTTGAACAACGTCTGGCTGCGTGCATTTGCGCTCCAGTATGACGGCGATCTTGGCGTCCACGACATCTCGAAATTCCGTGAAAACCAATACGGGGCGGATGTTGGCACCGATCGTGCCTTTAGCTTGAGCGCCAAGACCCAATTTCATCTTGGCGCCTCAGTCGGCTACCAAACATCCACCCGCCGTTTCCAGGATGGTTTCGGGTCCAAAGGCAACGGCGAGTCCATCGGCGGCTCGCTCTATGCCACCTGGCTCCACGACCAAGGCTGGTTCGCCGATGCCACGCTCAAGGCCCAGTACTTCAATAATGACTACAAGGCAGGGGGAGATCGGGCGGATTTTGACACCTACGGCTTTGGCTTCTCCATCGAGGCTGGCAAGCGCTTTGCCAGTGAGACGGGGTGGTTCGTCGAACCCACTCTCCAATTTGCCTACACCCGCCTTGTGGCGCCTGATTACACGACAAACGGCGGCGATGGCGCGGCCAGTATTCATGTCGCCCGCACGGATGCGGATGTCCTGCGTTTTGCCGCGGCGTTCCGTGCTGGAAAAGCCTTCAAGCTGGAAAACGCCGGCATGCTTGAACCCTTTGTCACGCTTGGCGTTGAGCAACAAGAAAGCTTTGGCGGCGCCATCGACATAGACCACGGGCACCACTTTACGCCCAGTTTGGATGGCACACGTCTCAACTTTGGCATTGGCGCCGCGTGGCAGTTCACGCCCAACCAGCAGTTCCATCTCGGGTACGAGGCTTCCTTGGGGGACAAATACGACAAACCTTGGTCAATCAACCTCGGCTATCGTCTCCGTTTCTAAAAGGTTCTTGTCATCAGCTCCTTTCCCAGGCGCGTTTTCCGTTTTTATCCTCATGAAACGGACGGCTTTCTTCGTCAAAAACGGCTTTCTTGCCCTCTTTTTGATCCTGTTTGCCGGAGCATTATCCGCGCAGTCCCAGCAGGCTTTTCCGTCTGGTTCGTGGAGGTTTGGGGCGTTGCCGAAGGCTTCGTTGGAGGGGGCGGTTTTGACGGAGTCCGCGCCGGCACTTCTGGCCTCTGCCACTGCCTCTGCTTCTGCCTCTACCTCGGTTTCTACCACTGCTACTGTCTCTACTTCTCCCTCTACCTCTGTCTCTGTTTCTTCCTCTGTTTCTGACACTCCCTCTTCTTCTACCACTTCCACTTCCTCTTCCGCAGCTCTCGCCTCTTCCGCCTCTTCTGCGGTTTTGGTTTCGGCGTTGCCTTCGGGGGCTTTTGTTTTGCCTGATGCCTTGGCTGGGGGGGCGGGGGGGGCGGCG
>JAIRPL010000017.1 GCA_031256995.1 Puniceicoccales bacterium
GGTAATTTTTGTCATATGCATACATAACTTCGGCATGCCGTACCCGGTGAATTTGAGTGAAATAGATTTTTCGACATTTTCCTCCATGGACATATACAATATAATCCGTGTCCTTGTAAAAACAATTGCTTTAATCTGCAACCCGGCCTTTTTCATTTTCTCGGGATTCTTCTTTTTCAACAGTGGCACGCTGGATAAACGGGCATATGTGAAAAAATTGAGAACAAGGGTGAATACGTTGCTGATCCCTTATGTTTTATGGAATATCATAGCCTTCATGCCCTTCATGCAATACCCCGCCCGTGTGCTTGTGTGGAAGATAGTACGAAAGGAGGGAAACTGGGATTGGTTTGCGATTTATTTTCGTGAATTATTGGGTGATCGCGATATCTGGAATATATTTTGGCATTATTATTCATGGGGAACTGAAACGAACGTCCTGGGGTGGCCAAGACCCGGCATTGCACCATGCCTTTTCCCAATGTGGTTTTTGCAAACTTTGATCGTATTAACAGTATTGTCGCCAATAATATATCTGATCTGCAAATATTTGAAAATATATGGGATAATCATCTTGGGACTGTTGTCTTACACGGGTATTTGGTTCTGGATTCCTGGCTTCGTCATGCCCTCCATTTTCTATTTTTCGCTGGGGGCGTATTATGGAATTTTTCGAAAAAATCTGATTGTTGAAATGCGCAGGCATAAGGTATTCTGGTATGTCGTTTCATTTGTGACATTGATACCGGCGGCGTATTATGCCCATCATGGCGGGATCAGCACACATAATTACTTCATGCCTTTGTTTCTTTTTGCCACGGTGGTAAGCGCGATTAATCTCACTTCAAGCTTGATTCAGAACAACAGCGTGAAGGTAAATAAAACATTGGCAAAAGCAACATTTTTTATTTATGCTTCACACATTTTTGTTATGGAACAGATTCGCGGTTTGTTTGATAAAATATTCGGATCAAGCGATACAATGGTTCTGACTATCCGGTATTTTGTTGTCCCAATTCTTACGGCCTATGCGTGTGTGGGAATATACTGCATGATGAAAAGGGTGATGCCGAGAACATTGGGGATATTGGCGGGCGGAAGGTGAGGCGCGGGCGGTGGCGAGACTGGCCCGATTTGCTCATCCCTGCGCGGTGGAGTTGTGCACGGCCACCGGCCGTGCCGTTCTCCCGGCTTGCAGACATTTTATTGCGTCTCCCATCTCTCTTTTTCTGTCGATAATGTCTATCGAGTTTTGCGGAGGTAATGTCTGTCAAGTTGCGAAGAGATAACGTCCTGAATCTTGCACAGATTTTTAAGGCCATGAGAGTGAGGGAAAAAACAACCCCCAATGAATCAAAATCCCAAAAGAACCAATGAAAGCGGCGAAGCCGCCGCGGACAACCAAGCCATGCCCGGCGGAGTGATCCGGGTGGACGAAGAGATGATCCGAAGCCATCTGGACAAAGCGGTGGGAGCGTTTCCCGACGGCAACTCTACGATGCTTCTGGTCGCCGCGCGCCTGCGGCATATATCCGGGAGCCAATGGGGCCAGAAACGCTATCTGGACATGAGCCACCTAAAAATCCACGCCATGGAGGAACGGCGGATGAATTGAACTTTCAAGTTTATGGACAGTCTGCTCCCGTCCATAAATTTTCACAAAAGAACCAACAACAGACCTTCACTCGTGCTCCACATGCTTCCACCAAGGCGCGCATCTCCGAAGACGCGCGGCCAAGATTCGCGGGAGAGATCGCGCCCGGGACAAAAGTCATCCTCGTCGACGACGTCTACACGATGGGATCAACCATCAACCGCGCGCGGCAGCACATCGAAGAGCAAGGAGGCGAGGTTCTGGATGTTGCCGTGCTCGGGACGGGCAGGTCAAACGCGGTGCGGGCCGGGGACGCATTTGACGTCTCGCCGCAAAAATTGATTGAGCTTGAGGAGCGTTTCGGGCGAGAATGGGCGCGTTCCCAGAACTTCACACAAGACTTCTACAATGGCGACCACACACGACTCTCAACACACGAATGGGAAGCGATCACAAGCGACCTCAAGCGATCTGACACCAGAAGAGATCGAGGAACTGAGGGAAGACGCGCGGCAGGCCTTCGAGATATATCGCAAACACTCGGAAGAGCAGAAAGCCCGCTGGAAGGCCGAAGCCCAAGCCCGGATGAAGGCGATGACGGCCTGATACGCTTCTCGCGCCCGGACAACAGGCCCGTGGCTAAGACAGGCGCCCTGGCGCTGTGGTTCAGAAAAAACTTCCTCGATGATGCAGCCGCGCTGAAAGACTTCGTCAAACGATACGAGCAGGCCACCGGCAGCGCCGCTGATGACAGCCCGTTTGATTACCTTGGGGCCAGGCGCCTCACAGCCGACAGCATTGTCAAGCGGATGGCCTTTTCCGGCATGGTGGACCCAGCCGGCAACGAGACAGGCGCGGCGGCGCTTTCCGACGCGTGGAAAGGCTTGGACAAGGAACAGCGCCAGACCTTTGACCAGTATCTGGAAATCTCCGCGATCCTTGGGGACTATGCCTGCGGGATCAGGCGATCCGAGGTTCTCAGAAAGGGGGAGGCGACCCGCGACGAGCAGGATGGCCCCACTCTTCCCCCAAGGCCCGAATACCCCGGGGCGGAGTTCGTGCAGGCGACCGGCCCGGACGGCCAGCCCCTGACCCACGTTACAAGACAGGCCCTCGACAAGGAGGGCAACCCCGTGAACGGGCCGGATGGCGCGCCCATTTACGAGCAAGTCCCAATCGCCACCGAGGAAGAGCGCGCGAAGCGCTGGAAACGCTACGCCGAGGAAATGCAGGCATGGCGCGAAAAGGCAAAACCCATCGAAGACGCCTGGCGAAAGGCCAACCCGGAAAGCACGGCCCCGGCGCGCACCCTGCCGCCCGTGCCGCCCAAACCCAGTCAGGTCACGCAGGCGCAATGGGATGAATGGCAGGCCAGAAGACCACAGAAGAGCTTCGAGGAGAAGAAAAAGCAATGGGAGGCGGAAAAACCGAAAAACCCGACCAAGGACCAATGGGACGCCTGGCGAAACGCCCACCGCCTCGGCATCCACAACATCCCCAAACCCCACAAGCCGACCAAGGAAGAATGGGACAAATGGTTCAGCGAAAAGCCGGCCCCACCCTCCCAAGTTGACATTGAAACTTGGGCCGCCACCAGCCCGGCCAACGCCCGCGACGCCCAGTTCGAAGAATGGCGCGCCGCCATCCGCGAGAACGAAAAGGAAAGGCAACGCTACGAAATCCAAAGGAAAGAGGCCCTCAAGGAAGTTGCCGAAAAAGCACAAGCCATCCAAAGAAACGAAAAAATTCCCAAGGCCGAAAGAGACAGGCTGGAAACCGAGGCATGGGCGGCCGCAAAGCGCGCCCACAACTTCACCCACGAGGAACTCACCCTCGCACGATTCCGGCAGATCACACGCGATGGCACCGTTGCCGACGACTTCCTTCGCCGCGCCAAAATAGTCGCCGCATGGCAGAAAGGCCTGCTAGACTACGCACGAAGCTCCCCACAGCTTCAAGGCTTTGCCCAGGCCATCGCCGGCCAGCGCCCGATCCCGCTCGGCGAGGAAATGACACTCCAGACCGGGAAGGCACCCGGGAAGGACGAAGAGATCACCGTGGCAGCCATTGTGCCGATGTGGAAATGGGAGTTCGCCGCCGAGACAGAGGCCGCAGAACACCGGGAGATCAAAGAGCAACTGCGAGGGAGGAACGTGACAAGCCGTGTCGGCTGTTGCGCCGGCGTTTTCTTGCGTGACAGCCGGCACGTTGGAGTCCACACCGCGCAATCAATCACGATAGCCCAAGCGAAGCAGGCGCATAAAAACATCCGATGGGTTATTCAATAACCAATGGCAATCTCCCAAACGCCAAACATTTTCTTCAAAAACATCGTGCCATTCTTTCCAAGGCCGTCTTTATCGCTCCACTCCCGGCGAAAGTGGAATCCAATACCCCAGCATTTTTCTCTCGCCGCTGCGGCGTCCTTTCTGCCGACTCCCCGTCGACGCGACATCAAGCATGGCGCCCGTTTTCACACTGGCTGTTTGTCGCGCGTTTTTCCGACAGAGGTGCGTGTGGCGGCGCCACAGTTTCCGGGGCGCGTGCATTCCGATCTCGCGCGTCTGATTTTGGGAGAAATTCCGGACGCGTCCTACGATCGTCGCATCCGGGCCGTGGCGACGCCGGGGAAATGCATTTCCGCCAAGGATTTCTCCGCCTTGCAGGCGTTTTTGGAAAAAGCGCCGGCGGACGATCCGGAGACGCCGGACCGGCTGGATGCCATCAAGAATGATGTCGCCGCAAAATTGCTTCCCTGCGAACATTTTCCAGATGGTTTTTCGCGGCGTTTTTTGTCGATGCTCTCCAATCCGAATGTGGGCCTTGTCTGGCAAAATTACATGATCCAATTTTTGGATTCTCTTTGGGTTCGCGAGACGGATCCGGCGGCCAGGAAAAAAATTGTCGCCGCGCTTGTTGACGCGACTAGCGACGAGCGGTTGACGATTTCCGGGACGGCCCTGCTGACGTTGCGTCGTTTGGAGAAGTTTGGAAAGCATGTCGTTGACTCGCAGCGTGATGTGTTGTCACTCCGGAGCGCGCTTTCCGGCGCTCGCGGCGTTGGAATTTCCACGATTCCCGACCTTGAAAAGTTGGCGATGTCGATGCTGGATGATCAAAGAATCCCCTGGCAGGAAAAAATCACGACCCTGCATGTTGCGGCGGATTCCGCTCATTCGCGCGCCTTTGTCTTCGCGCGTTCGCTGGCCTCGGACAAGACCTCTCCCGTGATGTTTCGCATGGCTGCGTTTTCCGTGATTGGCGACATTGGAAACGCGGGTGACAAACCACTTTTGGAGAAACACGCCAAAGGTGGAGAATTCCGTTTGCGCCACGCCGCGAAAGCCGCGTTGAAAAGATTGGAAAAACGCTGAGACCTCCCGCGAAAACTCGCGGCGGAATCCAGGGGAATTTCGATGTGTTTTCCAATGCGATTCCTCTTCTTGTTTTCATTCCTTTTCCCTTGAGCGGAATTGACGGCGTCCGCAACCATCCGCGCGACATCATTTTGGAAAAATTCGAGGCGATTCGTGCGTTATCAAAAAACAAGTACGAACGCATAGCATCCTGGAAAGTTGAGCTTCGCGATGTTTTCTTGCGACCTTTCCTCCCGGCGCAAAATCGCGTTTCCAAATGAAGCATGATTCACGCGGATTTTCCATTTATTGGAGAATCACCTATTTTGACTAACTAAAGCGGAATAAAACATGTGGCGGAGACAGAAATGTCTTGGGGAAAACATTGGGAAGATCAGCTTGGCGACGCCTGCGTCAAATCTGTGCGCAAATCCACTCCAAGCGTTGTTGATCGCCGAAACACAGATCCTTGGCAATGTGAATCCCTCGCAACACCGTTCCCTCGAAACGCAGACACGGCCTGCAAGCGTCCCCACGATATTGTCGAAAAAATCCTTCATCAAATGCTTCATAATTGTGGACGCACCCGGTTCGCTCAAACGCTTGCTCGCAATCCTCGAATTGGAATCCGGAACAAAACAGAGAAAAAATAAAACAGAGAAATTACCACGCACGCTCCGCCCGCGTCACTTTCTCCTGAACAGCTCCGATATTCCATCCGAAAAATTGGAGATAGCAACTGGATGCACATCCCCAGCCCTTGTATACAAGCATCGTCGATCTTCTCGATCCGGGAGGCGTGATTTTTCCGCAAAAGAAAAAGCAAGCTAACTTGCCTGCCGCGATAAGCGCCTTGCCGGTGAAGATCGGCTCCGAAGAGTCATATACGCTGGAGAATCATTCGCAAACATGTGCGCGCCGTGTTCGCAACGACGTTGAAAAAACGTCATGGAGATCATCCGGTTTTGAATCGTACATGGTTGTTTTTTGGAACCAAAAGGGTGTGCCGCTTCCCCCATGTCAGCCGCTTGCTTGTGTAAGCCGCGTTTGTCCTTGGGGCACCGCGTCCGTTGAAAAAAAGAGACGCCTCCCGGAAAAGGAAGACGTCTCTTTGGAATTTTTGGTGCTAGGATTAGGCGGCGGCGGCCTTGTCGGCTTCCTCCTTGGAGAGAGCCACGTAAAGCTGGGATTCCTCAACTTCGAGAAGATAGTTGCGCATAAGGCTGAAGCCGTAGAGCTTGACCATTTCCTCGTTGTTTTTCTTGAGGGTTTCCTCCGACTTGTCGAATTCCTCCTTGAGCTTGGCCTTGGCGTCCGCGTCACCGCCGGGGGCATCCAAGGACTGCTTGATTTGGACGAGGCGATTGCGCTGGTTTTGAACGAGCTGGACGTTTTGGCGGAAAAGATCATTGGCTTCCACGCCGTCGATGGCTGCGATGTAAAGGAAGACTTTTCCCTCAATGCTTTTTATGGCATCAGGCTTGGCCTTGTCCTCGGGGGAGACCTTGGCGAACTCCTCGTCGGTCAACGGGGTGTAGAGCTTCGTTTTGTGGAAGCGGATGACATAATTGCGGGCCAGGGAGAAGCCGTAGGTCTTCACCATGAGCGCATTATTTTCATTGAGGCTTTTTTCGACCTCGGCAAAACGTTTCTGGAGAACGTCTTTTTCGCCGGTAGTGACGGCCTGTTCAATGCGACGGCGAAGCTCCACGGCCTCGGCGCGCTGGCGTTGAACAACCTGGACATTGTTCTGGAACTCGCGATTGGTCGCGGCGGTCTTGATCGTCGCCACGAGCGCGAGCTTTTGTCCGTTTTGCTCGATGATTTGCGGGGCTTCCGCCGCAGGGGTGGGTACTGCGTCCTGCGCGGAGTCCTGATTGGGTGTCTTGGGCATGTGTGGTATGGTGTTTGTTTTGGTGGTTGGGAAAAATAGAGGAGAAGGGTGTTTGAAACACCAAGTGGCTACTTTTTGTCTGTCGTCGCAGCAAGGGCTTTCTTTTTGGCCAGAAAGTCCGCGTAACCCTTTTCGTCCAGCGCGATGCGGAGGTGCGTCAGCTCATATCGGAGGTAGATGGTGGAGACGAAGCTGAATTTGTACGTTTTGAAGGCTTCATCCGTCTTTTTAAGATATGCGTCTGTCACGTAGGCAAGATCCGTCTCGTATTTCTTGCGAAGCGCGGCATTTGTGGTTTTTTGGAGTTCCGGGCGCTTGAGGATGATTTCCAGCTGGTTCTTGTTTTGCCTCAATTCGTTGATGGCGCGGATCTCGTTGTTGAGATTTTCGTTCGCCTCAATACCCTCAACAACGGCTTCCTGACGAAAGTGGAAGGTTGTCTCCTTGCCATCCTCCCCAGTTCCTGGACGGCTGATGATGTAGTCGGGCTTCTTTTTGTCCTCCTCGCTGAGTTTTTTATAATCATCCTCGGAGAGAAGGACATAAACGCGGGACGTGGCGATCTGGAGAAGGTAGTCACGTGTGAGGGAAAAACCATACTCTTTCCTCATTGTGTTCTCATTTTCCCTGAGCTTTTCCTCAAGAGCCTTGATGCTGGCTTTCAGCGCCTCTTTCTCGGGCTGCGTGATGGCCACTTTCTGGCGTTGGTCAAGGGTGACCATCAGCTGGCGCTGGTTGCGGAGGGTTTCGACATTTTTCTGGAACTCCTCGTTGGTTGCCATGCTTTTGAGGGTGCAGGCGAGGACATACTTGGTGCTGTCCCCCTCCCGTTCGTAGAGCTCCGGGGGAGCCGGCGCGTCCGGTGTGGCGGTGGAGGCGGTGGAGGCGGGGGAGGCGGGTGCAGGCTGCGCGCAAAGGGAACTGACCGCGAGCAACGCGGCGGCAGCGGGAGCACAAAAGCGGATGATTTTCTTCATACGGGCCGTCAGCATGTCATTTCGATCGGGTTGGGGAAGCCAAAAAAACGGGGGGTGCCGCGTGCGTTCCATGTCATGGCACAGGCTTCGCGACCGATTGCGCGGCGGCAGGTGGATCCGACTCTTTGGGGGAGGCGGAGGTTGTGGCGGCGGAAAGGGCGGATGTGAAAAGGGTTTCGAGATCCACGTCCGCAAGGAGGCGCTGAAAACTCTCGTCGGCGAGCATCCGCGTAACGAGCGGGTGGGCGAGCAGCCCCTCAATATCGCGGGTCTCAAGCGCCAACCGGCGAATTTCCGGGTTGTCGCGCAAGGGGTAGAAGGCCGGGTGTGTGGCAATGGCACGAACGGCCTGCATCCGCGAGAGCTGGCGCACCGCCTTGGGCGTGGAAAGAACAAGCATGCCTTTTTCCAGCGTGCGCCGCGTCTTGCCGGGGAGTGGGTTCCAGTGGCGGAGCCAGCCAAGGCCGCGCGCAAGGGCCAGTGAATTCTTCATGCGGGACAGGTTGCGGGCAACCGCGTGCGCAGGCGTCCAGCCGGATGCGGTGCCACCGGCGTCCGCGAGCCAGAACTCGCCGACAGAAGCGGCGGCGCATGCCGACAAAAAAACAGCGGCGCTCCACAGCAGCGCGGTCCAGCATCCCACGAGGGCGCCGAGGACGGGATTGTCCGTCTCTCCGATATGGTTCGTGTGCCGCGAGCGTCCAATGCGCCACAGGAGCGCAAAGGCCGCGAGGAAAACGATGGCTCCGAGCAACCCCATGCCTGCGACGCCCCGCAGCAACCACGGCACCGCGGTCGTCCGCAGAAGCGAATGGCCAAACGCCGGCCCGGCCATCCACGCCAGAACTGAAGCCACGAGCAAGGCGATCGTGGGCGTGAGTTGGCGCAACGGTCCGCGCCAATATCCCTTGCGCGTGCCAGCAAACATCGCGGCCACGACGACGAGAAAGCAACCGAGCAAGACCTTGTGGCTGCCGGGGACAGGGGCGGCGGCAAAAAACACGGCAACGGCTGGCAGGGTCATCGGCTTTCAGCGGAGCTGGGCGGCGGCATGCTCATCGCGACAAAACAAAGGGGCGGCGAACGGACGTTTACGCATGGCGCGACGACTTAAGAAACAGTGGAGCCACTTGTCAGACTCGAACCGACGACCTGCTCATTACGAATGAGCTGCTCTACCAACTGAGCTAAAGTGGCGCGAAGAAAACGGGTCCCACAGTGCCTCCACAGGGCGGCGACGCAAGCCCAAAGAAACGTGGTCCGCCCGGATAGGCTCATTGAAATGTTTTCCATACGGCATTGCCGCTGGCTTTTTGACGCGGACAAAGGCGCCGCCAACCACGGCAGGGCGGACCTGTGCCGCAAAATAGGCTTGGAACCCCGTGTTACGCCAGCGGCGCGTCGGCGCAGGCGCTGCGTTACGGCGGCGGAAGACTGCCGCGCGCAAGGTAACCGCATTCCACGGCCGCGCGCGCCAAGGACGCTTTCAGCGGCAGCAAGAGTGGTGCCGGCAGAGGATAGGGTCGCAAATGCGCGAAGGGTTTTGGAACGCGTCGTGGCGCGGCCGTCGTAGCGCGGGTTTCCAAACCTGCTCCCTTGAAGCCTGCCCATTCCCAGCGTGAAAAAGCGGCGGCCAAGGGGGAAACCGATCCAACCGCCTCTCGTTGGCCCACACCCTCCAAAGCGGCAGAAAACTGCCGCGCGCCAGACTGTCGCACTCCAAGGCCGCTTTCACTGGCAGCAAGAGTGGCGCTGGAAGAGGATAGGGTCGCAATACGCGTTCCGCCCGCGCGCCGCCGTCGACTCTATGAAACAAATTGGCGTGCGCCGTCTTGTGGTATCAGCCGATTTGCCTGCGGGGAAGGGTGTGGCTTGCTTCCGCCAGCGTTGAGGTCCGTGCCGACCTTGGGGTCGAGTTCGACAGCGCCGCCTTCCAACTGCCACCACGCCGCCTCCTCCGATGTCACCTTGTCCCCGCCACCCGCCCGCCGCGTCGGATGACAAGGCCGGCGTCGGAATCTCCCGTGCCCCCGGCGAAAACGATTTTTTCAACCTCAAATCCTTTCACGGCCCCGGCGCCTGGTTCCGTCGCTTCGATCCTGCGTTCCCGCCTGCCGCCTTTTTCAACTTCACCCGCAAAAACGGTTTTCACGACGTCTCCACGGCTCAAGTCCTTGCAAAAAACCGCTCCTCGTTCCGCCTCCGCATCCTCTTTTTTCACTCCCTTTTTCGCCCCGTCAAAGAGTCAAAGTTTTTATGGACTCCCCGCGTCTGAAATTTTGTTGCGGAGGAGGCGGTTGCCATGCGTCCTTCGCACCCTATTTGGCGGGCGGGATGTTTCTCTCTGCCGCCAAGTTCCGTTTTTTCCAGCCTGCCGGTATCCTTTTTTCGCAAGTCCAATGTTAAAACTCCTTGAAGCAATCCGGGGCGGGCGGTTCCTCGACCTTGGTGGCATGCGCCGGCGCGATGCCTTGCGGGTGCTTGCGGGTGCCTTGGAGGCATGTTGCGGGGATGTCGCGCTGGCCGGTCAATTGGTGTTTCACGAGACAGAGTGCGAGACTGGCGTTGGGCATGGGCTGGCGATTCCCCATGTTCGTTGCGCTGGCTTTGGGGAAATCTCGTGTGTGGCGGGTTGGGCGCGAATGGGCCTGGACTTCACTGCGCCGGATGGCGACCCGGTGCGTCTGGTTGCCGCTTACTGCGTCCCGGATTCCGCCAAAAACGAATATCTTCGCGAGATTTCGGGTCTTGTGCGGATGGTGTTCAAGTCGCCCAGGGCCGACCCGCTCCGGCAGCTTGCGGATCAACCTTCGTCGGAGGCGGCGCGGGACTATCTTCTCGGCTGGCTTGGCGCGGTGCCTGGGGTGTGATGCCTTGGGCTGGTTGCCGGGGCGGGGCGGCGGGAGGCCGTCATTCGGGATTTTGTCCCTGCTAAAAAAACATTCGCCGCGGATGCCGCCGGTGGCGCATTTGCGACGAATGTTTTTTGCGCGGGTGATGCTGGATGGGGCGTGCGATGCCGCGCGGAGGCGCGCCCTGAAGGGTTCATCCCTCGATTTTTTCCTCAAGGAAGCGGAAGAGTTCCGCCTCGGAGAGACGCTGTTGCTGGAGGGTGTCGCGGTCACGAAGGGTCACGGTGCCATCTTTTTCGATGGTGTCGAAATCAACGGTTATCCCGTATGGGGTGCCAATCTCGTCCTGACGCCGGTAGCGGCGTCCGATGGCTCCGCTGGCGTCGAAGAAGACGTTCCAGCGGCGTTTGAGTTTTTTGTGAAGCTCCTCGGCGCGTGCGAGGATCTCGGGTTTGTTTTTCACGAGCGGGAACACGGCGGCCTTGTAGGGGGCGAGGCGTGGGTGAAGGCGGAGGAAAATGCGTTTTTCGCCTTCGATCTCGTCCTCGCCGTAGGCGGCTGTGAGAACCGCGAGGAATATGCGGTCCACGCCAAAGGAGGGTTCGATGACGTGCGGGACATATTTGGTTTTGTCGGATTCGTCGAAGTATTCGATTGTCTTGCCGCTGTGCTTGCCGTGCTGGCTTAGGTCGAAGTCGCCGCGGACGGCGGTTCCTTGGAGTTCCTGGACGCCGAATGGGAACTCAAACATGATGTCGGTCGTGCCCTTGGAATAGTGGGCGAGTTTTTCCTTGGGGTGGGCGTATTCGGACAATTTGGCGCGTGGAATGCCTATGCTGTCGAACCAGGATTTGACGTATTCAATCCAGTCGCGGTGAAGGGTCTGCCAGTCGGCGTTCGGGCTGATGAAGTATTCAATCTCCATCTGCTCAAACTCGCGGGAGCGGAAGATGAAGTTGCGCGGGTTGATCTCATTGCGGAAGGCCTTGCCGATCTGGGCGATGCCGAAGGGGATTTTATAGCGGCCGGTGTCGATGACGTTCTTGAAATTTATGAAGATTCCCTGCGCGGTCTCCGGGCGGAGGTAGGCGATGGCGCTGTCATCCTGAAGGGCCCCGACATGGGTCTGGAACATCATGTTGAAGGAGCGCGGCGGGGTGAGTGAACCGGGTTTTCCCGTGGCCGGGGACGGGAGCAGGGGGATTATCTCGAGCGGGGCCTCCGTGAGATCCTTGAGCACGATGGGGGCGAGTTCGCCCTGCCTGGCAAGCTTTCGTTTCAGGTTTTGGGCCTGCTCCTCGGCACGGCTTTGCATGGTGTCATCCTCCAGGACGGTGACGTACCCGATGGTCTCATTGGCGACGATGACAGGGGCGAAGAAGAGCTGGTCGGCCCGAAAGCGTTGTTTGCTCTCCCGGCAGTCCACAAGGGGGTCCGTGAAGCTGTCAACATGGCCGGAGGCTTTCCACGTTGCCGGATGGTGGATGATGGTGGAGTCAAGCCCCGCCATGTCATCGCGGCGATGCACCATGTCTTTCCACCAGGCTTGTTTGATGTTGTTCTTAAGTTCGACGCCGAGCGGGCCGTAGTCAAAGAATCCGTTGAATCCGCCGTAGATCTCGGAGGATGCGAATACGAACCCGCGGCGTTTGCACAGATTGATGATGCTGTCCATGCGGGACGGTGTGTTGCTGGTGCTGTTGTTGATAGGCATGTGTGGTGTGAAAAAGGCGGTGTGCGCGCGTGGTTTGACGCGAGAAAAAACACGCCGCCGAGTCTTTGAAAAATGCGTGGACGCGTCAAGGACGCGGGCGGCGGCGGGGCAGGGTGCCGGGATGGAGGCTAAAATTTGATTTCGACGCCGGTTTGGAGCGAGTGTTCGCGCTCGGGAAGGGTGGGGTTGAGGGAGGAGGCGTTGGTGAGGTGCGAGTACTCGTAACGAAAATGGATGCGCAGTTGATCCAGCGGCCGCCATTCGGCGCCAATCCCGGCCCGGAGCAGCGGGATGTATTCGTTGCGCACCCGGCCGTCGGCTCCGGGGGTCTCGATGGTTTGCAGCAGCATCCCCGCGCCGAGGTTGAATTGCGGGCGAAAGGTGCTTGAGTTGCGCAGGTGGGGGGAAAATTGGACGGAGCCGACAATGGGGGTCAGCGTGGTCCGGGCGTCATTGTTGTGAAAGGGGGTGGAGTCCGCGTTGATGTCCAAGTCCCAAAGGGAGGTGCTTTCGGGTGCCGGGGCTGGGATGGTGATGAAGTGGGAAAGCTCCTCGGGGAGTGGGATGCCGGATTTGGATGACCGGATTGACGAGGTTGTGGTGTTTTGGGGATCCCAGGGGGGGAATGGCGGCAGGTCGTCGAAATAGTAGGGCTGGTACGCGGAGTGGAGCGCGGAGGTGTCGAACAATGGCGGGATCTGTTTGTTGGGCGAGGGGGGTGCCCAGGGCGGACTGACCACATGCAAGGTGCCGTCCTCGCGTGAAAAGCGGACTGGGAGCGGCTGGTGCGGGCCGGGGCGCGGGGTGGTTTTGCGGGCTTCCGCTGGATGGGCTGCGGCGGGCATGTTTGGCTGGGCGGGCGGGAGTGCGCGGGAGGCCTCAGGGGGGGGAGGCTCGGTGTGCTGGCAGGTTTTCCCGATTCCGAGCATGGCGATAATGATTGCCGCGGCGGTGCTTGCGAGTAGCGCGGCGGCGGTCTCAGTCGCGGAGATCTTATGCTGGGGGCGCATGCGGGAAAACGCGTTGGGTGTCCTATGTTGTTTTGCGCTCGCGGCTTCCGGTGGATGGCGGGGTGTCTAATCCCGGTGCTGGGGCGGCGTTGAGAATCGTCCTATGAAGAGGATGGAGCGGGTGGCATCGTCCATGATGAGAAAGAGGAAGGGGTGGTCGGCGCGAAATTCGACTGGTTTGAGGGGTTTGGCGCCGATGCTGGTGGCGCGGATGCCAACGACGGTGGCCGCGGCGGCCTCGGTGCCTGTCTCATTCACTTCGACAAAGGCTTTGTGGAGGGCGTCGCCGATGAACAGGCCCTCCTTGGCGCTGATGCCGTGGAAATCGGCTGCGGGAGTGAATGCGCTGCCCATGCCAAGGGAGGCCAGTGGGCGTGCCAGAAGCATGGTGCCGGACTCGATCTTGAATTTTGGGAATGCCAAGATGACCTCTTGCTGGCGGGCCTGGGTGTGCCATGCCTCAAGGTTTTCCGCGGAGAGGGCGTTTTCGAGAGCGGAGAGCGCGGCGGGCGTGTTCTCTTCGGGCAGGAGCACCAGCATGGAGAGGTTGCGCCCGGAGTAGGGGAGTTTGACGAGCGCGGCGGCGGGCACGGGAGCCGGCGGGGAGGTTCCGGCGTCGGCGGGAGTATTGGGCGTGCTTTTTCCGGTTTCGCCGATGCGGGCGTGAAAGATGCGTTCGCGCAGATGCATGAACGGGGTGGGGGTGCTTTGCCCGTTGGCGAGATGAAAGGGTTCCGTCCTGGTCTGGCTGGCGCGAAATGGCACGGCCCAGTCGCCCTTGAAGTGGATGGCGTTGATCAGGATTAGGCGGGTGTCGCGCGAGAGCGGGTTGGCAAGGATGTTGGTGATCTTGCCACCGGTGCCCTGGAGCACCCAGTTGTTGATGGTGGCGCGGGCGGAGGGTTCGTCATTTCCGTAGTCCAATGGGGTGACTTTTGCCCGGTATTTTTTTTCGGCGATGGCGAGGAAGGTTTCGGTGGGTTGAAAGTCGAGATTTGGCCAGAGCGAGTTGGCAATGGACAGCTTCACGCCATTGGTTTGCTGGACGGCCTCAAGGTGCGCCAGCAGCGCTCCGCCGGCCTCGTGCCATCTCGCGTCGTGAAACGGTGGGCGCAACGCCTTCACCATGCTTGCCTGCGTCTCGCCACGCGCGCCGGCGGCCGTCATGGCGAGGATGGTGGAGATGCTGAATGGGGAGAAAAAGAGGTTTCCTTTCTCATTTCTGAGCTGCGCATAGAGGTCGCAGGCGAAATGGTTGTTGCCGCGTGCGAGAGCCATGACCTCGGCGGACTGGGGGATGGTTTGGGGGTGTTTCCCGGTCCCGGGTGCGCCGGCTTGGGTCATGCTGCGCGGGGGGGGCGTGCTGGAGTCCGGGGGTTGGGGGGCGGTGTTCGCGCCAGAATCGCTGGCAGCTCCGAGACTCATCAATGTGGCGGCGAAAAGGTGGAGTAATGGGTGTTGCATGGTGGTTGGAGTCAAAGGCTTGTTGCCGCGCGGACTGTCGCCAATGGCAATTAAAATTCAACGGCATTTGCATCCTTTCCTCCCTGGGATGTGTAACATCTCGGGCACATCCCAGGGGCGTCTTTTTTGCGCGGGGAGTGGGCATGATGCCCTTGGCTCCGTGTATCTTTTGATTTCCCAATGACTTTGGTTTTTTGCGTGGTGGCGGCGCCTTTGCGAGGTCTCTTTTCGATTGCGCGGCACGGGCCGGACGGTTCCATGCGCCACGCCAAGCGATGCAGCCCGACTCACCCGAATTTTCCAGACAGCTCAAAGGATTCACCGCGGACGTTGAAAGCGCCCTTGAACGCCTTACCCCCTCGCCGCAGACGCGTCCGGCGGTGATTCACGAGGCCATGCGGCACAGCCTCAAGGCCGGTGGCAAGCGCCTTCGCCCGCTCCTTTGCCTTGCCGCCCATTCATTGTTTCCCTCGCGCCTTGATCCGCTCCCGGCGGCCGTCGCCCTTGAATGCCTCCACACCTACAGCCTCATCCATGATGACCTGCCGTGCATGGATAATTCTGATCTGCGCCGCGGCCAGCCCACCTGCCATAAAAAATTCGGCGAGCCTGTCGCCCTGCTTGCCGGTGACGCCCTGCTCACCCATGCCCTCTGGTTGCTTGCCGACGCCTATCGCGACGTCCCGGCCGTGGCCAACGCCCTTGTGTGCGACCTTGGCGACGCGGCCAGCTCCTGCCGTCTTATCGGCGGGCAGGTTGAGGACATCCTTGGCGAGCGCGGCGAAATCACGGCCGACCGCCTCGATTTCATCCACCATAACAAGACCGCCGCCCTCATATCCGCCAGCATCGCCATGGGCGTGCGCCTCGCCGATTCCGCGCCGCAGGGGGCCGTCGAATCCGCCCGCAAGGCCGGCCTTGCCGCCGGGTTGGCGTTTCAGATTATTGACGACATCCTGGACCTCACCAGTGATGTCGCCACGATGGGCAAACCCGTCCATGCGGACGAGGGCAACAAGAAGCTCACTTATCCCCGCCTGCACGGCCTTGAGGCCTCGCGTGCCAAGGCCCGGGAGCTTACGGACGAGGCTGCCGCCGGAATTGAGTCCCTTGGGGGCGCCGGCTCTTTCCTCCTGGCGCTCATCCGCCGGATGGAGCACAGGATCAGCTGACCGCGAATCCTCCCTCCCGCGGCTGGTTTGCCGGAAACGCCGGCCGGCCTTGCCCGCCCAAGACATCACGCGCACATCCAAACTTTCCCAAAATGTCCCTCGAAAAAATCACGAAGCAAACCGGGCGCGCCGTCCATGTCCCCGGAGACGAAATAGACACGGATCGCATCATTCCCGCCCGCTTCCTCAAGTGCATCACGTTTGATGGCCTTGGTGAGCACGCGTTTCGCGATGAACGCTATGCCCAGGATGGCACGCCAAAGCCGCACCCGCTCAACGACCCGGCCCACGCCGGGGCCAGCATCCTTGTCAGCGGTTTCAACTTTGGGTGCGGCAGTTCGCGCGAGCATGCCCCGCAGTCCTTGCGCCGCGCGGGGTTCCGCGCGATCGTCGCCGGAAGCTTTGCCGAGATTTTCTTCGGAAATTCCACGGCCATCGGCCTTGCCTGCCTCACGGCGTCCAAGGAGGACCTTGCCTCCTTTGCCGCGTGGGTGGAGGCCAACCCGGCCTCCGAGGTCACCATCGATATCGCCGGGCGCATGGCCGTATTTGGCGGCAGGACGATTCCGCTTTCCCTTCCAGATGCCCAGCATGAGGCGCTCGTCAATGGGCGGTGGGATGCCATAGCCGATTTGCTGGAGGGAATCCCGGATTCAGAGGCGCTCCTTGCCAGGCTGCCGCCTCTCGCGTGCTCATGACACATGGTCGGGCGGAAAAAAACGCCTTTCCTTCATGTTCTCCGGCTCTCCCGCAGGCAGGGGATTCGCGCCATGGATTTCGCCGTGGTGTCCGCCCTTTCGTCCCTCAGCCAGGCCGGGAGCTTCGGGCACTTCCTGTCTAATCTGGCGGCACGCCTTGGGGTTGGGGGTGCCCCGTCCTGTTTTCGCAGGCGGTTTTTGCCTCGGCAAAACGTTGTGAAAGGCAGGAGTGGCGGACGGGACGATGGAGCACGGCGTGATGAAAAACGGATTTTCTGGCGTGGATGGAGACCGTTTTTCTGGCGCGGGTCAGCGCCGTGTAGAGAAGTTCCTTGCAGAGGGTTTGAACGGGGCGGGGGGGGAGGTGGATGAGCACCTTGTCGAATTCGGACCCCTGCGATTTGTGGATTGTGATGGCGTAGGCAGTCTCATGGTCGGGAAGCAGGTGGCAGGGGATTTTGCGGAAGGCGGGCGCGCCATCGCCGCCGGATGGATCAGGCGCCTCCGCAGATGAGTCGGAGGCCTGCGCCATTGGCGGAAACCAGATCACGGGGGCGGAGGGCGTCGTGGACGCGGGCGGGGTGGAATCAGGCAGGACCACCCCGACATCGCCGTTGTAGAGGCCTGTGGCCGGATCGTTTCGCGTGACCATGATGACGCGGAATGGATGGAACACGCCCGCCTCGGGGCGCAACCCGAGCGGGGCAAGGGAATGCGCGGCGAGACGATTCATCTCGGCCACGCTGCCGCCGCCCTCCCTGGTCGCGCAAAGGATGCGAAAGGTGTCGAGCGCCGCGAAGGCCTCCGCCGGGGTGGTCGCGGAGAGCAATGGCCGGTAGCCTTCACGGATTTCGTTGCAGAGGGCGCTGTTGTCCCTGGCGTCGGCGGTGTTGGGGGGGGGCGTGTGGAGCACCGGGGCGGCGATTCTCAACGCCGCGCGCGCCTCGGCGGCCGTGGTTGCCTGGTTGACGGCGGTGGCGAGGCGTTCAATGAGGCTCCCGGAGGGGAAGCGCCGGCTTTCATGAAGGCGGGCGAGGCATGGGGCGAAGATCGGGGATTCGCAGATTTCGGTGAACACGCTTCCGGGTGCCACGGCGGAGAGCTGGTGCTGGTCGCCAAGGAGAATGAGGCGCGCGGCCGGGGGGAGCGCGTCGAGCAGTTTCGCCATTTTCGCCAGATCAAGCATGCTGACTTCGTCCACAATGAGAATGTCGGCGGGGAGCGGATTTTGGGCGTTGTGGCGGAAATAGGGCGAGTTGGGGATGTAGCCCAATAAGCTGTCGATGGTGCGGGCCGGGGGCATGGCGGCGGCGGGCACCGTCATTTCGGCGGCCGCGGTGGCGGCGCGAATGCTCTCGTACATGCGGGCGGAGGCCTTTCCGGTGGGCGCGGCAAGGAGGATGCGCGGCGGGCAGGGGGTCCGGCCGGACGTTTCCTTGTGGGCGGAGGCCAGCAGGCGGAGGATTTGCGCGAGTGTGTGGGTTTTCCCTGTTCCGGGGCCTCCGGTGATGATGAGCAGACGGCGTTCCAGGGCCATGCGGACGGCGATGCGCTGGGCGTCGTTCAAAGGGAGGGTGTCGATCTGTCCGGAGTCGATCCCGGTGCCGCACTCCGGCGTGTTCCAGCCGTCCAGCGCGCCCTGGACCAGGCGCCGGGCGGTTGTGACCTCATAGTCGTGGTAACGGCGAAGCTGGAGGCGCATGCCGTCGAGGACGAACGGGCTGGTGTGTTTTTCGGAAAACACGGGATCCCAGCCCGCGAAAATCCTCTGGCGTCCGGCGCTTGTGCCGATGTCTCCGCGAAATCCGGGAGGGAACGGGTCATCGACCGCGGATTGGGGGTAAATCTCATCCAGACGGGAAAGGTCGAGGCAGACATGTCCTTTGCCAAGCACGGCGGAGGTCAGGGCGAGCGCCAGCGCGCCGTGCGGGTGGGCGGTTTCCGGGATTGCGTAAAGGCGGCTGATGGCGAGGAGCAGCTCATAATCCACGAGGCGCAGCAGGCCGGAATCCAGGGCCTCCCGCAGGATTTTCCCGCCATGGGAGGTGGAAAGGGTGGATGGCGCGTCCTGGAGGGGCATTGGGCGGGGCGTCGGGTGGGGCAGGGCGTCTCAAGAGGCGCGCTTGGGGGGGGATGTTGGAAAACGGAGTGGGCGGGGGTGGCGCGCGCCGCCCTATGACTCGCGTTTGTCAGCCGCCGCCAGACGGATGGCGCCAAGAAGGGCGGCGGAAAGCAGCGTGCCTGTGATGAGCAGGGCAAGGGAATGTTCGGTGACCAGCGCGGTGCCAAGGGCCTTTGTGGCTGATGGCGGGGCGGCGGCGGCATTTTTCACAGGGTTGGAGAATTCGGGAAACGGATGGGCAAGCATCGCGGCGCCGATGATGACGGTCGCCAAAAACACGGTCGCAATGCCGAAAATGGCGCGGCTGACGGTGGCCTTGCGCGCGGCGGGAGGCTCCTCGGGGTCGCCCCCGCGCCGTGTGAGCAAAACAGCGAAGAGCGCCACCATCGAAATCGCGCCGACATTGACAAGCACCTGCGCGAAGGCGATGAACTCCGCCCCGATCCACAAATAGAACGCCGCCAGGCCGCCCCATGCGGCTGGAAGCAGCAGGACGCCGTGGATGATGTTTCTTTGGGCGAATGCCGCGCAGGCCGCGACCAGGGAGAATGCCATCGCGAGCAGCAAGGGGAGGTTTTCGAGGCTGATCATGGGCGTTTTTTTGGGAACGGTGGCGCTTGTTTCAGGGGCCGGCGCGATTCACGCCTTCCGGTTCTGGATCGCCGCCTTGATGAATGCCGCGAAGAGCGGGTGCGGGCGCGTGGGTTTCGATTTGAACTCCGGGTGATACTGCACGCCGACGAACCAAGGGTGGTTTGACGCTTCCACGATCTCGACAAGCCCCGTTTGCGGGTTCACTCCGCCAATGCGCAGGCCGGCCTTTTCGAGGCGTTCGCGGTATTTGCCATTGAACTCAAAGCGGTGGCGGTGGCGTTCGCTGACACTGTCCGCGCGGTAGGCGGTGAAGGCCTGGCTGCCCGGTTGCAGGCGGCATTCGTAGGCGCCGAGGCGCATCGAGGCGCCTTTGTCCTTCACCCGTTTTTGCGATTCCATGATGTCTATCACCGGATTTTTGGTGTCGGGTGAGAATTCCGTGCTGTTGGCGTCGGCCAGGCCAAGCACGCCGCGCGCGTACTCAATCACGGCAATCTGCATCCCAAGACACAGGCCGAAGTAGGGGATGTTGTTCTCGCGGGCATGGCGCGCGGCGAGAATCTTGCCCTCGACGCCGCGGTCTCCAAAGCCGCCGGGGACAAGGATGCCATCCATTCCCTTGAGCACCGTGGCGGCATCCTCCTGCTCCAGCAGGCTGGAGTCCACGCGCACAATCTCCACGCCGCAATCGTTGGCGATGCCCCCATGGACGATGGATTCGTAGACCGATTTGTAGGCGTCCTGCAGCTCGATGTATTTGCCAACGACGCCGATGCGGACGTGGCTGGCTGGTTTTTTGAGCCGGCGCACGATGTCCTGCCACGGTGCGAGGTCGCGGGGGGCGGCGGCAAGGTTCAGGCGTTTCACGACGAGCTCGTCCAGATTCTCCCCCGCGAGCGCCAGCGGCAACTCGTAGATGGAGAAGTCCACATCGCGGCACTCGATGACCGCGTTGACAGGCACGTTGCAATAGAGGCTGAGCTTGTTGCGCATCTCGACGGGCACCGGATGCTCGCTCCGGCACACAAGGATGTCGGGCTGGATGCCGATCTCGCGCAGCTTTGCCACGCTCTGCTGTGAAGGCTTGGTTTTCAGCTCCCCGGCGGCTTTCAGGTAGGGGATGAGGGTGCAGTGCATGAACAGCACGTTTTCCCGCCCGGCATCGAGCTGGAATTGCCGCAGCGCCTCAAGGAAGGGCAGGCCCTCGATGTCGCCCGTCGTGCCGCCAATTTCCGTGATGAGCACGTCCACGCCCTCGGCGCCCTTGAGTATGCGCGCCTTGATTTCGTCGGTGACGTGGGGGATGACCTGCACGGTCTTCCCGAGGTAATCCCCGCGCCGTTCCTTGGTGATGACGGATTCGTAAACCTGGCCCGAGGTGAGCGAGTTGGCCCGGCAGAGGGTGCCGGAGGTGAAGCGCTCGTAGTGCCCGAGGTCGAGGTCGGTCTCCGCCCCGTCATCGAGCACGTAAACCTCGCCGTGCTGGTAAGGATTCATGGTGCCGGGGTCCACATTCAGATAGGGGTCGAATTTCTGGATGCGCACGGTCAGCCCGCGCGTCTCGAGCAGGGCGCCGAGCGCGCCCGCCGTGAGGCCTTTGCCCAGCGAGGAGACGACGCCGCCGGTGACGAAGATGTATTTCATGGTTTTTTGGCAGAGAATGGCAGGTGGTTTCGGGGCGCTGAAAGCGCGGGAATGCACCAGACCGGGCAAAAGGCCCACCCATCCTCCCCTGTCATGGCAACGGGGTGGCAGGAATGCACCAAATCCACCTTGGCGAAAAGCGGAAAATGGCGGTGCCATCCCCCTTTTCCACGGCCTTTCCGGCATTGCAAAGCACGGTTTCTTTGGAATGCTGCGCGCCCTCTTTGCCTTTTCCGTGGGGCTGTCCGTGGCGGCAAAGAGGTGCCGCCCGGGTGGTGAAATTGGCAGACACGCTGGATTTAGGTTCCAGTGCCGAAAGGCGTGCGGGTTCAAGTCCCGCCCTGGGCACCACTTTCCAGAAATCCCGGCACTTCACGCGGCGCCGCCGGGGTTTGCGGACGCCGTGTCCATGCGATTGTGGTGGCACATGCGCCGCCAGGGATGTTTTTTGCGGTTGTCGCCTCATGGCACGGCTGCACCCTGTGTTGTTACTTTCATGTCACATCTCACAAATCGAACCGTAAAACCGGCCCTCCTGGTTCTCGCGGCGGGCATGGCTTCCCGCTATGGGAGCGCGAAGCAAGTCGAGCCGTTGGGGCCGTCCAATGAGGTGCTTTTGGACTACGCCGTTTATGACGCCATCCGGGCCGGCTTTGGCAAGGTGGTCTTCATCATCCGCCATGATTCCAAGGCTGTCTTTGAGGAGCGCGTCAGCCGGAAAATCCGTGCCCGGCATCCTGAGGTCGCCATTGAATACGCGTTCCAGGCTCCACGCAGTTTTTTGCCGGAAAAATTTGTCATGCCCGCCGGGCGCACCAAGCCTTGGGGGACCGCCCATGCCGTCTTGTGTGCCAGCGGCGTCGTGCGCGAGCCTTTCTGCGTCATCAATGCCGATGATTTTTATGGACGCGCCAGCTACCAGACCATCGCCGGGCACCTGGCCGGAGTCCGCCCCGATTCACTCGAGTTTGCGATGGTCGGCTACCAGCTTGAAAAGACGCTCAGTCCCAATGGATCGGTCACGCGTGGCATCTGCAAGTTTGATGCCGGCGGCTTTCTTTCGGAAATCGACGAGGTGAAAAAACTCGTCCGTTACGGGGATGACGGAAAAATTTACGACAGCACCGAGGTCAAGTCGCCTGATGGAGGCTCGGTGTACGTCAAAAAGGGCGTCGCATTTGGCGACACTCTGCCTGTTTCGATGAACATCTGGGGACTCACTCCGGCGATTTTTCCGCATTTGCGCCGCATTTTCCGTGAATTTCTGGGAAAATCAGGCCAGATGGCGGGAAGCGAATGCTATCTTCCCGAAAGCATCGGGCGGCTCATCAGCGAGAAACACGCCACTTGCAAACTTTTCCAGACGGATGGCGACTGGTTTGGCGTCACCTACAAAGCGGATGCCCCCGTCACCCGTGAACGTCTTGCCAGCCTCGTCAAGTCAGGGGTTTACCCGATGAACCTTTGGGCGTGAGCAGCCCCCCCGCCGCCGGCTTCCTAGCCCGCCTTGCCCCCCCGTCTCCGCGCGCGCGGGCGGGGGGACTTTTTTCTGGATGAATCATTTTTTCTGGATGAATCCTCTCACGCAGCCTGCTTTCGATGTTCGGGTAAATATTTGAGCAGACGTCCGGGGATGGTGCCGGGCCGGGCGTCTTTTCGGCATGACGCCACGTTTTTCCTCCCAAAGCCGTGAAGAAAAGACTTTTCTTTCCCGGATGTGACTGTTTTCTTGCGCGCCTCACGTTCCGTGCCTGCAAGGCCATGCCTCTCATCATCTGTGGCAACATTTTCCAATCTATTCGGACCGCATCCTCCGCCTGCCGAAGCTTGTGGAATAATCCGGAAAACGATGGCACCCCTGTCATCGCACAGATGGGGCCGCCCCAAGGTGGCGCGACAAGAGGCCCCCATGGACGTGCCAACAACACCCAAGAAAGAAATCATAACCAAAAATGACATACGACGAAGACTCCACGACGCCGGAAACTGGCGTGACCGACTCCCCGCAACATGAGTCACCCTCCGCGCAAGACTCTCAATCTGCCGCCCCCCTCCCCGTTCCTTCTGAAAAGCAGCCCGATGGCGCCTTTTCGCGCATTGCCGAATCCCCGTTTGAGGCCAGCCATGCCGATCTGCCCCCATTAAGCACAATTCCCGGGGCCGCCCCGGCGGTTTCAGCGGCCGTCTCGAAAGACGGGGATGACAAGCCGGCCCGGCGTGGAATCGCGCGTGGCGGCAATGGGGGCGCCGGCAGCCTCGGCGCCCGCCCGGCAATCGGTGTTGTCGAGAACTTGATCGAAATTCACGAAAATCTCTCCGGGAAATTCGCCAATGGCTACGATGAAAACCGTCGCGGCGTTGCCGTGGATCTTGCCACCCCGGAGACTTCCGCCGAAAAACCCAACGCCGGCGGGGTCGTGGATTTTGTGCCTCCAGCCGCCAGGAAGCCTTTCCGGGCCGAGGTCGATCCCGAACGCTCCCGCGGCAATCCCGACGAGAGGCGTCAAGAACGATTTGGACGGCGTGAACGTTTTGAGCGCAACCGCGCTTGCGCCCGCGACACCGCCTCCGAGACGGCTCTCGCCCAGAAAGGCGGCGAATGGGAAGTTCGTGGCAGGAGCGAAAAAGAGGCGGATGCCGGCGCTGACCCCGCGAAGCCGGCGGCGTTCGTCCGCCAAGGGGGGCAGGCGGCCAAGACAGGCCAGCGCGCGAAAATCTATCTCCCGCCGACCGAGATTCCTGTTCAGCAGGAGGAATCCATCTGGAAACGTTTGAAGAACTGGCTCACCGATCTGTTTGCCGCCGGAAAACCGGAAGACAAGGGCAGGTGTTCCAGCAACGAGGATTGCCGCCGCCGCGACACCCCGCGCGATTGGAAGGATGGCGGGCGTGACAGCCGGGACAATGGCCGTTTCAGACGCGGCAACCAGCGTTCGCATGGCGCGCCACGGAGTTTTAATCGCGACAACCGTCACCACCCGCACTCGCACGGCGGCAACAACCGCCCGCGCCGCAACGGCGAATAAGCCTTGCATCAAGACGCCGGACATCCCGGTGGCACGTTTTTTCCGTCCGGAAGGCAATTCGCGCTTGTGCGGAAAAGGGCAGGGGGAGGCATTCTTACTCAAAGAGAAAACCGGATGCCTCGCCCCGCCCGCCCTTGTCTGATGATTTTTGTTCCCATGCATGTTGCGCACGAGATGCGCTTGATCGTGGGCGCGCGGCGGATGCCATCGCACGATCACGAAGGGGCGGGCAAAAAAATACCCGGCGATGGCAGTGCGTCAACGCAGGCGCGAGGACTCACAGGAACCCTTGCGCAAATTTGCGTAAGCAGGGCAGCCTCCGCCTTTTGTGCCGGCACGGAGGGGAACGACCCGCCGCCGGCGCACTGCCGTCGTAGCGCGGGCTTCGTCCACGCCGGCGCATCTGCCGCCGTCGTAGCGCGGGTTTCGTCCACGCTGGCGCGTTTGCCGCACGTCGTAACGCAGGTTTCCAAACCTGCTCCCCAGCCGCATTCCAAAACCCTTCGCACATTTGCGACCCCGCCCTCTTCCGGCGCCACTTTTGCCGCCGTCGTAGCGCGGGTTTCCAAACCTGCTCCCTTGAAGCCTGCCCCATCCCAAAACAAAAAATGGGCGGCCGAGGGGGGAACCGATCCAACCGCTTTTCGTTGGCCATCTTCGTTGGCCCACACCCTCCACAGCGGCGGAAGAGGAGTAGCGCGGGTCTCGTCCACGCTGGCGCGTCTGCCGCACGTCGTAACGCGGGTTTCCAAACCTGCTTCCTTGAAGCCTGCCCCATCCCAAAACAAAAAAGGGGCGGCCGAGGGGGGAACCGATCCAACCGCTTTTTGTTGGCTCGTACCCTCCGAGGCGGCAGAGGACCGCCGCGCTCCAGCCAGCCGCACGCCGCCTGAGGCCGCTTTCAGCGGCGGCAAAAGTGGCGCCGGAAGAGGACAGGGTTGCGAATGCGCGAAGGGTTTTGGAACGCGGCGGGGGAGCTTCTGATCAGTCATCAATGCCTGTCGGCAGTCACAAATGCGCGCAATGACTTGGAACGCGGCGGGGGAGCAGGTTTGGAAACCTTATAGGATGCTGGCAAGATCGGCGTAGTCCCGTAATGAAGCTGGTCTTGGCCAGTGGTTCGGGGAGGCGCGTCCTGCAGGACGCACATCCCCTGTCCGCCGAGAGTCTGATTGGAAACCACGAACCTTGGAGTTCGCAGCGCAGCAACAGACACGGCGGGCACCGCTGGCAGTAACTCGAACCGTTGCCCGCGCCATTGAGCGCGTCTCGATAAGAAGGAGTCCTGCCATGCAAAACCAATACAAACACATCGGCGTC
>JAIRPL010000059.1 GCA_031256995.1 Puniceicoccales bacterium
CATTTATTGTTCCTTCCTTAAATTCCTGTAGAATCGTTGACGAAAAGCATGTTGCACCCTTCCTTTACGGTTTGTAAATGAAATAAATTTACATCATATTTCGAAACAGGATTCTTTCACCCCTGCCCCCCCGCCACCTTCCACCCCCCCCGCACCCCCGTCGTAGCGCGGGTTTCCAAACCTGCTCCCGTGAAACCTGCCCACCCCCAAAGCAAAAAAGGGGCGGCCAAAGCGGGAAACCAGCTCCACCGCTTTTCGTGGCCCGCACCCTCCAAGGCGGCAGCGGCAGGGGCGCGAATGCGCGCGATGCCTTGAAGCATGACCGGGGAGCAGGTTTGGAAACCCGCGCTACGACGGCCATGCGCTGGCGTGGACGACGGGACCCGCGCTACGACGGCGGCAGGGGCGCGGCGGCGGGGGCGCATAGCCCCTGAGGCAGGCGGATCCGCAGCGGCGGCGGCTTGGAGCGTGCCCGTGAAGAGCAGGTTTGGAAACCCGCGCTACGACGGCACACGCTGGCGTGGACAGCGGGCCCCGCGCTACGACGGCGGCAGGGGCGCGGCGGCGGGGGCGCATAGCCCCTGAGGCAGGCGGATCCGCAGCGGCGGTGACGCATAGCCCCGCAATCCGGCGATCCTTCGTCGACCGCAGCCGGGACTGATCCTTCCGGATGCTTCCATCCGATCCCCGTTTTCACTCCGCCAAACACATGATTATTGAATCATGTATTATGCATCCTCTCCCATACCTCGATTTCTCCGAACCCCCTATTCTTCGACTCACAAAACCAAGCGACCATGAGGACCATCACTCTCTCCCAAGCCCTGAGGCACAAGAAACGTCTCGCCAGTGAAGTCGCCTGGCTGCGCGAAAGCCTCAGGCCGGTGTCCCGATCCTCTCTTTTTTTGTCATGACCATGGAAATCAAAGCCCGCGACCTGCTCACCGCCGGATGGCTGGAAGGCCCGCGCCTCGGCCCTGCCCTTCGCCGCGCCCACGAACTCGAAACCACCGGCCTCGACCGCGAACTCGTCTTCGCCCGGCTCGAACAGGAGTTCCCGAAACAGCCTCCGCTGATCCAGCCAGGCGCATCCAGCGCGCCACTCGCCGAAGCCCTCGAAGTCGGGACGGACGAGGAGGCCGCCAACGTCGCTTTCGCCCGCCAGCGCATGCTGGAACTCCTGCGCACACCCGTGATCCAGCGCGGCGTGCTGATGCCCGACACCTGTCCGACCGGCGGCGGCACCGCGACCATTCCCGTCGGCGGGGCCATTGCCGTGGAGAATGCCATCATCCCGGGCGCGCACTCGGCCGATATTTGCTGCTCGATGTTCGCGACCTTCTTTGCCGGCAGCCACCCGGTCGGGGAACTCATGAACCATCTGCAGAAGGTGACGCACTTCGGCGCGGGCGGGCGGGCGCGTGGCCAGCAACTCACCTCGGCTGTCCTCGACGAGCCGGTGTGGGGCAACCCGTTCCTTTCCGGACTGCGCGGCCGCGCCCAGGATTTCCTCGGCACGCAAGGCGACGGCAACCACTTTGCCTATGTTGGCCGCATCCAGTTCACGGACACACAGCGTGCCGCGCTCGAGGCCGCGGGCTACACCGAGCTGGCCGAGTGGATCGTGCGTCGCGACGGCAAGTTCAACGTCCTCGTGACCCACCACGGCTCGCGCGGGATCGGCGCGGCCCTCTACAAGCGCGGCCAGAAAGCCGCCCGCGCCTGGTGCGATGAATACGCCAGGGACATCCCCGACGCCGCCGCGTGGCTGCCCGCCGATTCGACGAAAGGCGCGGCCTACTGGGACGCGCTGCAATACATCGCCCGCTGGACCCGCGCCAACCATGCCGTGATCCACGACGCCTTCCTCGGCAGCACCGGCCAGCGCGCCCTCGTGCAGATCGGCAACGAGCACAACTTCGTGTGGAAACGCGGTGACGTGTTCCTGCACGGCAAGGGCGCCACACCCGCCTGGCGCGATGACCAAGGGCGGCCGCTGCTCGGCCTGATCCCGCTCAACATGGCCCGCGAAATCCTCCTCGTGCTCGGCGCGGACAACGCCGGCTACCTGTCGTTCTGCCCGCACGGCGCCGGCCGCAACCTGTCGCGCTCCGCCATGCTGCGTCCCTACAAGGATGCCGAGGGCAAAATCGATGCTGCCCGCGTGAAAGCGGTGCTCGCCTCGGTTACGGAAGGACTCGACGTGCGCTGGTTCAACGGTGTGCCCGATCTCTCCGAGTCTCCGCTCGGCTACAAAGACGCGACCAAGGTGAAGGCGCAAATCGCCCGATTCGGCCTCGCGACGGTGGTCGGCGAAATCCAGCCGCAAGGCTGCATCATGGCCGGCGAGGCTCCGGAGCCGCACTGGCAGCGTGTCCGCCGCGAGAAACGCGCCGCGAACAAAAACGAGGTCCCCGCGCAGGACATGGAGGCCGGGCAAACCTGACGCCTCCCGCCGCAAACCGGCGCTTCCGCCTGTGCAAATGGACGCCGCTTCGTTCAGACTCCCTCCAATTCCGGGGTCATTGGTTGGCCTCCGTCCAGCATTCGAATCCGTCAGCCAGCTTTCCCCGACCTGTTTGTTTCCATGAACTTCTTCGGTTTCCGCCCAAAAACGATTCCTCCGACAAAGATGGCCGTGCCACCTCCTGATCTCATTTCCGTTCTCATCCGCAAACGTTCCGTGTTTCCCGAACCCGCGGGCGGCCACGTGAAACACAATCCCTGTTTCCCGCGGTTTTCGCGCGGCCGGCGGCGGCCAGCAGGACTGCATCCCGATTCCACGCGGATTGCGCTGGAGTCATTTCGTCCACTGATTCCCGCATGAAAGCTGTATCCGCAGGCACCAAGGTGGTCGTTCATGAGGAAGCTCGTGGCAGCAATGGCGCCGCCGTTCATCCACGAGGCGCGGCCGGCATTGTCGCCCGCACCCCGGCTGGCGCGGAGGTCAATTATCTGATCCGCTTTGCCGACGGCTTCGAAATCTCGCTCGAACGTTCCCGGTTCGAGGTGCTCAAGCATTCCAAGGATCGGCCGCCCGCCTCCGATGCGCTCGGCGGCTTCGATTTGGAAGATTGCGTGATCTACCGCTGCACCGTCGGTTCGCGTGCCCACGGCTTGGACACGGAAACATCGGACACGGATCTGCGCGGAATATATCAGGCGCCACCCGGGATGCAGTGGTCGCTGTTCGGGGCGCCGGACCAGTTTGAGGACAACGAGGCGCAAACCTGTTACTGGGAACTTCAGAAATTTCTGCTGATGGCCCTCAAGGCTAATCCCAACGTGCTCGAGTGCCTGTATTCTCCCTTGGTCGACAAAACCACCGGGATCGGCGAGCGCCTGCTGTCCATCCGGGAGAGCTTCCTCTCGCAGATGATTTTCCAGACCTTCAACGGCTACGCGGTCGGCCAGTTCAAAAAGCTGGAGCAGGATTTTCGCAACCAAGGCCAGATCCGCTGGAAACACGCGATGCATCTGCTGCGTTTGCTTCTGGCCGGAGCCGCCACCCTGCGCGAGCACCGGGTGCCCGTTCGCGTGGAAAACCACCGCGACCGCCTTCTCGCCGTGAAGCGCGGCGAGGTTTCCTGGGACGACATCAACGTGTGGCGCGGCGAACTCCACCGTGATTTCGAGGCGGCACTCCGCCAAACCCGGCTGCCCGGGCGCCCCGACTACGAAAAGGTGAATGCCTTTCTTGTCGAAGCACGCCGCTCGCAGATTCACCCTGTCGTTTCTCATCCATGATCATCGATCCCCGCCTGCACCAGATCGCCACCAGCCAGCCTCATCCCCTGCTTTTCGCAACGATCAGCGGTGCGCACCTCTATGGATTTCCCTCCCCGGATTCGGATTTTGACCTGCGTGGCGCCCACGTGCTGCCGTTGGCCAGGGTCGTCGGCCTTGAGGTGGGTGCCGAGACCATGGAAGACACCCGGATCATCGAGGGCCTCGACATGGATATCGTCAGCCACGACGTGAAAAAATTCATGCATCTGCTCCTGAGGAAAAACGGCTACGTGCTGGAGCAGCTTTATTCACCGCTGGTCATCCAAACCACCCCGGAGCACGACGAGCTTAAGTCGATCGCGCGCGGGTGCATCACCCGGCATCACTCGCATCACTATCTCGGTTTCGCGGAAACGCAGTGGAAGCTCTTCCTCAAGGAGTCGCCCCGGCGTGTGAAACCGCTGCTCTACGTCTATCGCGCGCTGCTCACCGGCATCTGGCTGATGAGGACCGGCCAGATCGAGGCCAGCCTCGTCACCCTGAACGAAACCTTTCGCCTTCACCAACTCCCTGAACTCATCGCCCGAAAGCGGGGCGGCCCCGAGCAATCAACATTGGAGGATGCCGCCGTCGCCTTCCACGAAACGGAATACCAGCGACTCCGGCTTGAACTCCAGGCCGCCCATGAGGCGAGTTCGTTGATTGAAGTGCCCGGCGACAAAACGCGGAAAAGCCTGGACGATCTATTGGTGCGGATACGGTTGGCAAAAGGGTGAATCACGGCATTTGGCGCGCGTTTCACACGCGGATGAATCCTCATGCCGCGAATGGCCGGCATTCCTTGGGGGTTTTTCCAGGAGGTTTTGTCCATGATGCCCCCCACTTTCCAAATGCCGGGCGGCAGGCGGCATGGGTGCCGCGCCCTATCGGGCGGGGATGGGGATGCGGAAAAGCGCGCCCTGCTCGCTTCCAACCAGAAGGCAGTCCTCCCCGTCGAATGCGAGCGCCTCGGCCTGCCAAAACTCCAGGGGGAAACGCAATGGGAGACAAACCGCCTTCCCGGAAATTGGCGCGTCAGGCGTGTTTGGCTGGGGCGGGGCGGGCAGGGAAAAAAGCCAGATATTGTGATAGGTGAGCACGGCGAGACGTGAACCATCGGGGCTGATCGCGGCATCCGTGACGAGTCCGCAGGCGTCAAACGCCCCCACCGGGGTGAGAATTCCACTCCGGGCATTGGGGGGTAAAAGGGATGCGGCGGCAATTTCCCGGGACGGTGTCGCGGGAGACGCGGGGGCCGGCGGCCCATTTTCCGTCATGCCGCCATGCGGCCGCGATTCCGCCCCCCCTGCGATGGCACCGGCGGCGGGAGTGTCCGCCGCAGCCTCCAGCTTGCAAAGGACCGTCCAGGTATCCGACCAGCGTTTGGTGAAAAAATAGAGTTCGCCGCCCCATGCGAACATGGCTTCGCAGTCGTAATGCTTGTTGTTCCTTGGCTTGAAGACGCGCTGGTCGCGGTGGCGCACGGGGAAAATGCGTGGGGTGACCTCGGTGTCCTTGAATGGATCGGGTTCGGGGAAGACGAGCAGGCGCAGATCGCGCCGTTTGTCATCGTTGTTTCCAATGTCCCCGAGGATGAATTCGCCGGCGGAGGTGACAACGCAAGCCTCCCAGTCAAGATTCCTCACGCCTTTGACGGTGATGCCACGATAGCCCTCCGGGGCGTTTGCCGGCTTGATCATGGTGCCATCAGGGCGGATGGCGACAATGGTCGCGGGGTTGTCCGAATCACTGTGTGTCCAAATCACGCCCGGATGACGCTGGCTGACCGCGAATCCGGAGCATTCGGGGACGGATCGCCTGTCGAGCATGGCAAAGGGCTTGGGGGCGAGGGGTTCCGCTGAAAGGGCCATGCTTTGCGAAAGATCGCGGACGGGGATCCCGGCCTCGATGATGTCTTGCGGGACGGGCAACCTCCGGCCCTGGCCGCCGCAACCACAGGCGAACCCGGCCGCGATCATGAGGAAAAGGGGCAGGATGAACGCCCGCTCCCGCCGCGTCCCCTTTTTCCCGCCCCACGGGGTGCCGGTCCTCGTGATTGGCCCGGCTCCCGTTTTCTTTTCGAGAATGCTCAACATTCGATCTTGCCCACCCTTCGGGCGTGGCGCCCGGCCTCGAATTCCGTTTTCAGGAACAATTCCAGGCAGCGTTCCGCCGTATAGGGCGTGGTGTATTTCTGTCCGAAACAGAGAATGTTGGCGTCGTTGTGAAGGCGGCTGTAAAGGGCGGCGTCCTCGTTGTGGCAAAGGGCCGCGCGGATGCCGCGAACCTTGTTTGCCGCGATGGAGATCCCTATCCCGGAAGAGCATACGAGAACGCCATACCGCGACTTTCCGGTGGCGACATCCCCGGCGACGGCTTTGGCGAAGTCGGGGTAATCCACGGAGGCCTCACTTTCCGTGCCCCGGTCGCACACATCGTGGCCTTGGGCGCGCAACCAGGCGGCAAGGGTGGTTTTCAATGAAAAACCGGCGTGGTCGGATCCTATGGAGATTTTCATTTTGTTGGTGGATTGGCGAGAAGCGGTTCGAGGTAGTCCAGCAGGGAGGGAATAGTCTCCACGATGTTGTCGCGACAGTCCTGATATTCGCGGAATCCGCGACCGTAGGGATCTGGCAAATCCGGTGTGAAGCCCGCTGCCTTGGGGGCGAACTCGCGCAAAAGATGGAGGGGGGCGCGCAACGCCGGAAACATCCGGCGCAGGTCCTCAACATGCCGGCGCCCCATCGCAAAGATGGCGAGGGCGTTTTCCACAAGGGGGCGGGTCACCTGGCGGCTGCGATGGCGCCCGATGTCGATGCCAACGGCCCACATGGCGCGAAAGGCGTTTTCGCTGGCCGGGGAACCCTCCTGCGCAAAGATGCCCGCCGAGCAGACGGTGAGCGCGGACATGGGGCCGGCCTTCCCGCGGATCGCGTGGCGCAACAACCCCTCGGCCATCGGGCTTCTGCAGGTGTTTCCCGTGCAGACAAACAAAACATGCGGGGCGCCGGCGCGCGCCGGTGATTTTTCCAGTGTCTCAGGCATCGTCGGAAGGCGTGTCATTGGTTTTCATGGGCCGGGGCGTCCGAAGCGGCGGAAGGGGCCTGGCCTTGCAGGCGCAGGGCGAGCGCGAGGTCGTAGGCACGGCGCAGGACGAGGTCCGGGGGGCCGCCTTCCGGCGCGGCAGACTCGTCGGCCGCCCTGCCCTCGCCAAGCGAACCATTGCGCATGGCGCGCAAAAGCGCCGAGGGACGCTCTCCCCGCTCAACGCGCTGCCAGGCCAAAAAGTCGCCCTCGCGCGTGGTGGCGACATTGACGGCGGGTTCAAGGCCGGTCCCCACGAGGCTTATGGACTTTTCCCCAGGTTGGATTTCCCCCGCGATAACCCACCAGCCGGGATTCGTTTTCAACTCACCAAGCCTGGCGGTCCGGCCGGCGGTGGGGGTGCCGACGAGGATGATTTTACGGCGAAGCAGCAGGTCGGCGAGCATGGCTTCCATGGGTCCCGATGTGCCCCCGCCCGCCAGGACAAGCACACGCGCCTCGCGAATGCCGGAAGGCGTGGGCCGCGGCATGGGAGGGGGTGGGGGGATGACGGTGTCGCCCGGGACGGAAAACGGGTAGTTCCCCTGGGCGTTGTAGCGCGGGCGGGCGCCCGTGAGTTGCTCGCAAAGTGTAGCGCAGGCATCCGCGTCGGACGCGGGGGTGGCGAAGTAGCGCAGGTCGACAATCCGGTCGATTCCGGCGGACGGGGGCTTGAGCGCGGCCGCCGCATTTCCCGCGAGCGAGCCAGGGTGGCAGCGGACGTACTCCACGTTTTCCGGAAGGTTTTCCAGCATGGGCGGGCGCGGGGGAAGCGTGGCGGCCCTTGGCGGCTCATCCGGAGCCTGCCATGCGACGCGGCCCGGATAGGTCGCGGCCAAGCCGGCCAGCATGAAGTCCGCCGGAGCATGCCTTTGAAACCCAGGATAGAGCGTTGGCGGGAAAAGGAACGGGTCGGCAATCTCAGGGAACGGCCGGGGCTTGTCCGCCTGGCGGTCGGGCGGCGCCTCCCGGCCGCGTTTGGCGTCGTGGGCGGCGGCAGGGGGCGCGGCGGGGCCTTGCTTTTTGTCCATGCCGGCAGGCACGGTGGCAGCCCCCGGTTCCTCCGGCCTTCCCAAGGATTTTGCGGGGTCCTTTTTGAGGGAGGGAGAACATGCCTCCCCCGGGGAAGCTTTTGCCGGGCTGGCGCCAAGCGACGCCTGGGATTTTTGCAAGGATCCGGATGCCTGCGACACCCCCGATGGCGCTGGCGGCCGGGCCGGGTTTGCCTCGCCGGAAATCCCGCGCGCGCCGTCGTCAGCCAAGAGCCGCGCGCCTCCTGCGTCCCCGGCATCCGCGCAGCTCATTCCAAACGAAAACACGGGGAGAAGTGCGAAAAAATGGAGAAGGCAAGGACGCATGTGTGAAAATCTTCCCGATGAAAAACCGGATTTGGGAGAGGGCTGAAAAATCGTCTTTTCCGCCCTTCCCCGCAAGTCGCAATACCAGCCTTGCGGACGCGCCCCGAGCCTGCCTGTCGAGGATGCGGCCAAGGCGCGGGCTGGGAATCCGGCGATGAAAAACCGGAAAAACAACCCGCGGGACGGGGTCAAATGTCGTAGAGGGCGGTCGCGTAGCGCGGGATAAGGGAGGCAAGGGTTGTTTTTTGGAGGGTCTCGTTGACGCTGGCCGAAAAACTGGCCCAGACCTCGTTGACGGCGACACTGGACTCGCCCTTGCGGCTGGCCCGTATCTCGAGCATGTCGGGATCAATGATCGCCACGATTTCGTAGAGGGTGATCTCGGTGGGCGGCCGCGCGAGGGTGTAGCCCCCCTGTTTGCCCCGGCGGCTGTTGAGCAATCCACCGTTGCGGAGTGAATTGAGAATTTGGACAAGGTAGTTCCGGGGAACATCCTCCGCCTGGGCAAGAATCTCAATATGGGCGAGCTGGGACCCGCCATCGTAGAGCCGCCCCATGTACGCAAGGACGCGGCAGGCATATTCAAGTTTGAGGGATATTTTCATCGAACACGGACTTGGTGGGTGGTGCTGGCTGGTGGTGATGCTCCGGGGTTGGCAGGAACGGGAAGGCGCGCCGCGAACCCAACTCACCCGCCATTGGAGGATGGCATCGGGGAGATCTTTTGCCCCGCCTGGGAAACAGCGCCGGCGGCGGGCGCGCGGCGGGCGTTGGCGTCAAAAACCTTGGGGCGTTTCAGAAGGGGGGCCTGGATGCGGTTGCCGGGAGCAAGGCTCCGGGCGGACTCGTCGCCCCCGAAGAGGCTCCGGTCGAGCGTGCGGTACTGGATGGCCTCGCCAAGATGGGTCTGCCGGATGGTCTCGCTATTGTCGAGGTCGGCTATCGTGCGCGCGACTTTCAGGATCCGGTCATAGGCGCGCGCGGAAAGTTGCAGCTGCTCCATCGCGCGCTGGAGCATGGCACCCAGCTCGGGCGCAAGCTGGCAATGCTGGCGGATGAGACGCGGCGTCATGCGCGCATTGCAAGCCTGCTGGACGCCGGCGGCACCCGTGTAACGGGCGGCCTGCAGGCGCCGGGCGGCCTCGACGCGGGCGCGGATGGCCGCGCTTGGCTCGCCCGGGCTGGCCGTGCGCAGCTCCTCGATGGTGAGTTCCGGCGCCTCGATGTGGATGTCTATGCGGTCAAGCAGCGGGCCGGAGACGCGGGCGCGATAACGCTGGATCTGCATCGGGGTGCACCGGCACCTCGGGCCGGCATGGCCGCACGGGGTCGGGTTCATGGCGGCGACAAGCATGAACTGGCATGGAAGCGTGATTTTCGCGGCCGCGCGCGAGATCGTGACGCACCCATCCTCCAGCGGCTGCCGCATGACCTCCAGCGCGGAACGGCTGAATTCGGGCAATTCGTCAAGGAACAGCACGCCGTGGTGCGCGAGGGAAATCTCGCCAGGACCCGGTGTCGAACCGCCGCCAATGAGACCCACATCGCTGATGGTGTGATGCGGCGAGCGGAAGGGGCGCTGAAAGCCCTGGCTCCCGGGCGCGAGCGTGATGCCGGCGGCGGACTGGATGCCGAGGATCTCCAAAAACTCGTCAAGCGTCGGCTGCGGAAGAATGGTGGGGATGCGTCGCGCCACCATGCTTTTCCCCGAGCCGGGCGGCCCGATCATCAGCAGGTTGTGCCCCCCCGCCACCGCCACCTCGACGGCGCGGCGCACGGCCCCCTGCCCCTTGACCTCCGAAAAATCAAGCGCCACCCCCTCCGGAGGCGGCCGGCGAAACGGGCTTTCCCCGGGCGGGACAGGCGCGACCTCCAACGCCCCGGACAGGAACAGGACCGCGGCGTGAAGCGAATCCACGGGAAAAACCTCCACACCCTCGACAAGCGCGGCCTCCTCGGCGGCGCGGCGCGGCAGGATGACGCCACGCTTTCCCTGGCGGCGCGCCTGCAAGGCCAGCGCCACCCCGCCGCGCACAGGGCGAAGCTCGCCGCCAAGGCCAAGCTCGCCCGCGATGATGAAATCGCCAAGACACTGCGAGCGCAGCCGCCCCGTGGCCGCAAGCATCCCCAGCGCGATGGGAAGATCGTAGAGAGGCCCCTCCTTGCGCAGGTCGCCCGGGGCGAGGTTGATGGTGGTCTTCCCCCGAGTCGGCGGCGAAAAACCGCTGTTGAGCAGCGCGGACTCCACGCGGTCCGTGGACTCCTTCACGGCCGCATCCGGCAGGCCAACCATGTAGTAACGCTTCTCGCCCTCCCCGTATGTGTTCACCTCGACCGTCACAGGGACAGACTCCACGCCAAGAAGCGCGCCAGAGTTTAGGACGGAAAGCATAGGGATCGGAGTGCGGGAAAAAGGCGTGGAACAGGGCGAAAAGACGCCTGGATGCTCGCGGCGGTTGTTGAAGTTTTTCACTGGAACAGCAACAAGATTCCTGTAGGGCAACCCCATGCCACAGTTCACGACGCCAGCGGCCATTTCCGAAAACGCAACGGGGGCGCCACCCCGCCCTCCCGCGCGGGTCCATTCGGAAAGCCTGCCCGTGCTCTCATGCGCCGGGGCATCGGCATTGGAGAGGGATTTTTTTGGGGAAATGGGCGGCGAACGCCCGGAGCAGCCCTTCATCCGCCGCGCCGCCCAAGGGGTCGCCGACGAGACGGCCCTTCTCTTCGCGGAAATCCGGCGCCATCCCCCGCGACGCATCCTCGTCGCCGCCGGCACCGGCAACAATGCCGCCGACGCCCTCCTCGCCGCGCAGGAACTTGCGAGGCATGGCCGGTCCGCCATCCACGTCATCCTCGCCACGCCCGTCGAGAAATTGAATCCCAATGCCCTCGAGGCGCTGCAAGCCATCCGCGCCAACGGCGGCCAGATTTGCGAGCCATGCGAACGGGGAAACTGCCCCGGCCAGGGCGTTGAAAATGCTAAAAACACAGCCCCTTCCGGCCCCTTTGACGTCCTGCTCGACGGGCTTCTCGGCCACGGATTCCACCCGCCGGCCCGCGAACCCTTCCGCCAATGGATCCGGCACCTGAACGCCCGTGATGACATCCTGCTCCGCGTTGCCGTGGACTTGCCTTCCGGCCTTGGCGACACCCGCCCGGAGCCGGGGGAGGTCCTGCGTGCCGACGCCACCATCGCATGCGGCTTCGTGAAGGCTCCCCTGCTCCGCCCCGAAAACGCACCCCTGTGCGGACGTCTCCGGCTCGTCCCCGTCGGATTTCCGGCAAACATCGGCACAACCGCCGCCGGGACGCCGCATTGGCGCGCCGCAACCCCGGCCATGCTGCTGGGGGATTCCCCGCTGGCCCGCCCCCGCCCGCCGTTGGAGGACAAGCGCCACTTCGGGCATCTGCTCATCCTTGGTGGCGAACGCAACATGCCCGGCGCGCTTTTGATGAATGTGCGCGCCGCCCTCCGCGCCGGCTGCGGCCTCGTCACCGCGCTCTGCCCCGAAAGCGTCCATGCCGCCTTTGCCGCCGCCGCGCCCGAGGCAATGTGGCTCCCCTGGCCGGAAACGCCCGAGGGCACCCACGCCCTTGAGGGCGAGCATCTCCTGCGCTCGGCGCTTCCGCGCGCCACAGCTTTTCTTTGCGGCTCCGGGATTGGCGCCTCGCGGGAAACGCAGGTGCTCCTGCAAAGCGCCGTCGCGCATGCCGCCGCGAGGGGCATCCCCGTCATCCTCGATGCCGGGGCCATCCAACCGAAAATCGTCGCGGCGGCGGCCTCGTCCGATGCGATCCTGCTGCCGCACGCCGGCGAATACGCCCGCATCCTGCCCGGGACGCCGGAGGCCTCCGCCACACTCGCGCAAACCGCCCGGGCGCTCGGCGCGACAATCGCGCTCAAGGGCGCGCCCACGCGCATCGCCGGTCCATGCGGACAGGGCGAGCTCATCCTTTGCGGCGGCGGGCCATTCCTCGCGCGCGGCGGCAGCGGCGACATTCTTGCCGGAATCGTTGGCGCGCTTTTTGCGCGAGGGCGCGCCACCTCCTCCAATCCAGCCAACCCTACCCCGCGTCGCGCACCGGAGGACATTCTTTCCGAAGCCGTCGCCTGGCATGCGCTTGCCGCGGACCGCGCCGCCCGGCGCCATGGTCAGGACGCCGCCACCGTACTGGCCATCCTGGACGAACTTTCCTTTCCTGCGGGATAAATTTTCGCGGCCCCGCTCCGACGAAAAAGCGGAAATCCCACGAATCACACCTCCGCCGCCACTTTTTCTATTTTTGGGAGAAATGATGTCCGACAAAGGTGGCGCGGGAGCACAACGGCCTTCCACTATTCCGCGCTTCCAAGCGCTGCCTGCGGTCCGCGAGGAACGCGTGCGTGGAAAAGTGAAATGAAGGGGGCGGGCGGGTCAGATTTCGTTCTCGTTCATCCAGCGCAGGGAAATCACGCGGAAGCGGCGCCCGAGGTGCGTGTTCACAGCCGAAAGTTTCGCTTTGAAACCTTCGCCAACCTTGGAGTGCGGGCGCGGGTCGTGCGGGGCATTGCCGCTGATCTTGGAGTCGTCCACATATTCAGGGGTGCGCTGGACGATGGCCTCGACATAGGCGCGGGACGTGACCCTGGATCCCGCCCCGCCGCCGACGTCGCCGTAGGCGCGCACAACAAAGGTGTCCGAGCGCGCGGAGATCCTGGAGCCGATGGCCTGCAAAATGTCGCCCTGCAAGAGGGTCCCCACCGCGCCGCTGGCCGCCGGGAAAGCTTTGTCCGGATGGTCGGCCACCTCGGGGAACGGGAATCTCTGGTTGGATCCGCCATTCACATCCGCAAGCCCCCTGAGTTTTTTCCCCTCAATGTCGATTTCGTCCTGATACATGCCGCTGTTGATGTTGGCTTGGAGTTTTCGATCGGCGTGGTGAATGGCGGCTTGGAGAACGCCAAGCTTGCCATTGCCGGCAGTATCACCGCCGTC
>JAIRPL010000060.1 GCA_031256995.1 Puniceicoccales bacterium
TTCATCTTTTGCTCATGGCAGCCAAAACAGGCGCGGGTCTCGCCGGGCTGGACTCCCGTGAAGCTCTTCATCGTCTGCAGGGCGCGGTGATCCTTGTCCAGCAACTGGAAGTGCAGGGCGATGCCGGAGGGGGCGTTGAAGGCAACGGAGCCGTCGGCCTCGATGGGAACGGTGCCGATGATCTTTTTCACGCCCTCGGCCTGCAGGGGGGACAGCTCCGGGCCGGAGGAGGCATAGGGGCGGCGTATCCAGTAGGTGTAGGTTTTGTGCTCGATGCTCCAGATGCGCAGGTACTTGGCCTTGTCCTTCAGCTCAGGCGGGGCGTTCTCGTAGACATTGTTGGAGTAAATGAGGCCCGTGCCGGGCTTCTCGCGCGTCTCCCACGTGGGCCAGTCCACCGTGTCGGGTTGTGTCTTGGGACGGGGGCGTGCGCGAAGCGGCTGTGCGTAGCGGATGGAGTGGGTACCCGAGGCGATGAGTTCGCGGTTGCCCTCGAGGTCCATGAGCAGGAGCACGGTGTTGCCGCGTTTGTCGTTGTCCTTGCGGGCGGAGACGAGGAAGTCGCGCTCGGAGATCGGGTATGGCGAGTAGTAGGCGCGATAGGGGGCGGGCTGGTAGTCACCCTTGGGAAGTTCCGGCGTGTCCTCAGGCCCCCTGCCAACCTCGGGCCAGTCCAGCTCGGGGGTCACTTGCGTGAGGCCGTGCGGGTAGTTGAGGCCCTTGGTGGGGTCGACGATGGCGAGGCTGCCGGCGAACCAGTCGTGGTGGCCGGTGGCGGTGAGCAGGATGCGCTGGGTTCCGGGGATCTGGCGGGCGTCCTTGAGCACATCGGGCCAGACGGACTGGTTGCCCCAGAAGACCTGCACGTTGGAGGTGTCCTGGTTCATGGTCCAGAGGGATTGGGCGCGCCAGAGTGGCTTGTCCGTGTATTCCCAGCGTGTGTAGATGACCCGCCCGTCCTCAAGCACGGTGGGGAGGTATTCCGGCTCGCCGTTGCGGGACGTGATGAGCAGGGACTTGTCCCCCGGTTTTGAGTCCAGCGGGAGGCGGGCCATCACCGGGGCGGCGGTGGAGGGCATGCAGCGGACGTAGAGATGGCCGCGCGTGGTCGTGAAGAGGATGTTTTTCTGGTCGGGGAGATAAATGGGGTCGAGGTCGTCGAACGGGCCGGAGGTGAGCTGGCGCAGGCCGGTGCCGTCCACGTTGATTTCGTAGATGTGGTAGGCCTTTTCGTTGTGCGGCTTGAAGGAGAACAGGACGCGCCGGCCGTCGTAGGAGACATCCGGCCGCCAGAATGTGCCGCCAAGCGGGGCCTGCGGGGCGAGCTGGGTGAGGATGCCGTCGGGTCCCAGTCCTTTTTGGATGATGAGGCGGCCGCCTTTGCTCTGGGAGAGATAGCCGAGCCGGTGGCGTGTCTCATGGTTCCACTCGGAGCCGACGGGCGTGGGGTTGTCTATGTAGAGGAGGGTGTCGAAGTCGATGGCGGGGTTTTGAAATGTGATTTCGCGCTTAAGGGCGCGCACCTCGAGGTAAAGCTCCCTGGGCGTGGCGGCGAGGCTGTCCACGCGCTTCTGGAGGGCATCGAGCCTTGTGGTGAATGCCGAGGTTCTCGGGGCGGGGAGCTTGAGGCGGGCAAGCAGCCGGCGGGCATGGCCAAGTTGTTTGCGGGCCTCGTCGGCGGTTGGTTTCCCGTTCACCTGATAGAGCCATTCCTGCTCGATGAGGTTGCGGGCCTCGTCGGCGGAACGGGTGCGGGTCTCGGGGGTTTTCGCGTTGTCGCCGGCCCATGCGACGTTCTCGCCATTGAGCGGGCGCGGGTTGGATAGTGATTCGAGGAAGTAGAGGTCGGATGCGCTGATGCCGGCCTTGTCATCGCCGAGCCGCGCCTGAAGCTCCTTCGCGCGAATCCATTTCGCGCGCTCGGACTTGGAGAGCACGCTCCATTGGAGGTCGGTCAGGGGCAGGTATTCAAAGGGGGAGCAATTGGGGTCCTTGGCGAGTGCGCGGGCAAGCTCGAGGCGTTTCGCCGGCGTGGCGCGCAGGAGGCGGTCCACGGGGCTTTGTTTCCAGCGCTCCATGTAGGCGTTGAGGGCCTCGGAGTGCCTGGCGAGAAGGGAGCGGTGCAGGGCAAGGGCCTGCGTCGCGCCGGAGATCTCGTGCGTGGAGAGTTCCTCAAGGGCGTCGCCCAAATCGTCGGGGAGGTTTCTCGGCGCGGCGGGTACGGGCGGGGGCGTGGGGCGGGCGGCGGCCGGGGCGGCGTTCACAAGGGAGGCGATTTGGGCCTTGTCCAGCGCGGTGCGGTAGAAGCGCATGTCGTCAATTTTCCCCGCAAAGAGGAAACGGGGCGCGCCGGGGTCTTTTTCGTCAAAGGGAAGGCGCGCGCCGATGGATAACGGCTTTCCGCACGCCGGCACTTTTTCGGGTTCGCCGTGCCGGTTGATCGGCCCCCCGTAGACGTCCGCGTTTTGCGCGAAATCATGAAAGGTGCCCAGCTTGCCCTGCCGGTCGCGTTTGCCCACGAGGGCGCCGTCAAGATAGACGCGCATGGTTGCCCCGTCGAACGTGGCGGCGACGTGGTGCCACTTGCCGTCGCAAAGCTCGGATTTGGGCACAAGGGCGTCGCACTCGGCATAGTTTCGCCCGACGGAGAGGCCGAATGACAGGAAGCGATCCTCCTTCAGGCTGAGGCTGAAACGGGCCTCCGGGGTGCCATCCTTGCCGAAGATGGTGCCGCTGTCGTTGAATTTCACGGGGGGGAGGCGGCGTTTGATTTTCCGGTAATTGACGGTGGTGTAGCGCTCGGGCGCAATCCATGCCGAAAAGGTCACCTGCGAAAGATCCTCGGGGATCAACGTCGCGGGTATGGCTATCGAGCCTTTCCTGCCGTCAAATTCGGCGGCCTGCCCGAAGACGCCGGGCACAAGACGGACATCCTTGATCTCCGCGTCAAAGGCGCCGCCAGCGCTGTTCTTGCCCGACTTGTCGTCGAGCGTCCAGTGCCCGATGAGGTCTGGCGTGGCGGCATGAAGCGCGGGGGCGGCAAGCGACGCGGCCAGGCCCAGCATTGCGGCGCAAAGCGCGCCACGCCGGAAATGGGCGGCGGAGGCTGTCTCAGGAGAACGATGTTGTTTCATTGGATGGAAAAAAAGGGTTCGGCGTCGGAAACGGAGAACGCAACGAACCCCCTAAAGGAAGGGCGGGACACGACCTTGGCGCCACCCCAAAGTTCCGCCGCTCCTGCCTGTGCGCCAGCGCATCCTGAAAAACTGCCGCGCCCGGCATGGCCCGCCGCCTTTCCTCGCGCGTGCGCCGCAGGCACCGTCGGCAGGCGCCCGCCGGGATGCGCCGCCGCCGTCCCTTCGAATCCAGGAATGTCGAAAAATGGTTTCCGGCGGCTGGCCACGACGAACGCCCCCCCCAGGCCTGCCATGCCGGGGGGCTTTATTCGTGAGAATGCCGGATGGGGCGGCAGAGGGACGGCGGCGAAGCGTTCCCCGCTGCCGCCCCTCCCTGGATCCGGCCCCATACCGAATACTAACATGTTTCAATCCGCGCCCGCCACGCATGCGCGGGCGATAATTCGTCCGGGGGCCTCCGGGATTGGACTGCATGGTTTGCAGTCCACGCCTCAATTTGAGGCCCAACCATGACGCAAGGCACCTTTTTCCGGGAAAATAAGCGAAAATGCCACCGCAAACATCATAAGTATAAATATAAAAAACAGGAAAAAAGTGCTTGCATAACATCGCGCATGCTATGTTAGTATTAGGTAATGATATCAAGCACGTCCATCCACCACCGCACATGGGGCGCCCCCGCCTGTTTTCGGCGATTCATCAAAAAAACAAGAAATCACGGCAAGGCGCCAAAAAATCCAATTTTATGAAATCCTACCCAATATCCCTCGAAATCGCCGGCCCCACCGCCATGTGGACACGGCCGGACACTGGCGATTGCCCCGTGAGCTATCCCGCGCCGACTTATTCGGCCGTCGAGGGGATTTTCAGTTCTGTTTTCTGGGGGCCGTCCACGGAGATCGTCCCGTTCAAGGTTGAGATTTGCAAACCTCTCCACTTTCACAGCTACACAACAAACCTCAATGGCCCGCTTAAGAAAAAAGGGACGGATGGCGCGTACCAATTTCTCGCAACCGTGTTGACCGATGTTTGCTATCGCTTGCACGCATTTGTCTATCCCGCGCGAAAGAAAAGCACGTTGGATGAGAAATCCATCGCGTGGAGCAGGAGGACAACATCGCCGGGGCACGCACACGCCGAGATTTTTGGACGCCGTCTCAAACGCGGACAATGGTTTGTGATGCCATGCCTCGGCTGGCGCGAATTCACTCCGTCCTATGTCGGCAAATTCCGCGACGGCACGACGGTTTGCGAAGGCATCAGCACCGTTGTGCCGTCAATGCTGAGGCAGACATTCGGTGACGGTTACGGCTCCCCAAAAACGCATTTCATATACGACCAAAATGTTAAGATCGAGCGCGGGGTTCTTCTCTATCCACAGCGGGGGCGCGAAATATGATTAACGAACTATTCAATGTCGCGACCGCGATGGCCGATGCGGGGATCACGTCCCCGGACTGGCATCCGAAGTTGAACAAACTGAAAAAATCTTCCGAAAAAGAACCGTGTTTGCGCATCTGGCTGACAAGTGACGGACGCATTGATGATGTTGAGGCAATGCCGGTGGAATTAACCGCGCAGTTGCGCAAGTTCGAGCCGGACGCGGGGAAGTCGTTGCCGGGGTTCAATCTTTGTCCGCTTTTTCGCATCGTTAAAAGCGAGGATGAAATCAAAAATGCGGCAAAAAAATTAACCGCTTCCTTTGTGGAAACGGATTTTTCGTGGGAGGCTTTCCTCTCCAGCGCAAACGCCGAGGACTTTTGGGATCGCACGCGAAGCGTTTTGAGGCAATTGAAAGAGCGTGTCTTGCCGGACATGAAAAAAATGTTTGCCGATAAAATCTCGGAGGATGAGGCAATCTCGGTTTTTCTAAATGCGTTCGGAAAAATTGACATTGAACAGTTCCGAAATGATTACGCGGCGAAAGTGATGGCAAAGGCCATGGCGGGAACGCTTCCGATTGGGTGTGTCTGCCATTTCGTTGACCAAAGAAAAAAGAGGAAGGAGGACACGGATTCAAAAACGTCGATTCCAAAACCGCAGATTTTTATTGATGTCAGGGACTACAAGGAATTTTCGCTTTCCCATCCGAAAAGCATAGCGCGCCTGAATGCCCTGCTGCTTGCCGGGAATGCCGGGGCGTCATCTTCAGAAAGCTCCGGATGGAAAGACGCGTTTGGCAGGAGCACGACAGGTGTCTCGCGTAAATTTCCAGCGGTGCAGGCTCCGGTTCTTGGCGGCGTCATTTTGCGCTCCCAGGTGAAGGCGATTCCGGCTCAGGCGCGTTATGATTTGTGCGATTTCAAGACATTTCCCGCCGGCGATGAGACGCGAAAACGCATCAAGGCCGCGTTTGAGTGGATTTCAGACGATGCGCGCAATGGAGCCACGTTTGGCGTCGCTGGCGACAAGGAGTTGTTGTTTGCATTTCCCAGAAGGCTGCCGAAGTCAAGGGTGCCGCTTGCATCCCTTTTCGGCGTGCGTCGCGCGCGTGAAAACATGGCGTTGCAGGAGGAGAAATTTGAACGACTCGCCGAAACCGTAATCGAGCAATTAAAAGGTTCCGGTTCGCCTGTTGCCGATGATACGGAGTTGAACATTTTTTCGCTGCGCAAAATGGACAAGGCGCGCACCAAGGTTGTCTATTACCGCAACATCTCGGTGCCGACTCTTGAAGGCGCATCAAGCGAATGGAACCTTGGTTTTCAAAATTTGCCATGCATCGAAATCCTCGATTGGAGCAGGGAAAAAAATGAAAATGGCAAAAATTTCCCCGAGCCTGTGCAATTTGAAACAATGTTTCCGCTCCACCTGCATAAAATCCTCAACACGGTTTGGACGTTGGACAAAGACAATCGCAACGGTGCCAAACAAAGCGCGGTCAGGATTTTCGAACCTTCGGATGGAATGCGTTTGTTGCTCGATGCGCAGGAAAAATCATTCGCCCGGCGCATCATCGAGCGTTTCCTCAATCATGCGCGAACTTACTTCGTGGTCTTGTGCCGCGCAAAGGGAAGAAACGAAATCGCCTCGCTGCCCGACAAGTCGCTTTGCGTTGGCATTCTTGGGCTGTTGCTTTTCAAACTCGGAAAAACAAAGGAAAACTACATGAACGAAAGTGCTTATCAACTCGGACGTTTCCTGCGGGTCGCGGACGAGATTCACCGTCTTTATTGCGAGATTGTGCGCCGGAAAAAGGATGGGTCTCCGGATCTGCCCCCGGAGCTTTGCGGCAGTTCGCTGCTCACATCAATGCTCGAGGCGCCGGCGCGGACGCTTGACCAACTCGCGATGCGTTCCGCTCCTTATGTCAAATGGGCGCGCGCCTATCATGGCGACGAGAGGGCGAAACTTGTCCATTATTGGATGCACCAGTGGTCGCAAGTGGCGGATGCGCTGCATGAGACAACGTGGCCGGGGCGCCCATCGCCAGAGGAACGCGCGCAAGTTTTTCTCGGATACCTTTCCTCATTTCCCAAAAATGAACCTACCTCAACAACTGAAACAGCAATTTCACCCACAACCCAACCAGCCAAACACATCAACGAAGAACAACAATGAGCACTGAAATCAAACGCATCACAGGCCTGTTAATCATCGAGGCCGTGAATTCGAATCCAAACGGCAATCCCGACGCCGAAAGCGATCCGCGCGTCCGTGACAATGGACAGGGCGAAATCTCGCCTGTCTCGTTCAAACGAAAACTCCGCGACCTGGTCGAATTGACCGAAGGACCGGTTTTCCAAACTGTCACGCAAGATCTTCCCGACGTCCCCGATGGCTACAAATTCGGCATCCTCGAGTCACGCGATCGCGACCTCGCGAAAATTTTCAAGAAAATGGGTGACTCCAAAAAATTCGACGAGAAGGCGTTTCTCCAAAGTGATTTTGTCAAGGATTACTGGGATGCCCGACTTTTCGGGAATACGTTATTGGAGGACGCTCGTGCGAAAGGTTATATAAAGACCGGAATTGTTCAGATAGGCATGGGATTGTCCATCGCGCCTGTCATCATCCAACGTCACACAAACACTAACAAGGCCGGTGTCCAGGAAGGCAAAAATCAAGGCATGGCGCCGCTTGGCTACCGCGTCGTTGAACACGGTGTTTATGCGATGCCGTTTTTCATCAACCCAAGCTTCGCCCACAAGTCTGGTTGCAAGGCGTGCGATGTGGAGTTGTTAAAACGCCTGATCCCATACGCATACGAGCACACCCGCTCCGCGATTCGTCCGGACGTGCGCATTCGTCATGCGTGGTGGGGCGAGCATAAAAACGCGCTCGGAAGTTTCCCCGATCATTTGCTTATCGAGGCGCTCACGCCAAAACGACAGGGAAGCGATCCGCTCAAACCTTCAACATCGTGGGCGGATTATACTCACCCGGCAGAAGTGCCATCGTTGAATGGAAAAGTGGTTTTGACGGACTTGATGGCATAATAGAAACAGGCGAGAATAAGTGCAATGCCATGGTTCGCCCGCAGTTCCAGGGATAAAAAGACGCCGCCGCAAACCTATCTCGATCACGTCGGAAATGTCCGTGTTCGCACAAATGAAAATTTGGCGGACACGCTTCATTTTTCCTGGCGCGGGGAAGGGGATACCGGCGCTGTCGCGATAAAACGTGTCCTCGCGCTCGCGGCCGAGTATCATGACCTTGGAAAACTCGACGATGAAAACCAGCGCGTTCTCGCAAGTCCCGACAACGCCGGACACCTCCCCATCCCCCATTCTGACGCCGGTGTCGCGCATCTCCTGGCGTGCTCGGAAATGCTCGCCGCGCTTTTTGTTTTTTCGCATCACACGCGTCTTCCAGACTATGTCGAAATTGACATGCACGGCCTGCGCATTCGTCGAAAAGAGATTCAAGGACATATTGATTCAAATCTTCAAAAATACCTTGCGCGCCATCGCTCCGTGTTTGGCGATGACAGGAAAAGGGCATTGGCGATCGAGGAGAAACCAGTGTTGCCGGAATTAAAACCGCCCGACGTCCGCCTGCTGTTTTCATGTCTCACCGATGCCGATCACGGGGATGCCGCCCGCTTTTCCGGAGACGAACCGGAACGCGCCGCGCCACCTCCGCTTCGTGCCAAAGAGCGCCTTGAAAAACTTGAGAGATACGTTGCCGTGCTGTCTGACGGCGTCTCCGAACGCAATAAATTTCGATCCCGTTTTTTTGACGCCTGCGCCGCGCCTCCGGACGCCCCAGCCGCGGCAATTTCGTATTGCGACGCGCCCGTCGGCACCGGAAAAACCACCGCCGTCATGGCGCGTTTACTCGCGATTGCCGCTGCGCATGGCTTGCGTCGTGTTTTTGTGATACTGCCCTTCACAAACATTATCACACAGTCCGCGAAGATTTATCGCACCGCGCTCGCCCTTCCAGGCGAATGCCCCGAAACTATTGTCGCGGAAATCCATCATCGCGCTGATTTTGAGGATGCCGCGAGCCGCCGTCTCACCGCACTCTGGGACGCGCCAATTGTTGTGACAACCGCCGTCGCCTTTTTTGAGACACTCGCCGCCGCCTCGCCCGCCGCGTTGCGACGTTTGAAAAATCTTCCCGGAAGCGCGATTTTTTTAGACGAGGCCCATGCCATGCTTCCGGCAAAACTTCTTCCGCTTGCGTGGCAATGGTTGCGCCACGCCGCCGACAAGTGGTCCTGTCGATGGATTCTCGCTTCCGGATCGCTCTGCCATTTTTGGAAACTCGACGAATTTGGAAACGACGGCAGACAAATCGGCAATATCGTATCCGACGAAATGCGTCAAAAACTGGCGGCATTTGAGATATCGCGCATAACTTACAGACACTGTCCGGAAGCGATGGAAATCGTGAAGTTTACGAAATGGTTGCACACGCTTGACGGACCGATTGTCGTCGTGCTCAACACCGTCCATACGGCGGCGGCGGTGGCGCGCGAAGCGGAGAAAATTTTTGGCCAAGGAAATGTTCTGCACCTCTCGACTGCGCTCACGCCAGATGATCGGGACAAAACAATCGCGGCAGTCAGGGAACGCTTGGAAAACGCCGGAGGCGATGGCGTCAAATGGTGCTTGATTGCAACATCTTGTGTCGAGGCAGGCGTTGATTTTTCATTCCGAACCGGCGTTCGCGAATGCGCCTCGCTAATGTCGTTATTGCAATTGGCCGGACGCGTGAATCGCAACGCTGAATACGCCAATTCCGACGTTTGGACCATATCGCTCGACGCGAACGACGATGGTGTGACCATCAACCCCGCGTATTCGGTTTCAAGCCGGATTCTGGCGGACTATTTTGGAAATTCCACGCCTGTTTCTCCCGCGCTTTGCACCGATGCCCTCACCCGGGAAGTTCGGGAAAGCGCCAATATCTCGACCGCATTGCTAACCTCCGAAGACAACTACTCCTTCACCACAATCGAAAAAGATTTTCACGTGATCGACGACGATTCCGTCGTCGCCATCGTTGATGAAGACCTGATTAAGCGCTTGGAAAAGGATGGGAAAATTTCCTGGCGTGACATCCAAAAATTCAGCGTTCGCGTCCGCCGTCCGATCATTCAGCGCCTGGCGATCCGCGAATCACCCCGCCACCCCGGACTTTATATTTGGAACACGAAATACTCGCCATTTCTCGGTTATATGGAAGCCGTGCTCGAAATGGACGGCATTGATAAATTGGGTGCCGCAATTCTTTGAATTTGCGGTGTGGAAACATGGAAAACACAGCGCCAATTAGCACACCCACCTTGGCGGTTCTTGTGCTCCTGCATGCATGCGCGGTTCAGCAGGGCGGAAAAGGAACGTTTCAAAATCCGCCTCCATGAGCTTCCAAAACCTCACTTTTTTGCATCAATCATTGCGCAAAGTTTCCCGGGTTCATCGGTCGTGATAAAATCAACGCCGCACCCGATGAAATATCTCATGTCCGCAGGCTTGTTCACGGTCCAGACATTGATTTTCAGGCCAAGCTCGCGGGCTTCATCAATCCACTTTGGATTTTTGCGAAGCACCCCCATCTTGTAGTCGATTCCCGTCAGGCCGTGCCTTTTGATTTCCGCAGGGGGCAGGTCACCTCCCAAATAATAAACCTGCGCGCTTGGGACGAGCCGCCGGAATTCTTTGCACGCATGCAGGCTGAACGAAATATACTCCACCTGTCCGGAAAGCTTGTGCTTTTCGACAAGGGCCACCGAAAGGGCCGCCGCCCGCCGCTCACGCTCCTTGCTCTTGTGTGGTTTCAACTCGAACACCAAGCGCGTTTTTTTGTTTTTCGCCCCAATTTTCAAATACGACTCCAATGTCGGCAACTTTTCGCCATTGGAAAGCAACACCGCCGCCATTTCCGCAAAGGTCGCCTCCTCGATTATCGTCTTTCCTATTTTTGCATCATGGTTCACCACAAGAACATCGTCTTTTGTCAGCCACACGTCAAATTCCGAGCCATAAACACCGAGTTCTTGGGCGTTCCTCAACGAAGAAAGGGAGTTTTGGGCGCTGCCGGCAGTTTTCCAAAAACCGCGATGCGCCACAACTTGCGTCACAGGTTTTGCAACGGACGTCATCGGCTTCTCCGGGGATTCCGCTGCATGAATTCTTCCGCCAACAAACAACGCCATCAGGATCAAAAAGCAATTTTTCATGGCTTGTTCAAAACAGCTCCCATCCAGATTTGTTTCGGTTCAATCAAGCCCTGCCACCAGCGATGGCATTTTGGGAATGCCGCAAGATTTCCCATGTCAATCTCCGCTGGCAATCGATTTCATTCCTCGTCGCGCAAACAGCCGTCGCCTGATGGCAGGCCAAGGGCAGCGACGGAAGACCTGGATGCCGCCAGATGGCTGGCCGCGTTTTTTAGTGGTACCTGGAGATTGCGTTCTAGCCCGCGGGTAAAAGGAACTTTCCATTTTCAAGTGCCGTGCCACGGTCAGGCGAGTCATGGCATCAGAAGTCGTGTGTGATTTTTCGAAACGTATTGTAATTGTGATAGAGATTTCGAACGCCTTTTTCATCTTTCCAAAAGAAAACTCCATCGAGAAAGGCAGGGAAATCGTCATCACTTGCTTGGAAATCTTCGCCAATTATGCGTGCCGCCGTTGGCATGACGATGGCATCGTGTGAAACGAAGATGTGAATGCCGGGGGTGTCACCGGCGACGGAGAACATGTATTTGACAAGGAACCATGCGGCTTCGTCGGAATCGCGCATTCCCGCCAGCTTTTTGTTTTTGCAGACTTTGCGGATTACCTCGCGAACATCGGTACCGGGCGACATCCAGGTTTTATGCGCAAGTTTTTCATCTGCGATGTATGCGCCGGGGACGCCAAGCAGATTGCTTGTCGGCACCGTGATTTTCAGATTGGCACCGGCGGCGATCGCCTCCGCCGTTTGAATGCAGCGCGCCGTCGGGCTTGCCCGCAAGGAACGCAGTCGCCCTTTCAATTTTTCGCCGAGTTCGATGGCAATGCGCCTGCCGTCGGCGGTTATTTCTTGGTCAACGCCGATGCTGCCACATGGCAGTTTTTCGCGCACAGAATGTCGCAGCAAAAGCACAACAGGTTTGCCCTTGGGAACTTTTTCAAGATTCGCCAGGAGCGCCGCAGGGATGGCGTGGGATGTGTCTGGCATTGGGGAATTATGCCGCCCGCGCTTCCAATATCGCCGGCAACGTGGAAAGTTGGATTGTTTTTGTGAATTGAAATTTGGAGGCGGCGAGAAGTCGTTTGTACTCGTTTTCCGTCCGTTCTTTTCCGCCGGTGACGGTTAATAAATGCAAGTCGCACAATGCACCGGAGAAATTGTTTTCAGACAACAACATTTCTATTATGAACAAGCGTCCGTTCTGTGATATTGCGGCGCGGGCGTTGGCGAGGATTTTCTCTGCGTTCATGTCATCCCAATCGTGCAAGACTCGCGCCAGAATAACAACGTCGGCGGTGATGTTCCAGGGTTTGAAAATGTCTCCGGAGACAAAATTTACCCCGGCTGTTTCTCTGTGAATAACATTCGCTTGTTCAACAACTTCCGTCCTATCTAATCCTGTGATTTTTGTGTTTGGGAATTGTTCGTGCAAATGTCGCGAAAGAAAACCGAGACCGCAACCGGCGTCCACGATTGTCTCATTTCCATCTAATTCAAGTGCCGCCGGTATTTTTTCGTAGTCATGGCGGGCATAACTTGACAGGGCGCGATGGTGTGTCTCGCATTCGTTCTTGTCGGCGGAAATGTCCTGGAAAATAGCTGGCGGAACCCAGGTGGAGTTTTCAGAGATCGCGGCGGGAAGTTGTCTCCACATTTCGGAGAAACGGCCGGCGTAATCCAATGCCGCTCCGGATAGAGTCAACGGGTGTCTGAGGCGGAGAAATTCGCCGCGCGGCGTCATTCTCCAAACTTCGTTTTCACGCAAAACAAGTTGCAATTCCCCGAGTGCTCGGAGCAGCCGTTTCGCGCCGTCCTGTTTTAATTTGCAGCATGCCGCAATTTCCTCAAGCGGTGCCGGCAACGCTTCGAAAACACCGAGTTTCACGGCTGTCGCTATTGTTTTGGTTTTCCAAAAACCAACCATGTCCGCCGATAGCGCGGCGAAATCGCTTTGGCGGGGCGGGCGCAATTTGACAAGCGTGGCGCCGTTTTCAGAAATAACCTCCAGCGAGCCATCAAAACATTCAACGCGGGCTTGTCCGTTATAAAAGGGTTCCACGGCGGCGAAACGGCGGATGTAAATGGCGGCGCCGGTGGCGTCTATGTGCATCCAGCCATCGGCATCGCGGGCGCGGGCAAATCCCTTGTGAAAAACGTCGAGATCGAGGAACCATCGGCGATGAATAAAATCACCGGTGACGTTGATGTGAGTGTGCAATCCGTTTTCTGTCTGCACAACAGCATTGCCGTCACGGAAGTCGCCAGCATATTTCCAGCGGGTTGGGCAGGCGGGAGTTCCGTCGGGTTTTATGTGGTAATAAATGGCGTCGATAGTGGCATCGGATTTGTCACACACGGCGCAAAGCCCTTCTTGAAAATTGCCGCACCAGGCGTGGCGCCGCGCGTAGGCGTCGGTGCCGTCGGGTGTTATGTGAAACCAAGTGGCGCTGTCGGCACTGTCAGCGCCACCACTTTGGGCAATGACGGCGGCGCGGTTTTCGTAGAAGCCAAATGTTCGCGCAAAACGACGTTCATAAGCGGCGGTGCCATTTGGGAAAACATGCCAAGCGATGCCGTTGTGCGTCACCGGCGCCAGACCCGGCGCGTGGAACTTCAATACGTTGTCAAAACGCTCGTTATAAACAGCGTTGCCGGTGGCGTCGATGTGGTGAGTGCCACTGGCTGCAATTTGGAAACTTTGCCAGTTCAAGCAGCGCCTCCGTTTTGATTGGTTTCGTTTCGTTGCATCCGTGGCATTGCGGGGGAGGCGGGTTTGGAAACCCATGCTGCTGTCTCCGGTGGTGGTTTTCGCATATTGCAAGAGAGGCAGAGGCGATGGTTGCGATAGCTGGCGACGAGTTCGCGGTAGGCGGGGCCGTCCCAAATTTCAAAGAAACCGCGTTCGCTCAAATTGCCGAAATTGCCGAGAGTTTGCCGTTGGGCATCCGGGGCGCAACAGGGGTTGAAACGGCCCGTCGCGCTCACCCACGCTTCCTGGCCAAGAAACGGACATTGACCGCCGGGGGCGAGGTCGGCGGTGCCGGTGGTGGCATCGAGCGGAAAAATGTTTTCGAGCAAAACGTGCCTGCCGTTCGGAAGCGGCGTCTCCCCGGCCGCAGCGCGGGCGTCGGCGACAGCGGCGTTCCAGCGGGCAATGGCACCGGCGTCGCGGCGCAGGGACTCGTTTTTAATTTCCGCGAAATGCGCCCAAAGGTGGTGCCCTTTCACGCGGTCAACGCCGAGCGAGGCGGCAAGACGAACCATCGCGGCAAGTTCGCCAACGTTGCGTTCCATGAAGGTTAGTTGAAACGTCACGCGGCAACGGTGGCCACCCGTGGCGGCGTTGGTGTCGCGCACGGCGACAAATTCGCGAACATTGGCAATGGCACGTTCCCAATTTCCGCCGCGCATAATGGCGTCGTAGGTTTCTCGTGTCGCGCCGTTCCACGAGATTTTCACGTCGCTTGCCACTGGCACAATACGCTCCGCCCAAGCCCGTGCACCGAGGCGGGGGAATGTGCCGTTGGTGGTGAGGTTGAGTTTGACTCCATATTGACGGCACAGCGCGAGGATTTTTTCAAAATCCGCGTAAAGCAGTGGCTCGCCCATTGTTGACGGAATGATTTCGCGCAGTCCACGCGGCGCGGCTTCGGCGACGACGCGCTCAATCAATGCGAACGGCATCAGGCGCGATTGGATGCCACCGGCAACGCGGGCGCGACGCAAGGGGCTGTGCTCGGAATGCTCCTCGCACATCACGCAATGCATATTGCAACTGTCGGGGTTGGTGTCGAAAGTCACACGCCACGGCGCATCGTGTCGCAAAACACGGGCGGTGTCGCGATGGCGGAGAACTTGCGCGTAGATTTTTTCAACGTCTCGAACATGTTTGGTGATATTTGGAATGTCGCCGGTTTCACTGAACAAATAGCCGCGCGCTCCAAGTTCCCTGGCCAGCGCGGGATCGGAGGCGAGGCGGCGCATCTGCTCCGCGAGCGCGTCAACATCGCGATGTTTGAAAAGCAGGCCGTTGACTTCATGGCGGACGTATTCCGCCATGCCTCCGGCGGCGGCAGTGATGACGGGCACACGGACTTGTTGCGCTTCGTGAATGACGAGTGGTGAGTTTTCAACCCAGACCGACGGCACGACGATGGCGTCGCAGTGATTAAAGACGTCGGAGACGATGTTTTTGTTTTCGTATTCGGAGCGCCATTCGACGCGGGCCGCCACCGCTGGTGGAAGCGCCGCCGCAATCGCTTTCAACGCCGCCGTCTCCTGTCCGCGCGGGCGTCCCCAAATGCGCAAAATGGCACCGCCAGTGACGTTGTCAGCAGGGAGTTTTCCGAAGGCGCGAATGAGGTCGTGAATGCCTTTTGCGGGAATGTGCGTGCCGATGTATCCGAAGACAAACGGCTCGCCGGCAACACGTTGCCGGTGGCGTAAACGCGCGGTGTCAAAGCCGTAATCAAGATAGGCAAGTTTCGCATCGGGCAGTTGAAAATCGTTCCGGAAACGGCCTGACAAATAATGCGCAGGCGCGATGAAACGATCAACGAGTTCGCACATTTCGCGGACGTGCCGCATCCTCCGTGCCACCCAATCCGTCCAATAACGAACGTCGGCATCGTGCTCGGAGCCACCGCCGCCGCTGAAAAAGCGTGCGAAACAACGCCCGGCGCATCGATGGTCTTCCTGTCCATCGCATGCCGCCCAAAGTTCGTCCGGTTTTTCCGGGAAGAACTGCATAAACTGCCCGCGCGGACACATCAGCCAATAATCGTGCAACGTGAAAACAATTGGGATTTCGCGAATCGCCGCCTCGCGCAATAGCGAGGTTGAAAGATGGTTCAAATGCCCGATGTGGACAATGCCGGGGCGCGTGGCATCAAGCACCTCGGCGAAACGCCGGTCAATGCCGGCGGCACGATAGGTGACGTTGAGGCGTGGATTGTTGACAAGATGAAGCGTGACACGCGGGTTGTCGGCATCGCGTTCCTCGCGCAAACGAAAGTCCGGTGCAAACGAGTCTTCCTCGCGTGTGAAAACGTGAACCTCGTGTCCCGCCGCCGCCAAACCGTGGCAAAGCGTCTGACTATAAACTTCGCTGCCGGCATTGTAGCGAAGCGGATAGCCGTGGATGACTTTCAAGATTTTCACGCGGCACCCCCTTTCTTGCGAAGATCACCGGCGGCGGCGTTCGCATTCCCGTTTTCGTGTTCGTTCAAAATGTTTTCTTGTTCGTGGAAATCCGTGATGAGACGCCGCAAACCAGTTTCCAGCGACACTTCTGCCTTCCAACCGAGCAATGTCTTTGCACGTGCGGGGTTGCCGTAAAAACGCGCGACATCGTAGGCGCGAGGCGGGGCATTGCGAATAGCGGCACCGGTGTTGACATTGGTGCCGGTGAACTCGCGGGCAATGCGAATGGCAGCGGCGGCGAGTTCGCCAAGTGTCGTGGGAACGCCACTGACAAAGTGCACCGGCGGCAGCGTAGTGACACCGGTGACGAATTGGGCGACAACTGCGCCGATGCCACGAATCACGTCGTCAATATGCGTGAAGTCAAAGGTGTTTTCCGCACCGTCAACACGCAATTCTTTGCCAGTGACGGCCGCGCGGCAAAACGCCGGAACAACGCGATCGGCGTGGTCAATGGACGAACCGTAGACGTTGGAAAAGCGGACAATCGCGGTGCGCAAACCGGCGGCGCTGACAAGGCGTTCGCCGTCGACTTTTGTCTGCGCATAAACATTCGCTGGCGCCGGCGTGGCGTCCTCCGAAACAGGCAGTTTTTCCTGTTGCCCATAAATCTCGCGACTGCTGGCAAACACCACCCACGGACGTGCCGCCGAGGGTTGGCGTAAAACCCCGTCAAGCAGGTTTTCAACACCTCCGATATTTGTCTCGCGGCAAAGTGCCGGATTTTGCTCGCCTGTGATTACACGCGACACCGCGGCGAGATGCACAACCCCACTGGCACCGGTGACGGCTTCCGCTAATTTTTTGCGGTCGCGCACATCGCCGAAGCCATCGCCAGTGCCGCGCAAATCGAGCCGGCGAACCGTGAAGTTTCGTGTTTCAAGAAACGTTGCCAGTGCGGAACCAATCAGCCCTGACGACCCAGTGACGAGAATTACATTACCGCCACGCGGTCCGGCGGGGAAGGGGGGTATTGTTTTTCGATTCATTTTGAGGGATACGTTAGCAGCGGGGAAACGTGGCAACAGACGGAAAAACGTCAATAGGTCTTTTTGTCTGAAGCGCAACTTGAGCCGGTGTACGATTAAAAAACTCAAGTGGCACTGGCGTGGGATGGCGCGAGTGGCATGTGTTTGTGACGCCACTCCGCACGTGGCGAATTGCGGCATGGGCGGCACGGATGGCAGGCAATTTGCCAAGGATGCTGGCGGATGCGGTGCCGGGCATGCGCCGATGCCTCATGGCGCCCCGACGCGGAACAAAGGCGTGCGGGTTGGTCTTATGCTATTGGGTGCGGCAGACGCCGGCGGCGGCATGGGTGTTTCGTGGACGTTTCCAGATTATGGCAGTTGTACGAGTTCGATTATTTTTTCGTTCCGTTGAAAAAAGCGGACAAGGCGAGGATTAAAGGTGCCGAGTCATGAGGCGCTCTGGGGATGTTCGCGAGCTTGGATTTGTTTGTTATCGATCAAAAGTTGAAGCATTCCCGAAACGTCGCCCGGCGCGTTCGCCAAGTCCCATTTGACACCGAACATCTTGTCAAACGCTTTCTTTTGCGCGTTGATGGCGATTTGTTCCGCGCCGCGTACGTCGTCCGGCTTTGTTTCCACGAGCAAGTGCAGCGAAACGTCGCGCTCGTCCTTGCGTTTGATTGCGTAGACAAAATCCGGCGTGGTGGTGCCGCCGGTGTAGGTTGGCACCTTGATGGAGCGGCGTGGCAACTTGCCAAAAACAACGACTTCGTCGCGCGGGTTTAGCTTCAAAACATCGTGTTCCAACTCCGAGTCAAAACGGAACGGCGGCGCGTATAGATTGCGTGCGTCATCGTTCACGTCCTTCGCCTCGTTCGTGCCAACCGCGCTGGCATCGAGTTCCGCACGCAAAGTCCCCGTGGCGTCAAAAACGGAAGTCCGCGCGGAAAAGTCCAGGGCGCGATAGGTGTATCTTTGTTGAAAAGCGCGCTGGAACGCTCCTTGAAAATTTCGAACAAAATTGGCGGCGCTCCTCGTGTTTATGAGTGGTTTTGCGGAGGAACCGGCGGCGGTCATCGCCGATAATTTTTCCCCGATCTTCCTGTGGAGAAGCGAAAGCGGAAGACAGGTCTGGCGGTGAAGAATGGACAGAAACTTTCCGTAGGGAAGCGTGGAAAAGTCACTGTTGATTTGGAGGTTGCTTTCCTTCAGGATCATTCCATCGCCGTTTTCATTTCCACACATGATGTCCGTGTGGATTTCCATTTTTGATTCGACAAATGTGGTCTCGACGCCTTCACGGGTTGTTCTCAAAACTTCATCCAGAAGCGCCTCCAGTTCCCCGGCGCCGAGCTTCTCAAACTCCAGCATATAACGTCGCGTCACTTTCTCCCAAAAAACGCGGATTTTGTCCCAATTTTCCTTGCGCAATTTCACGACCGGGCGTCCGGCGCCTGGATTTTCTCTCACTTTTCCCTTCTGGACGCGCATTGTCTCTTCCAGCTTCGGGAACAGCCCCAGCATTTTTTCATAACCACCTTCCTCGAAGGAATGGTCGAATTGGATGACGCCTTCGCCATGCAATTTTTCAAAAATCGCATTTTTCCTTTTAGAAAACGCCCCGGCGTCAGCCCGTAGTTTTTCAACATTCTCACCTTGCGAGCGCAGAATGAATTCGATGGTTTTTTCAGTCACCTTGGTGGTGTCGAGTCTCAACGGCGTGTCGTCGTTGATTTCGCCGACCAGTTTCTTGGCGAAGCCTTTTTCGCTCCAATCAATGATGTAATCAAGGCGGAATTCCTCGGCGGAGAGGCGTTTGCCGTGTTCGTCCACCGGCAACCGAAGTCCTCGCCCGACTTCCTGCAATTTGCTGATTTCACTGCCGCTCGTGCGCAATTTTGTGATGACAAACACGTTCGGGTTGTCCCAGCCCTCGCGAAGCGTCCACTTGCTGAATAAAAACCGCCGGATGTTCCACGTCCCGTCCTTGCGTTTGAAAGAAAGCATTTCCTCCTTGTTGCGCAAGATGTCGTCCACCTCTTGTTGCAAGGCCTCGTCACCTTTGCCGGCATCCTCGGCGAAATAGCCGGCATGGGTTTCGCTTAAATGCGTGATCGATGCCTCCAAAAACGTTTTATATTGCGCATCTGTCTCGGCGGCGATCAAACTCCTTAATTTGTCTTTCAACAATTTTTCAAACATCGTTTTCAGCCAGCCGTCCCCGCCGCGGTAACTCTTTATGCTGTCAATGAAAAACAATGAAAGCGTTTTGATTTTTGGCGCGTTCACGCCGGCTTTTTCGCGCAGCCAATTCTCCTTTTCCTTGGAAAAATGCTTCTCAATCGCTTGCGACAAAAGCAACTCCTGATAACTTGTCGCAAACACCGACGGCAACAAAATTTGCCCTTCGTTCAACTTCAAGGCGTTGATGGCGAGGTCGTTGTCGTCGTCCAGGCCGAGTTTCATGCCGTCAAATTCCTCCGGGAAAGTGTCGCCGTGTTTTATTTCAAAAACCTTTCCGTCACTCTCGCGGATCAGCTCCACCTTTTTCTCGCGTTTGGCGACTGTTTTGACCTTGTATTGTTTCCCTGCCGCGTTGGCGTCAACGTTGGGATAGTGAATGTCTATCCCCTTCACCAATCCGTCGTTGAACGCTTGCACACTGCCCAGGTTATAGACGAGGTTTTCGTAATCCTTTCCGCCGTCACAGGCATTGGGAAACGTCGCGCCGAAACGAATGATAAGTTGCGGGTTCAACGCCTCGATTGCCTTATACGCCTTGCCGTCTTTTTTGAAACGGTGCGGCTCGTCAATGATGACGATCGGTCGCGTTTGCTCCAATGCCTTCACAGGGCAGGACAATCCGCCGAAGAGCGTCTGGTCGTAATCGTCGCGTGTCATGCTTTTGCTCAGAAGCATCGCGTCGTTGAGCAACAGGCATTTGATTGTATTGTGCTGATTGCGACTGCCTTCAAGGTAGTCAATGAGTTCGCCTGGCAGTGTTTTTCTGCCTTTTTTTGTGTTGAAACTGCCAGCGTTGACAATGTCGAGGTCCATCCTCACATTTTCATACAGTGATGAAAAATGCTGTCGTGCGTAATCGGCGTTGATGAAGTTTTTGATTCCTTCCTTGATCGGCAGGGATGGTACGAAAATGATGAATTTATTCAGCCCGAAGTTTTTATAAAGTTCATGCATCAAGCGGGTGTAAACATAGGTCTTGCCGGTGCCGGTCTCCATTTTGACGTCGATGTTTTTCCCGCCCTTGCTTCCGGGAAGTTGTGCGGTGCGCAATTTTGCGGGGTTCAGGCGGATAGGCGGATTCGCGTGGACGTTGGTGATGGCGGTGTCGGCGTGAACGCCGACTGCGGCACCTTGGCTTGTGCCGCCTGTGGCACTGTCGCCGATTTCACCGCGGCAACCCGCCATTGCGTTGAGCACGGCGTCCATTGCTTTGCGTTGATGTTCAAGTTGTTCCAAAAAAAGTGCCATTGGTTGGGTTTTGCCCGATTGAAAGTGAAAGTTCCGAATTGTCCGAAGTGCGGCGGTATTCTTTTTTTAAGGCGTTTAGAAGCGCTCGATGAGTTCAACTTTGTGGTCGGCGTCGAGGTTGGTTTTGAGATTTGTTTTGAGTTCGGTAAGCACCTCAAATCGGAGCGAATAGGCGTAAACGATAAGCGTTTGCACGGAAAGCGCGTTGGTGCCGATGGCATTGAGAAGGGCTTTGGTGGCGGCGGTGTCCCAGTTGGTGTCGAGGATGTAGAGACGGCGGGCGACGTGGTAAGCAGTGGCGGTTTCGGCGGGGGAGTTGTTTTCGCCAAAAGTGAGCGGCTTCACTGGCTCGTCGAAGGTGAATCCGTCGTCAACGAGCCACGTGGCGAGCAGGGTGTCGGTGCCGGTGGCTTTGTCGCGGTTGCTTTCGGTTTGGGTCGTTGCGGCAATGCCGAGTTCTTTGGCGGAAAACGGCGTGAGCATATCATCAAACAATTTTTCGCCAGGGACAAACTCCTCGATTTTATCGAGCGTGGCGATGGACGGTTTTTTGAGGAAAAAACTTTTGAAACCGAGATCCATGGAGCGTGGGTGGCCCGCCCGTTCGGCGCCTCCGGCGGCGACGTTTCTGGAGTGCGGCGAGTTTTCGCCGCTTTCGGACAGGTCGAGTTCTTCCCCGTCAACCACCGGCGGCATTTCCGTTGGAAAAAGGTCCTTATTTGTATTGTTGGGAGTGGCGGCGACGGCAGGTCGTTTTGCATAAAGCGGCGACAAGTCTCCGCACTCCAAAATTTTTTGCGCTGCGCGTTTAATCCGCTCCCTGCTGATTTCGTCAATGGTGCCGTAGCCCGCTCTCGCCGCTTCGCTGGCGGGGTTGCAAGGTTCGTCAAGCGTGCAGAGAATCCATTTGCGGTTGCCGCCGTCCTCTTTGTTGAGCTGCATCACGGCGTCGGCGGTCGTGCCGCTGCCGGCGAAGAAGTCGAGGATGAGGCTGTCTTTCTGCCCGCCTATTTTTAGCAGGTGTTTTATTAACGAACTCGGCTTTGGGTATGAGAAAATATTTCTGTTGCTAAACAAATTTTCAATTTCTTCGCCTCCATCACCAGAAAAACCAACATTTTGTCCTAATAACAGAAGATTTATCGGGTTTATTCCTGTGCTTTCAGATAAATAAACTTTTTTCTGTGGTTGTGCGTTTCCGTCTTTTCCCCAATATATTCTATCTTCATTGTTCATTCTTTCAAAATTCTCTTTTGTAAAATTCCAAGGCATGTTCCAAACTTTTCCGGTTGGCGAAACAACATCAAAAGAGTTTTGGTTTTTCTTTTTATACATTTGAACAAGACGATATTTTCCTTTTCCGTCATCATCGTCATTTGTGTAAGTGGATTTTACATATTCTTCTCTCAATGGTAATTTATTCGGCATAAACTCATCTGTTTTTTTTGAATATGCCAAAACATAATCTATTTGTGATGATATGCCGACTTTGTCATTTGTCGTTGTGTATTTATCTTGCCAGCAAATGAGTTGAGAAACGAAATTGTTTTCATAAAACACTTCTGTATCCATCAGCAACTTCAAATTCGCCTGTTCGTTGTCGTCAATGGAGACGAAAATCACGCCGGTGTCTTTTAATAATCTTTTGGCGATGACGAGGCGCGGATACATGAAGGTGAGCCACGCGGAGTGGGAACTTTTGCCGGTGAGGGCGCGCACGCGGGCGACTTCGGCGTCGGTCAAGCCTAATTTTTCTTTCAACTGCTCGTCGGTGAACTTGAAATTGTCGGCATAGACAAAGCCGTCGCTGCCGGTGTTGTAGGGCGGGTCAATGTAAATGACATCCACCTTGCCGGTGTAGGCATTTTCAAGGTGTTTGAGACAGTCCAGGTTGTCGCCGGTGATGAAGACGTTTCCGCTGGCGGCATTTTCGGGCTTGGCGTTGTGGGCGGCGTCGGGGACGAGGACGGTTTCGGTCTTCAAGCCCGTTTGGAGTTTGGCGTAATCCTTGCCGATAAAACGAAGTTGGTAGCCGTCACGGATTTCGTCGGGATCGCGGGCGATTCCGGTGAGGCTTTCGACAGTGGCAACAGCGTTGGCGGTGACGGCCGCACCGAGTCCGCCGCCAGCGAGTTTTGGGGTGGTGTTTGCGAATAAGCGAGCCTCAGGCACGTTGCCAGTGGCACTTGGGGGCGGTTCGGAAAACTTTGCTACTGTGGCCTCGCCGCTGTCGGTGCGTGGAGGGGATTGCAGGGCGCTTGCGGAGACGTCAGCGTCAATGCCTTCGCCCTCCGTTGCCGAAGTTTTGTCACCGTGAGCATCCCCCCCCCCCCCCCGACGGGGATGTTTGTCTTGTTGAGCTTAGGGAAGGATGCGTGAAGGAGGACATGGCTTTTTAATTTTCGTTGCCGACGGTGAGAAGATCCACAGGCGGGGGGCAAGCGTGTCGAACCCTCGTATTTTGTCAAGGCTTCCCTGCGTTCTGTCGTGCCCCGTTTGCGCCCAAAACATTCATGTTATCTTGTTGGATTTTTCCACCTTGTCCGTCTGCCAGAATCACGTCCTCGGCGTGAGGTTTTGTTGGCTGGATTTTTTCTTTTTGAAGCAATCCGGATGCTTCTTTTTTCTATTTCTTGCCCATTTTGTTTTTGCTTTAATGTCTGCGATGTTTGATGACGTTCGTTTGGGCGGGTTCATTGGTTCGCGGATTTTCCCTGTGGAGGCGCGCGGGGAAATTTTGCGGGCATTTGGACGGGCGTTGGGTGAGGCGCGAAAAAATATCCGGAGTGAAGCGGTGTTTCTTTGCGCGGAAAATCCAATGGAATATCTCGGGGAAATGCTTGCCGCGTTATGTGGAAAGCGCCCTGTTTTTTGTTTTAATCCGCGCTGGCGGAAAATGGAGTTTGAGGAAGCCGGGAAAGCTGTGGAGATGTCGCTTGCCTGTGCGGAAAAACAAATTGAGGAATCGAGCACGCAGGATGGGCATCAAGCCGATGAACCCTCCATCCATATTGCCACGGGAGGAAGCGGCGGGCATGTCCGCTTCATCCGTCACACACCGCGAACGCTTCTTGCCGCCGCCCGTGCGCAGAATGCCATTCTGGCAGGCGCGGACACGGACGGCGTGCGGCGCGAAATAGCACCCGCAATTCATTCCTACTCCCCATTGCCTCCCTGTCATATAAGCGGGTTGATGCCGCTGTTTCGCACCATCGCCAGCGAGGGGACGCTAAGATTGTGCGAGGGGGCGTTTTCGGCTGAAAATCCACTGCCTCCAGTGCCGGAGGATCCCGCGCCGCCGGGGGCGGAACGCGTCAACTTTTTGGGAATTGGGAAGGAGGATTGTCATCCTGATGTCTTTGCTGAAAACGGCGTGGGAGGGCGTGGCAATTTCCATCTCCTATCCGTTGTTCCCACGCAATTGTTTCGCATCTTGGAACGTCCCGACGGCGTCTCCTGGCTTCGGCGGTTTGGGTGTGTATTGGTCGGGGGGGCGCCGCTTTCGTCGGAGATCATCGCTCGCTCGCGCCGGGAGCGGATCCCGCTTGGAATTGGCTATGGCATGACCGAGACCGCCGCGTTTATCGCCTTGCAAGCCCCTGGTGATTTCTTGGCTGCCTCTTCTTGCGAAGCGCCGTGGGCGCGTATTTTACCGCATGCCCAGGTGGAGATTCTCGCGGAGAATGGGCAAATACTTCCTGCCGGTCATGCGGGACGTGTTGCGATCAGGGCCGAGTCGCTTGCGCCCGACCTTGGCGGGCCGCCGGTGGCGTCAAAATCCGCATTTCAAGCCATAAGAAATTCCGCGGCAGAAAGTTCTGATTCTCCTTGTCCTTCCTCATCTTCTTTTGGCCATTCCGGGAATTCCGAATCATCCCGTTGTTTTATGACTCAGGATGAAGGCGTTCTGGAACCTGGAACTGGGCGTTTGCGCATTTTGGGGCGGATTGACCGTCACATCATCACGGGTGGCGAAAAAGTGGATCCCCGCCGCGTGGAGGCTGCCATTCTCGAATGCCCGGACGTTGATGCCGCGCTTGTGGTTGGGGAGGCCGATCCCGAATGGGGTGCCCGTGTCACGGCTCTTGTGGAATTGCGCGCGGACCGCCGCGCCGGGGATTGGAGCGTGGGACTGGCCGGTTTTGTCCGCCAAAAACTCGCGCCGTGGTGCGTGCCGAAACGTTGGATAAAAGTCGAGCGGCTTCCTTTTGATGAAAAGGGGAAACTTTCCCACCCGGCACTTGCGCAAATTCTTGCGAAGCGGTGAAATGCAAAAAAGGACGGGGTCGCGCCCCCATCCTTTTTGTGAAAATGTCCCGCAGGATTTCTGGAATCATTCCGATTTTTCCAAGATCCGCGAACATCGTGGATTCGCATTTCACCATTCGGCGACGACGCCCGTTGGCGTGCGCCAGACGGGATTTTTCCACGAATGGCCGATCTTGGCCATTTCGCGCACCTTGTCCTCGTCAATTTCGACGCCAAGGCCGGGGCCGTCAAAGACTTCGACACACCCATCCTTGAATGCGAAGATTTCGGGATTCTTGAGGTAATCGAGCACGTCCGCGCCGACGTTGTAGTGGATGCCGACACTGGTTTCCTGGATGACGGCATTGACGCTGTTGAAATCGAGCTGCAAACAGGCGGCGAAGGCGATGGGGCCAAGCGGGCAATGGGGGGCGAGTGCCACATCGTAGGCCTCGGCCATTGTCGCGATTTTTTTGCACTCGGTGATGCCGCCGGCGTGGCTGAGATCGGGTTGGATGATGTCCACGGCCTTCTGCTCGAAAAGGCGTTTGAAATCCCAGCGTGTGAAGTGGCGTTCGCCAGTGGCGATGGGAGTGGCGACGAGTTCGGAGAGCATCTTGAAATATTCGCCATTCTCCGCAAGGACGGGTTCCTCAATGAACATGGGGCGAAATGGCTCCAGCTCTTTCATGATGACTTTTGCCATCGTCTTGTGCACGCGTCCGTGGAAATCAATGCCAATGCCGAAATCGCGCCCGCAGGCCTCGCGGATGCCACCGACCCGCGCGATGACATCGTCCACCTTCTTGAACGAATCGATCCATTCGAGATCCTCCGTGCCGTTCATTTTCACGGCGGAAAGGCCGGCCTGTTGTTTTTGTTTTGCCGCCTCGACGACGTCGCTGGGACGATCGCCGCCGATCCATTGATAAACGGGGATTTTTTTGCGAACCGCCCCGCCGAGAAGCTTGTGGACGGGCAGGTTGGTGATCTTGCCAAAGATGTCCCAAAGGGCCTCGTCAATCCCGGAAATGGCGCTGTTGAGAATGGGGCCGCCACGGTAAAAACCGGCGCGGTAGAGCACCTGCCAGATATCCTCTATCTCGGTGGGATCACGGCCGATGACGTAGGGGGAAAGCTCGTTGACGGCGGCCTCCACGGTGTCGGCGCGCCCTTCGACAATGGGTTCGCCCCAACCGGAAACGCCCTCGTCGGTGCTCACCTTGAGAAACAGCCAGCGGGGCGGTATTTTGAAAAGCTCGAGTTTTGTGATTTTCATGAATGGGTGCGTAAGTTGTTAAAGTTTCGTTACTTGGATTCCGCATTCCAATCCTTCACGAAGCGGATTCCCTCTTTTACCTTGCCGACGTTGTCATGCCAGTCGGCCTCGTGCTCAATGGAGATGTTGCCTTGGAAATTCTGTTCCCGCAGCTCGGCCAGCACGGCGCCCACGCCAATGACACCCTGGCCAAGCGGGACATTATGCACGGGGTTCCCAAAGTTTTTACGGTCTTTCGCGTGAACGCTCACGAGGCGGCCTTTGAGGATCCGCAAATTCTCAACCGCCTTGAAATTATCTGTCGTCCAATGGCCGATGTCGGCCGCGGCACCGATTCTTGGGTCGCGATCCTTGACAAGGGCGAGAATGTAATTGGCGTCCCAGACTTTGTAGTTGGGGGCCTGCCGGCGACGCGGGTGATTGTGATAGCCGACGCGAATGTCATATTCTTTCGCCAGTTTCTCGACGACATCGATCGACTCCGTGGATTCCGTTGTGATGGCGTAAAGGTCCAAGGCTTTGGCAAATTCAAAAATCTTGCGCGCCATCTTTTCCTTCTTGGGAATGTCCACGACGCCATAATTGACGGCCCGAACCCCGTTTTTGAGAAGATGCGCCTTCAGGGCCTCAATTTTCTCCGGCGTGGCACTGTTGTGGTCGAAGGCGGACCTGTCGCCATCCCTGCCGTAGCTTTGCCCCGGATAGAACTCGATGACTTTGGCGCCCGCTTCCGCAGCTTTTTCGACAGAGTCCCACACCGAGTATTTCCGGTGGAAGGTGTAGGCTTGGACACCAATGGCAAAGCCGTTGGTTTTTGCCGAGTCGGGGATGGGCGCGGCAAGCGCCGTGGTGAATGCCGACAACGCAAGTGCGGCAACGAGGGAGAAGGTTTTGGAAAAACGCATGGACGGGGGCGAGGGAACGCAGCCTGATTTGTTTTTCCAGCAAAAATTCTCCAATGCCGCGCCATCGGCGCGCAAAAATGGAACGTTGGAAAGGGTAATCAAAACTGTCATCAAAAACGGGGTCCAACCGGGATGCGCAAAACCAAGGATGTCCCCGTTTTTTGGGATGCGGATGATGGCCTGCCTTGGCGGAAAAATTCCATTTCCAAGAGGAATGGGGGCGGAGGTGAAAACGGCGGTTTCTTGATTTTCGCGAAGGGGGATTGTCAGAACTTTGCGGGGCGTGAATCCGCGCGGGCCGAACCTGCCTATTCCTCATGGGAAAGCCGCGAAATGCCCTCGGCCAAAATGCGTTGTGCCTCTTCATCGAGGGCCTGATTGTGCCCGAGCATTCCACGGATGACCTCCCTGGCCCAAACGAAATACTGCAACTGTCGCGATGTGGACCAGCCTTTGGGAGGATCGGCAAGCATGGAGCGGAGATTGCACGATTTGTCCGCGATCTTGATTAATTTTGCCCCGACGCTTTTTCCAGCCGCGTTCACCACCTGCAGGCGTTTCCGCTCGGCCTTTGGCAGACTTTTGTCGTCCGTGCATTCGCAAACCAGGCTGGCCACGGTCTCGCCAAACAATCCGGCGATCTCCTCGCGGCTCGTGTCCGTGTCCTCAATCGTGTCATGGAGCACGGCGGCGGCGAGCCAATCCTCGTTGGTCACATTCCCGACCGTCGCAAGGTGGAGAGCCACCTCGATCGGGTGGTTTATGTATGGGGCGGCGGCGGTGTTTTTTCTTCTTTGATTGGAGTGTTTTTCAGCCGCGAAGTGGGTGGCGTGCAACAGGCGTTTCATGGGATTTCCCGAATCTTGGAAATGAGGCGTCCATGCCGCAAAGCGGAAAACGGTTCCGGTTTTCCGCAAAAATGGAGGTTCACGCCGTGGGGAGCAGCGCCGGGACAGCCTTGTGGAGAAGCCAATAGGCGGGAGCCTCGATGCCGATGGGGGCAAGTTTCCGCGGATCGGGGGCGAGCATCCCGGCGCATTCCCCGCTGGAAATGGGGAAGGGGGAGTGCCCGAGGGAGCTTATGGCAAAGTAACGGACATCCTCGGAGAGGGATTCGGCCTGGGCGACAAGGCCGGGGCAGAGGCGGGCGAACATGGCGCGGACCTGCGCCGAGTTTTGGTCCACAATGGCGGGGTCGAAAACGCCATCACGCACGGGGCGCGGGAGGGTCCGGGCATCAAGGAGGCCCTGCCAGACGTCGCATTTTCCGACAAGGAAGGCGACGGGCACGGGGAGCTTCTCGCGCGGGCCAAGGGCCAGCATTTTTTTCACGCGCACCTCCATTTCCGCGAGAATGCCGTCCTGCTGGTCTTGATTGTTTTGCGAGAGTTGCGGGTCGCTGGCGTGGCCGAGGAGCGCGCGGCGAAAGGCCAGATTGCTGGTGGGGTCGAACAGGAAGAAGATGCCGGAGGAGTGTGCGACATGGAGTGCGCCGGGCTTGTCCACCATGTCATGGCCGGGTTCGAAATGCTCGCCGGCATTGTCGTAAAAAATCATGGCCGTCCCGCCGGCGCCGGGGGCGGCCCCGTCTCCAAGCGTGTAGATGAAGGGACGGGGCATGGCGACGACGCGTCCGTGGCGGAGGAGGAGTTCGTAGGTGGCGCCGCCCTCCATCGCGGTTTTGCCAAGGGCGCACTCCTCGGGGGTGGAGCCGGAGAAGAGGCGCGTGCGCATTTGGTTGAGCACGGTGTTGCCGCTGGGGTCGCCATCCTTGAACACGATTCCAAAGTCCTGGTAGAGCCGCTCGGCGAGGACCCGGGTCAGCACGGCAAGAAAATAGCTTTTGCCCGCGCTGGGGGCGCCGATGAGGGAGAAAATGCGCAAGGAGAGATCCAGGTAGCCGGGAGGGAGCTGGCGGCGGCAGTGCGGGCAGGCAAGATCGGTGGAGGGAAGCCCCTTGGGGTCAAGAGCCTGGCCGGAGTCGTTGAAACGCGCGGGATAAAAACGCAGCATGGCATTGTCGCCAAGGACGGGATCGCCGCGGAGGGATTCGTGGGTCGCGATGTTGAAGGCGTCGCCGGCATCGAAACGCAGCCAGCAGGCCGGGCAGAGGTATTTGCCTGTCTCGGCATTTTCCAGGATGCCTGCGGAGAGCGCGCGCGGGGCTGGGTCCGCATGGGGCGTGGCGCGCGCGGAAAGCGTCTCGGCGACGTCGGCGAGAAGAAAGCCGGAGTCAAGGCCTCCGGGGTAAATGGCGCACGTGGCGGCAGGCCAGCCTTGCGAGGCGGCGGCGGCAGGAATCTCATAGGGCGCGGCCTGCCCCAGCAACTCGCCGCTCTCGATGTCATAGGCATTCCAAAGGGTGGGGTCAAAGCTCCGTGGCCAGTCTTCCGGCGCATTGACTTGCAGAAGAAGAAGCCTCGTTCCGAATTGAAGCGTAAACACGTCGCCCGGGGGCAGGGATACGGCGGCGACAAGCGGCGTTCCGTTGACGAGAATGGTGCTGGAGACGAATCCAGCCGCAATCGAGAGGACGACGACATCGCGCATGCACCTGAACTCAATGGCGACGACGCGCCCGTGCAGGTCGCTGGCATTAAGCAATTGCGGGAAACGGCCCGAGGTGGAGACAGCGCCCGAAAGACAATCCACAAGCGTCAGCACCGGCGCGCCTGGCGCACGTTTTGCGTCCGTATCGCGATGGCTGTCCGCAGGTTGGGGATGTTCGGGTGACCTTGGATTGGGCGTTTGAGGTGTCATGCGAAAGAGAATCGGACGAGGGCTTTTGTTGAGGGGGAAACGCGTGGAGAGTGCGCGGGGCGCCGGATCGCGGCAAGAGACGAATGCCCGTTCATGCCGCGCTTTCCGGGAATTTCCACCCTATGACAAACCCGTTGCGAGGGTTGGCTCGCAACGGGCGTGGATGGGGTGAGGGGAGGGGGGCGCGCGGTGGTTACTGCGCGAGGAGGTAGTCGTTGACGATGATCTCGAGGAGTTCCTGGCGTCCGCTTTTGCGGGCGGGTTCGCCTTTTTCCTCGGCATATTCGGCAACTTCCTCGAGGGTGGCCTTTTTGGAGAGGACCTTCTTGGCAAGGTCGTCCTTCCATGTGGCGTAGCGTTCGTCGACGATGCTGGCGAGGGCCTTGTCCTTGATGAGCTTGTCCGCGACGAGGAGGCCGCGGGCAAAGGCGTCAATGCCCCCGATGTGCGCGTAGAAAAGATCCAGCGTGTCAAAGGAGCCGCGGCGGCACTTGGCGTCGAAGTTGAAGCCTCCCGGCGCGATTCCGCCGTTTTCGAGGACAACGAGCATGGCCTTGGTCGTGCTGTAGATGTCCACGGGGAACTGGTCGGTGTCCCAGCCGAGGAGGACGTCACCGGCGTTGGCGTCGATGCTTCCGAGTTTTCCATCGGCGGCGGCGACGGTCAGCTCGTGCTCGAAAGTGTGGCCCGCGAGGGTGGCGTGGTTGGCTTCGATGTTGAGTTTGAAGTCCTTGTCGAGGCCGTGGCTTTTGAGGAAGGCGATGACGGTCGCGGAGTCGAAGTCGTATTGATGTTTCGTGGGTTCCTTTGGCTTGGGTTCGATGAGGAACTGGCCTTTGAAACCGATTTTCTTTTTGTATTCGACGGCGAGGCGCAGGAGCGCGGCGAGCTGGCTGGTTTCCTGCTTATAGCGCGTGTTGAGAAGGGTTTCGTAACCTTCGCGGCCGCCCCAGAAGACGTAATTTTCGCCTCCGAGGTAGGCTGTGGCGTCAATGGCATCCTTGAGCTGCGCGGCGGCGTAGGCGAAGACATTGAAGTCCGGGTTGGTGCCGGCGCCGTGGGTGTAGCGCGGGTTGCTGAACAGGTTGGCGGTGCCCCAGAGGAGTTTTATGCCGGTCTCGTCCTGCTTTTTCCTGGCCAGCTCGATGATGGCCTGGAGGTTTTTGCGCGATTCGGCGATGGTGTTTCCCTCGGGTGCGATGTCCCGGTCGTGGAAGCAGTAGTACTCAAGGCCGAGCTTCTGGACGAACTCGAAGTTGGCGTCGAGGGCGTTTTGGGCGATTTTGATGGCGTTGCCCGTGTTCCAGGGGCGATTCCACGCGGCGGGGCCAAACATGTCGGTCCCGTTGGCCTTGTAGGTGTGCCAGTAGGCGATCGCGAAGCGGAAATGCTCCTTCATGGTTTTGCCCGCGACGACTTGATCGGGGTTGTACCATTTGTATGCGAGCGGATTTTTGCTCTGCGGGCCTTCGTAGGCGATGGTTTTGGAAACTTCTGGGAAGTATGCTTTTGCCATGTTGTTGGGTGGATGTGGTGTGCTTGTTGTTGATGGTGCGGGATCATGCGTGCCCGCCGTTTGGGCGGCGGGCACGTTTTTTATCGTTTTATGTTAAATCTCCGGGAACTTGAGCCATTTTTCGCCGCTTTCATTGCTGCGCGTGGCATATTCGACAAAGGTTTTGCCGAACACGGCATCGTCAATGTCGGGATAGATAGGCTCGGCGGCGGGTTTCTGGCCTTGCGCGAGGGCGGCGACATCATCGGCGAAGTCGAGATAGATGTTGGCAAAGGCCTCGATGAACCCTTCGGGGTGGCCCGTGGGGATGCGCTGGTTGCGCCCGTTGAGACCGCCCGCAAGTTTGTCGAGATAGGGCTGGGCGCGCGTGAGAATCTGGGTTGGCTCGGCCTTGGTTTTGAGGATGAGCTGGTTCGGGTTTTCCTGGTGCCACTCGATGCCGCCCTTGCTTCCGTAGATGCGGATGGTGAGGGCGTTTTCCTCGCCGGCGCTGACTTGCGAGGCGTAGATGATCCCGTGCGCGGCGGGGGCGTCGCCCTGGGCCTTGTAACGGACAAGGACGTTGCCGTCGTCGTCGCGGCGGCCGCCCGGGGTGTAGGTCTGAAGATCGGCGTTGAGCGTGTCGATTTCGAGGCCTGTGATGAAGCGCGCGAGGTGGGCGGCGTGGATTCCGATGTCACCCATGGACAGGGATTTGCCGTATTTGGGATCCATGCGCCATCCGGCGATCTGCGGTTTGTCATCGCCATGGGGGAGGATCCAATCCTGCGGATATTCGGCGATGATTTTGTAGACCTGGCCGATTTTTCCGCTGCGGACGATGGCGCGCGCATGGCGGACGAGGGGGTAGCCTGTGTAGCCGTGCATGATGCCGAAAATGCGCCCGGTCTTCCTCACGGTGTCGCGAAGGCGGTGGGCATCCTCGAGGGTGACGGCGACGGGTTTCTCGCACATGACGTTGATCCCCGCCTCAAGGAAGGCCAGGGAGATGGGAACGTGGGTGTCATCCGGTGTGACGACGGCGACAAAGTCGATGCGCTCCCCGGCCGGAAGGCTGGCCTCCTTGGCGACCATGTCCTGATAGTTCAGGTAGGTGCGGTTTTCGCTGAGAAAGAGGTCTTTCCCGGATTGGAGCGCGATCTTGGGGTCAATGGAGAGGGCGCCCGCGACAAGCTTGATTTTTCCATCGAGCTGCGCCGCGATGCGGTGAACTTTTCCAATAAAGGAGTCGCTGCCTCCTCCTACGATGCCCATGTTGAGCGGGCGGTTGAGTGTTGCGAGAGACATAGGCGTCGGGTGTGTGTGGTGGTTGTGGGTTGATGTTATGTTTTTTGTTCCTGAGGCAGCGGGCGGGCGGCCGTGACACCAAAGCGGGCCGAGGCGCGCGCCCTCCCTCTCCCTCCCTCGCCCAGCCGGGCGCGGCAGGGGTGGTGGATTTCACGGGCAGAAAAATGCGGAAAGAGACACCCCGGTCAAAACGGAATTTTCCCGCATGCGGGAAGGCCTGCCGCCGCGCGCGCCCCGCCACGCGGTCGCGTCCGCCGCTTGGGATTTCCACGAGGCCACCGGGGGAACGGGTGCCTTCCGTGGATCGCCCGTGTTTTGCGGGAAATCAGAAAATCCGTGCCGCGCGCGCGCTGTCCGGATTTCCTGCGCCGCCGATGAAGAACACAGGACACGGCGCAAACGCCGCCCCGGCATTCGCACTGGAGGTTGACGGTTCCACGCAATATCTCGGCGTGAGGGTGCCGCCGGGCGGGCATCCTTTGCGGGCGGAGGCCTTGGATCTGCTCAAGGCAGGCGGCTTCCGGCTCGATGCGCTCAGCCGCGTATGGCGCCTGCACGGGCGGCATGAGGTGCTGCTTTTCCTTGCCAGCCACGGCGGCGCCCTGCGAACGCGCTTCAACGCGAGGTTTGCGCCTGAATTCCAGCAGCGCACAGCCCGGGTTTGCGCCGCAAGCCTGGTGGCGGAGGCGCGCGTCGTCGAAACCCCCGGCGTGAAAAAAGACGCCCGCCCACCCGCGCCGCAGGCCGAGCTTACCGTGCGCGTCACCGCGCCCGGCGCGGATGAGGCCACGATCCGCGCGGCGTTGTTGCGCGGCCAGCCCTACGTCGAGGCGCCGGACGGGAGGATCATCCTCTTCCCGCGCGATGTGCTGGAGGCCGCCTCCGCCGTCGCGCGCGCTTTTTCCCCGGGGGGCGGCTCCGGGCGGTCGGACGCGCCCGCCGCCCGCATCTCGCGCCGTGTGCGCCCCGAGGAGTTTGCCGACATGGAAAACCTGCTCGCCGCCAACGCCGCCGCGTTCGCCCCCCCGGGGCAGTGGCGGGAGCGGAGCGCGGCGCTGCGCAGCATCTCGGCCCTGCGCGAGGCTCCCGTGCCGCCGGCGTGTTACGCGCAGCTTCGTCTCTATCAAAAAATTGGCACGGCCTGGCTCTGGCACCTTGGCACCCATGGCCTTGGGGGCGTGCTCGCCGACGAGATGGGGCTGGGAAAGACCGTGCAGGCCCTGGCCTTCCTCGCCGCGCTCCACGCCACGCGGCCCGGCGCCTCCAGCCTTGTCGCCTGCCCCGCGTCGCTTCTCGAGAACTGGCGGCGCGAGGCCCTGCGTTTCGCGGAGGGCGTCCCCCTTTTCATCCACCACGGGGCGGGGCGCGCCACGGATGCCGGCGCCCTGCCGCCCGCCGGGATTTTCATCACCAGTTATGGCACGCTTGCCCGCGACGCGGAACTCCTGGCCTCGCGCCACTGGGACGCCGTCCTGGCCGACGAGGCGCAGCATGCCAAAAACCGGCATTCCGTGAACGCGCAGAGCCTGCGCGCCCTGCCCGCCGGCGCCCGGTTCGCCCTTACGGGGACCCCTGTTGAGAACAGCGTGGACGACCTGCGCTCGCTTTTCGAGTTCCTGATGCCGGGTTACATCGCGCGCCCCCCGGCCGCCTGCGGAAGGGATGCCCGCGCCTTCATGGACGCGCGCGCCATTGAGCAGGCCGCCCCCTATGTGCTGCGCCGTTCAAAAACCGCCGTCGCGCCGGAACTCCCGCCCAAGATCGAACAAACCATCTTTGTCCCCCTCGAGGGCGGGCAGCACCGCCTCTACGAGGAGTTTCGCGCCCGTTCCCAGCGGGAGATTTTCGAGATGGAGATGGCCGGCGCCAGCGACGGCGCGCTGCGGATGCATGCCTTGGGCCATCTGCTCCGCCTCCGGCAGATTTGCGCCGAACCCCGCCTGCTCGCCCCGGAGCTTGCGCCTGAGGACTCCGCGAAATTGCGCGCCTTTCGCGAAATCCTCGACGAGGCGCGCGATGGCGGGCACCGCATTCTCGTGTTTTCCCAGTTTGTGGAGGTGCTCGGGCACCTGCGCGCCGCGCTCAACGAGTGGGAGACCCCCTGCTGTTACCTTGATGGCTCCACGCGCGATCGCCAGACCGTCTGCGACCAATTCAACCATGACGAATCCATCCCCGTCTTCCTCATTTCCCTGAAGGCGGGCGGCGTGGGCCTTAATCTCACCGGTGCCGACACCGTGCTCCACTATGACCCTTGGTGGAATCCCGCCGCCGAGGCGCAGGCCACCGACCGCGCCCACCGCATCGGGCAGACCCGCCGCGTGACGAGCCTGCGCCTCATCGCGGCCAGCACCGTCGAGGAGCGTGTCATCGAGCTGCAGCGAAAAAAGGCAGCCCTCCTTCAAGCCCTCTTTGATGGCGCCGAAACCGCGGACAGCCCCCTTCGTCTTGACCTCCTGAAGGATCTGCTGGGGTGACCCGCCTCCGCTTTCGGGGAGCCGCGACGCCAGCCCGCTCCCCAGCCCGCGCCTTCCCGCAAAACAAGGGGTGTTTCTTGATTTTCTCATGAAAAAAGAACTCGATACGTTTTTATTGGCGGCGACGCCGGGGTCTGTTTTTGAGGAAGCATGGGAATGGTAAAAGGTCTGTGCTGGCGTGCGCAGGGAAGCACAGCGTTTTCATTGCGTCAGGGCATGCGTCAGATAGGTTGCGCGGCATTGTTTGACCCAAAGCCATGAATTTGAAACACGCCGCCGTCCTGCCCGTCCTTTTTCGCGTCGCGCCAATGCTCCTTTTTGTTGGCGTCCCCGGCTTGGTCACCCTTCATGCCCAGGGCGTTCCCGCCGGCCGTCTGGCCGCGCTGGAGCAGGATCTGGCCGCGATGCGCGAGGAGGTCCAGCGATTGCGCGAGGAGGTGCAGGATTTGAAATCGGAGAACAACGGCCTGCGCGCCCAGATCCGCTCGGCCGCGCCCAACGCCAGCGCGGGCGTCGCCGCCTTGCAACGCCAGCTCGCCGCCGAGGCGTCGGCACGCGCGAACGCCGACCAGGCGCTTGAGAGCCGCGTGGACGCGAAGCTCAAAAGCGCCCTTGCCGCCGTCAACAACGCCATCGCGAGGCTTAACACGCAACCCCCGCCCGCCCCGCCGCAGGGGAATTCCGAGCCGTCCGCCGCCCCGGTTCCCGCCCCGGGCGACATTCCGAAGACCGCCGTCGAGCACACGGTGCAAAGCGGGGACAATCCCGAGAAACTGGCCCGCCGTTACAAATCGAAGACCTCCTGGATTCTTTACGTGAACCCCAAGCTCAACCCCAAAAACCTCAAGGTTGGCCAAAAAATCCTCATTCCCGTCCACAAAGAGCCGGATCCGCCCGCGCAATGACGCCATCCGGTCCGCAAATTCGAGAACCCGAGAACGCATCATGCCAGCCAACATGCCCTCCTCCCCAAAAAACCTCGGGCGCGGCCTGAGTACGCTCATCTCCGGGAGCCTTAAAAGTGCCGTCACCACGCCGGCAAAAAAAGGTTCCGTCCCGCCCGTGCTGCCACCTCCTCCGCCGGCGCCCGCGCCGGACGCGTTCCCGTGGCAGGAAATCCCCGTGGCAAAGATTGTCCCCGGCCGCGCCCAGCCGCGCCGCGAGTTTTCCGAGCAGGGCATTGAAGAGTTGGCCGCCTCCATCCAGGCCGAGGGCCTTATGCAGCCCGTCGTTGTCCGCAAGGTGGCGGAAGGCTACGAGCTGATCGCCGGGGAACGCCGGTGGCGCGCCTTCAAGAAGCTGGCGTTGAAGACCATTCCCGCCCGCGTGGTGAGCGCCAGCGACTCCTCGGCCGCCGTGATGAGCCTGATTGAAAACCTGCAGCGCTCCGACCTGAATGCCATCGAGGAGGCCGTCGGCTACGCCAGCCTGATGCGCGATTTCAATCTCAAGCAGGAAGACGTGGCCGAGCGCGTCGGCAAGCCCCGCGCCACCGTGGCGAACAGCGTGCGCCTGCTTTCGCTCGACAGGGAAATCCAGGGCTATCTCTCGCGCGGAATGTTGAGCGCGGGCCACGCCAAGGTCATCCTCGGTTTGGAAAACGAGGCCGAGCGCTCCATCGTCGCCCGCCGCGTGGTCGAGTCCGGCGCAAGCGTCCGCATGGCGGAGGCCATTGTGAAAAAGCTCAAGGCCTCCGGGGCCGCCTCGCTGGGGACGCAGGAGGGGGGCGCGGGTATCAGGAATGGCGCGGGCGCCTCGCCCGCCGAGGTCACCGCCGCCATCTCGGAGGTTGAGAAGCGCCTTATCTCGCGCCTCAACACCAACGTTCGCGTCAAGCACAGCGCGCGCCAGGGCAAGATCATCATCGAGTATTACGGGAATGAAGACCTGCAGCGAATCCTTGAGAAAATTGGGGCCGCAGTTTGAGGACGTCGCGACGCGGGAGGGGCCGGCCTGGTGGGAATCGCCCGGGGACCCCCTGCCCAAAGGCGGTTCCGGGCGCGTGTTTTGCCGCGTGAAATCCGGCGGCCTCGGCAGTGAGCCAACGGCCATTTGCTGCCGCCATGACGGAAGCCGCGAGGAAAACGCCCTTTACGCGCCGCTCGCCGTTTTTTTGCGCGAGGTGGGGTTTCCGGTGCCGCGTGTGCTTGCGCGCGAGGACGCCCGGCGCGCATTGCTGCTGCAGGACCTTGGGAGCCGGGACCTGCTTTCCCTTGCCGCCTCGCCGTGGCCCGAGCGCCGTGCCGCGTATTTTTCCGCGCTGGACGCCTTGTTTTTTTTGCACTCCGGGGGGCTGGCGCGCCTCCAATCCCTGCCTCCCGGCGAACGCCCGCGCCTCATGCCGGGATTTGATGAGGCCCTTTACCACTGGGAGCAGGATTACTTTCGGCGCCACTGCCTCCTGCGTCTGGCGCGGGGGCCGGTTCACGCGGCGCGGCTTTGCGAAGAGCCGGCCGCGTGGTGGGAAGAGTTTGCCGCCCTGCCGCCCATGCCGGCAGGGGAGGGCGTCTCCCGCCTCCGGAGGCCCGAAAGCGCTTTCTCCCAAGAACTTGCCGCTCTCATCGCGCGCCTTCTGGGGCATCCGCGCGCCCTTGTGCATCGCGATTGCCAGTCCGAAAACATCCTTTGGCACGACGGGCGGGCTTGGTTTATTGACTTCCAAGGGATGCGTGAAGGTTCGCCGTGGTATGACGTGGCCTCGCTTCTCCAAGACCCGTACGCCGGGTTGGACGGCGCGCAACGCCGCGAGCTTTTTGATTACTATGCCGCCAAGCTGGATGCGGAAGGGCGCGCCTGCGCGCAGCGGCGGTACCTCGATGCCTCCGCGCAGCGCCTCATGCAAGCCCTTGGCGCCTATGGATTTCTGGGCGTTGAAAAGAAAAGGACGGCGTTCCTTCGCCACAGCCGTCCCGCCCTTCAGTCCCTGTGCCGTGTCACGTCCGAAAGCCCGTTGTTTCCGAATCTAAACCGTGCGGCCACGGCGCTTCTTTGCATTTCCGATCCCGTTTCCGAGGCCACCGACCCTTCCAAGCCTGGGGAGGGCTGCCTGGGCGCCTGATCGAATTTTCACCACGCGAATCATAAAAACATGCCTTCCAGCACACCCGTCACCACATTCCGCCCGCCGTTCCGCATCGGGCTTGGCTACGACATCCATCCGCTCAAGGAGGGGCGCCGGTGCGTTCTTGGCGGCGTGGAAATTCCCTCGCCCGTTGGCCCCGACGGGCATTCGGACGCGGATGTGCTTTGCCACGCCATTGCCGACGCCGTGCTCGGCTCCGCCGGTTTGCGCGACATCGGCCACTATTTCCCGAACACCGATCCCGCCTGCAAAGGCATGGATTCCCTGGACATTCTCCGCCGCGCCGTCAAGGAGGTCGAAAAGACAGGTTATGCCCTGCAAAACGTCGACGCCGTCCTGATCGGCGAGCGTCCCAAAATCGCCCCGCACATCGCCGCCATGAAGGAACGTCTGGCGGAGGCCCTCGGCCTGCCTCCCGCCTGTGTCGGCGTGAAGGCGACAACCAACGAGGGACTCGGTGCCATTGGCGCCGGCCTTGGCATCGCGGTCCACGCCACCGCCCTGATCGCGCGGATTTGAGAGGCGCGTTGGAACGGGAAGGCCCGGAACGAAGCCCCGCCGATTTTTGCGATGAAGCGGATTTGGATCACGCCCGGTTTACCTTTTTGACTTTTTAGCCCAAGACACAGAGAGTGTCCCTTTTTATTAAAAGAAATGTTCTCCGCCATAGCCAACATGTTGGGAGGGGGTCGGGATGCCGTCAGCAAAGCCGGGGCAAATTCCATTGCGCGGCGTTGCGTGGATGACGAGGCGACCCGCATGCGCCTGCACTACAAGCCCTATTATCACACCTTTGAGGCGCAGCGCGGAAGCCGGGTTGTGCGGGATGGCCGGGAGTTCGTGATGCTTGCCAGCAACGACTATCTGGGGCTGACGCACCACCCAAAGGTGCTTGAGGCGGGCCGCAAGGCGCTCGAAACCTGGGGGGCCAGCACCACCGGCGCGCGCTTGGCCAATGGGAGCCGTGTTTGCCATGTCGAACTGGAGGAACGACTTGCGGCGTTCATGGGAAAGGAGGCCTGCCATGTCAGCGCCGCCGGATACCTGAGCTGCATGTCCGCCATCCAGCCGTTCTCGCGCAAGGGAGACCTCGTTCTTGCCGACAAAAATTGTCATTCCTCGCTTCTTGCCGGCATCCAGGCCGGGCTTGGGGAAAACCTCCGTTTCTCGCACAATTCTCCGGAGAGTCTTGCGGAATTGCTCGCCGAGGAGGCGCCGGAGCGTCCGAAAATGGTTGTCCTGGAAGGCGTTTACTCGATGGAGGGCCACATCGCCCGGCTTCCCGAGATCCTGCGTGTGTGCGAGGGGCGGAATTGTTTCTTTGTGATGGATGACGCCCATGGCCTCGGCGTGCTTGGCCCCGGTGGACGCGGCACTGCCGCCCATTTTGGCAGCACGGATTCCGTGGACCTCATTTGCGGAAGCCTTTCCAAGGCATTGGCAAGCACGGGAGGCTTTGTCGCGGGCAGCCGCCCCATCATCGAATTTTTGCGGACGCACTCCAAGCAAACCATTTTCTCGGCCTCCCTTGCCCCGGTGCAGGTCGCCTGCGCGCTGGCGGCGCTGGATGTGCTCGAGACGGAGCCGGAATGTTGCGCCCGCCTCTGGGAAAACACCCGCCGCTACAAGGAGATCCTCGCGGATTTCAAGTTTGACACCTGGGGCAGCGAGACGCCCGCCGTGCCCATCGTCCTGGGAAGCCGTGAGCGGACCTACATCTTTTGGCAGAAATTGCTTGAGAACGGGGTTTTCGCGGTGCCCTCCCTCGTCCCCGCCGTGCCACCCGGGAAAGACCTCATACGGACCGCCGTTTCCGCCCGCCATTCCACCGCCGACTTTGACATCATCGCCAAGGCGCTGAAGGCGGCGAAAAGCCTGTGGTGAGAAGCCCGTGCCCGAAATGTCCAAAGCGGGTGACAAAGGCATGCCCTGGCCGCGATTCCCTGCCGTGGAGGCCGCGCCGCCCGGTTGTTTCCACGGTTGCCAAGGCCTCCGAACGCCCGTTTTTTCCCGCGTTTTTCCGGCGATGGCGCGGCCTTGACGCCATCAATCCGTTCCGGGAAGGCGCGCGCCTCTTTGTCCGCGCCCACCTTCCCCCACCCAAACACCGACACAGCCACCGCTCCCGCCAGCACCACGAGTTTCACACACATGATGACCTCCGCGCAAATCCGCCAGTCGTTCCTTGAGTTTTTCAAGTCCAGGCAGCACGCCATCGTGCCCTCGTCGAGCCTGCTGCCCGACTCCCCGAACCTGCTCTTCACCAACGCGGGCATGAACCAGTTCGTCCCCATTTTCCTTGGCGAGAAGAAGTGCCCATACTCGCCGGGGCGGGCGGCCGACACGCAGAAGTGCATTCGCGCCGGGGGGAAGCACAACGACCTCGAGGATGTGGGCCTCGACACTTATCACCACACCTTCTTCGAGATGCTGGGGAACTGGTCCTTCGGCGATTATTTCAAAAAGGAGGCCATCGAATGGGCCTGGGAACTCATCACGAAGGTTTGGAATTTCCCCCCCGCGCGCCTCTACGCCACCGTTTACTCGCCCGACAAAGAAAAGGGCGACCCGGCGGATTTTGACCAGGAGGCCCATGACGTTTGGGCGGAGAAATTTCGTGCCGCCGGCCTTGATCCCGCCGTGCACATCGTCAACGGCAACAAAAAGGATAATTTCTGGATGATGGGCGAGACAGGGCCATGCGGGCCCTGCACGGAACTGCACGTTGACCTCACGCCCGATGGCGGCACGCGCGGGGCGCTTGTGAACAAGGGGTCCCCGCAGTGCATCGAGATCTGGAATCTCGTCTTCATCCAGTTCAACGCGAACCCGGATGGCACATTCTCGCCGCTGCCCGCGTGCCATGTGGACACGGGCATGGGATTTGAGCGCGTCACCGCCATCAAGCAGTGCACCGACGATTTTCAGTGTTTCACCCGCGTGATCTCCAATTACGAGACGGACATTTTTCGCCCGATCTTCGCAAAACTCGCCGAGCTTTCCGGGAAAAAGTACATGTCGACACTCCCCGGCCAAGCCTCCCCTGAGGCGCAGGGAGCGACCGGGCAGGAGCGGGTGGACATCGCCTTCCGCGTCATCGCCGACCATGCCCGCACGCTCAGCTTTGCCATTGCCGACGGGATCCTGCCTGGAAACACCGACCGCAACTATGTCCTTCGCCGCATCCTTCGCCGCGCCGTGCGCTATGGCCGCGCGCTCGGCTTCCGCGAACCCTTTTTTCACAAGCTCGTCCCCGTCCTGGCGGAAAGCATGGGAGACACCTTTCCCGAGATTCGCGCCCGCCAGGCCCATGTCCAGGACGTCATCCGTGCCGAGGAGGACGCGTTCAACAGGACGCTCGACCGGGGCATCGAGCTTTTTGAGAACGAGGTCGCCCGCCTCGGCGCCGCCCGCCAGCTTTCCGGCGACTTTGCCTTCAAGCTCTACGACACCTACGGCTTCCCGCTCGATCTCACCCAGCTTCTCGCCCGTGAGCGCGGCCTTTCGGTCGACGACGACGCCTTCGGGCGGCTCATGAGCGAGCAACGTCTTCGCGCGAAGGCCGCCCAGAAACGCGAGGTCATCACCCTCGCCACCCACGACGCCGCCACGCACACCGCCACCGTCTTCACCGGTTACGACGCCACCGCTGCCGCGACCCCGGTTTCCGCGTCCATCGTGGACGACATCCAGCTCAAAAATGGTTCGCGCGCCCTCATCCTGGACCGCACCCCGTTTTATGCGGAAATGGGCGGGCAGGCGGGGGACTCGGGCTTCGCCACGCTCCCCGATGGCACCATCCTTCCCATCTCCGGCACCCGGAGGAGTGGCGAGACCTTCCTGCACATCCTCAACGTGGACGAAAAATCCACGTCCATCCCCCCCCTCGCGCGGGGGCAAACCCTCACGCTCACCCTCGACCACCCCCGCCGCCTCGCCATCTCCCGCCACCACACGGCCACACACCTCCTGCACTGGGCCTTGCGCCAGGTTGCCGGCGCCGACATCGCCCAGAAAGGCTCCAGCGTCGACCCCGACCGCCTGACCTTCGACTTCAACGCATCCCCCCTCACCCCCTCGCAGATCCGGGAGGCGGAGGCCCTCGTCAACGCCAGGGTGCTTGAAAATGCCCCCGTCAGCACCACCGTCGTCCCCCACGCCGACGTCAGGCACCGCGCCGACATCATGCAGTTTTTTGGCGACAAATACGGGGATGCGGTTCGCGTCGTGCAGATTGGCGGCACCCCCTCCGCCCTTGACGGCTATTCGATGGAGCTTTGCGGCGGCACCCACGTCCGCGCCACGGGGGAGGTCGGCCTGTTCCGCATCCTCTCCGAGAGCGCCATCGCGGCCGGCACCCGCCGTGTCGAGGCCGTCGCCGGCATTCCCGCCGCCGCCGCCGCCCGCGCCGATTTTGACCAGCTTCGCGCCCTTGCCGGCACCCTGGCCGTCGGCACACCCGAGTTGGCGCAAAAGTTGACGGCCCTCCTCGGGCAGCTTTCCGCCCAGGAAAAACAGCTTCGCGCCCATCGCCAGCGCGCCCTTTCCGACACCGCCCTGCGGCTTGCCTCCACGGCGGCGCCGATTTCGGAAGGATTGCGCCGCGTCGTTGCGAACCTCGCCGCCGGGGGGGACGAGGCGGTGCTTCTTGCCACCCCGGCCGACCTGCGGGACCTTGCCAACGAAACCATCCGCCACGCGGACGTGGTGCTCCTTGGCGCCGTCATCTCCGGCAAGGCCAGCCTCGTCTGCCAGTGCGCGCCAGCCGCGATCAAGGCTGGCATGAAGGCTGGCGAGATCATCGCGACGCTTTGCAAAAAACTGGATGGCAAGGGCGGCGGAAAGCCCGACTTTGCGATGGGCGGCGGCTCGGCGGACGCGCTTGCCCCCGTTCTCGCCGGTTTCGCGGACGCGGCCGGGTAGCGGACGTTCCGGTGACTTCCGCGCGACGCCCATGCCTCGCGCGCGAAGGCGGCCGGAAAAGGCCCGCCGGCGCCGTTTTTTGTTTTGCGAAACGGCGATTTCGCTTCCCTGCCGTCGCAAATGAACGTGGTCAGCGTAACCGAGAATTTGAAAAAAGCGTTCGCGGGGTTCGACTTCACGACCCTGCCCAGCCCCTGCCACCTCATCCACCGGGGCCTGCTGGAGGCGAACTGCCGTGTGCTGCGCTCCGTGATGGATGCCACGGGCTGCAAAATCCTGCTTGCGCTGAAGGCGTTCGCGCAGTTCAGCGAATTTCCGATCATCCGCCGGCATTTGGCGGGGACGACCGCCAGCGGGCTTCATGAGGCGTTGCTTGGAGCGGAATTTTTCGGGGGCGAAAACCATGTCTATTCGCCGGCGCTCACCGATGCCGAGGTGGAGGCGCTGCTTCCCGTGGCGGACCACATCTCCTTCAACCGCCCGGAACAATGGCTGCGGCACCGCGCGCGTCTTGCCGGCGCCCCGCGCAAAATCTCCTGCGGCCTTCGCGTGAACCCGGGTTACGCCGAGGTGGAGACTGAACTTTACAACCCTTGCGCGCCCTTTTCACGGCTTGGCGCGCCCCGTTCCGAGGTCCGCGCCGCCGATCTTGACGGGCTGGAGGGCTTGCATTTCCACACAATGTGCGAGCAGGACAGCGACACGCTCGCCCGCACCATCCCCCATTTCGAGGAGCACTTCGGGGCCTTCATTCCGCAGATGAGATGGGTGAACTTTGGCGGGGGCCACCACATCACCCGCCCCGGTTACAATCTCGCCTTGCTGCGCGACACCCTCACGGCGTTCCGGGAGCGCTGGGGCGGAGGTCACCAAATTTATCTCGAGCCTGGCGAGGCGGTCGTCATTGGCACGGGGGTCCTTGTCTCGACGGTGCTGGAGGTTGTCCACAACGCCATGCCCATCGCCATCCTGGACACCTCGGCGACGGCGCACATGCCCGACACCCTTGAGATGCCCTATCGCCCGGAAATCCTCGGCGCGGGCCTGCCCGGCGAGTTCGCCCACACATGCCGCCTTGGCAGCGCGACCTGCCTGGCCGGGGACGTCATGGGCGACTATTCCTTCCGCGCGCCGCTCAAGCGGGGCGACAAGGTCGTCTTCCTCGACATGTCCCATTACACGATGGTGAAAAACACCACCTTCAACGGGGTGAACCTTCCCGCCATCGCGGCCTACGACCCGGAAAACGCCCGGACCCACATTGTCCGCCGCTTCGGCTATGCCGACTACAAGAGCCGCCTCTCGTGAGGCGCTCCGCCCGCGTCGGAAAGGGGTCAACGCCGCCCGGCATTCAGGGTGTCGATGGCGCGCCGGAGGCTGCCGAGGGCGTGGGTGAATGGCGGGGAAAAATTGCCGGACAGGACGCCGTCGAGGGCGGCGGCGGTCTCCGCGAGGGCGGCGCACACCTCCTCCATTGACGCGCGCGCGGCGGCGAGGTTTTCCATCGCGTCGCCGGGAAACGCGGCGTCCCCGGTGGCGGCGGCGAGCGAATGGCGGAGCCTCCCAAGGGCGGCATTGGCGCCGGCATGGCGCGCGCGCGCCCTCTGGACGTCAAGAAGGTGCTCCGCGCGCGCAAGATTCTGCGAGACATCATCGAGCAGGCGGGCGATGGCTCCCGGGCTGGTGATGGCGAGCCAGTGGTCGAGTGTCGCGTCCCACTCGTGTTCCAGCGCGGCGAAGTCATTGCGGCTGAATTCGGCAAGGGCGTCGGCGTAGGTGGTGAGTTTCTCTCCGGAGAGGAATCCGGGGAGCACGTTGATCGCGGGTGGAACGTCATCGCCGGACGTGACGCGGGGCGCCGGAACGCCCCCGCCATGCACAAGTTCCACGCCGTATTCGGCCGCGAGCGGGCTGAGAAGGATGAGTTTTGCGCACAAGCCCGCCGCAATGTGCTCCACGCCGGCCTGACCGGCGGGTTTGCGATGCAACCCAAGGTGGCGCAGGCGGCCGAGATCGAGCGCAACGCGCACCTCCGCATGGAAACGCCCCTCCGTCTCGTGCGGCGGGCGGAGCCGGATGGATTCGACCTTGCCGACGGGAACCCCGAATGCCCGGACTTTTGAGCCGGGGAGCAATCCGCTCACATTCTCCTCAAAAAACAGGGAGAAAACACGATGTTCCGAGGCGCGCGACAGGCGCGAGATCCCAAAACCGGCCCCGGCGGCCACAAGGAGCAGCGCGAGGGTGCAAAGGGCGCCGACGCGGACGTGGCGGCGGTGGCGGCCCGCGGCATCCCTCCCGTTTTTCTGTGTGTCGCCCAGGCTCATCGTCCAGCGTCATGGCGTCAGAATCGCCAGGCGACGCCACCCATGACGCCCTGGGAGAACTGGCCGCCGAAAGTGACCTGCAATTGATAGGTCCCGTGAAGGACAAGCCCATTGCGGAATGCCAGCGAGAAGGCGGGGGAAAACTCCACGGCATCGTTGAACAGCTGCCCGGCATAGACGTGGCAGGGCGCGCCGTAATTGATGAATTCGCTGGTGATCTTGATGTCATTCCCCGACCACTCATCGGCCCATGCCACCGAGCAGGAGGCTGTCAGCTGGAAAGGGCCGTAGTCGGACCTGTGCTCCAGGGCGGCCCCGAGGCGCGATTGCAGGGATTCCGCCGTGAAGCGGTTTATCTTTGAGCCGAAATGCTGGGAAGGCTCGCCGCCGCCGGTGGTGGATTCCTTGAACCTGGCCATGCTGACGCTTGTGTAGTCGAGGCGGAGCACGGGTTTGAAGGTAAGCTCGTTGGTGAGGCGGAGGCGGAGGTTGAGCGCGGCGAAGGCGCCAACCTCGTACCCATCGGGGTTGGCCTTGACGGTGGTTGCGTTGCCGTTCAAGTCCATGAAATGGCGGGTTGTGTCAAAATCGGCGAATCCTCCGCTCAGGCCGACGGCGATCCACCAAGGCTGCCCCTCCGGGACAAGCGCCGCGTAGGCGCGGACGCGGGCGTTGCCGCCCTCGATGGTCCCGCCCCCGGTCCCGCCGTGATTGTGCAGGCGCACGCGGTTGTGATTATGGGAGGCGGAGAACCCGACGAGGTGTTCGCCATCCACCCAGCGTTGAAGCGCGACACCTCCCCCCCATGTCTCCAGATCGTAGACAGGGCGCGACGGCGCGCGATCGTAGTTCGCGAAATTCCACTGGGCAAAGCCCGAGACCTCCCACGCGCCCCAATTGCGCGGATGACGCCCGTCACGCGAGCCGTAGTGGCCGGGGGAATCCGGGTCCCCAAGATAGTGGGGCTGGTCCATCCCGTTGAGGAGCGCCGAGATCTCGCCCGCCGAGTTGAGCGCGGGCATGTTGCCCATCGCGCCATAGGCAAGCGACGAGGAGTCGTTCAGCCACCAGTCCGGCAGGGCGCCAAACCCCGAGAACAACCGTTCATATTCGCCCAAGCCATTGTGCGGTCTCGCGCCAAGAGATTGCGCCGTGGCGGCTATCAGGGTGGCAACGGCGAGGAAACGGACGGCGTTGGAGCGGATTTTCATGTCAACTTGGCTGGAAATGGAGACGAAAGGCGCGGGGAACGCCCCGCTCGCCTTGGCGTGGCAGGAAAAGAAATCCACCCCCGAACGCAAAGGAGAAACGGTGGGCGGGCGCGCAAAATCCGTCCGCGACCCTTGTCAATGATTCTGTCAATGACTCTGACATTGACAGCGCGCCCGCGTGCGGCGTTTATGAACTTTAACAACAAATCATTTCGCCGGAGAGTGGGTCGGGAGGCCCGCTTTTTTAGTGCCACCAACCGAAACCACATCACGACACACGCATCATGAGCAACGAAATTCTCTCCGTACTCAACTACATGGAAAAGGAAAAGGGCATCAGCCGTGCCGACATGATTGAGACCATCAAGAGCAATATTGAGCATGCCGCCGAGCGGGGTATCAACGCGGGCCAGAAGCTTGAGGTTTCCATTGATTCCAAAACGGGGAAACTCTCTGCCGTGGTGCTGCTTACGGTCGTCGATTCTGTGTCGGATTCCACGCGCGAGATCCACATCGCCGAGGCCGGACGTCTCTCAAGGACGACGCCAAAGATCGGGGACATCATGCGCAAGGAATTCAATCCAGCGGAACTTGGCCGCATTGCCGCCCAGGCGACACGCCAGGGCATCATGCAGCGCGTCCGGCAGTTTGAGAAAGACCGCATTTTTGACGAGTTCAAGGACCAGGTCGGCTCCATTGTCGCGGGGGTCGTGCGCCGGCGTGAGCGCGGGGACGTCATAATAGACCTTGGCAAAGCCGAGGCCACGCTGCCGGCCCGGGAGCATTCCTCGCGCGACGACTTCGCCACCGGCGACCGCGTCCGCTGCCTGCTTCTGGCCATTGAGGCCAGGTCCGGCGGCCCCGAGATCATCCTCAGCCGGTCCAACCCGGCTTTCGTGCAAAAAATGCTCGAAAACGAGGTTTCGGAAATCGGGGACGGCACGGTCTTCATCGCCGCCCTCGCCCGCGAGCCGGGCTTCCGCACGAAGATCGCGGTGGACAGCCGCGACCCCAAGGTGGATCCCGTCGGCGCCTGCGTCGGCCCCAAGGGGACGCGCGTGCGCACCATTGTCAAGGAACTCAACGAGGAGAAGGTGGATATCGTGCGCTGGCACAATGATCCCGTGCAAATGCTCCACGAGGCCATCAAGCCCGCCGTCGCCCGGAACGTCCTGCGCGATGACGAAAACAGGCGCCTCACATTCGAGGTTTCCGAGTCCGACCTTGCCATCGCCATCGGGCGCCGCGGCCAGAACGCCAAACTCACCTCGCGCCTCATCGGGTGGCGGCTCGATATCCGGAAGGAAGTCCGCCATGCCATGACGCTCGAAAAGAAAAAGGAGCGCGCCGTCTCCGGATTGAGCAACATCCCCGGCATTGACGGGGTGCTTGCCGAGAAGCTCGTTCCCAAGGGCTTCACAAGTCTTGAGGCGTTTGAGGACGTCACCGCCGAGGATCTGGTCGACGTGGGCATTGAGGCCGCCGAGGCCGTTCGTGTCATCGAGGCCGTCACCGAGGCCCGCGGGCGCGTTGCACCCCTTTCCCCCGATGCGGCGGAGAGGCCTGTGCCCCCCACGCCCGCCGGATGATGCCCGCTCGCACCGTTTTGATCCACGTCCGCCATTCCCGGAAAAAATTTGCCCTCACGATCGCACGTCCGCCCGAATCCCACGATCCTCGCCGTTGCCGTCCAAGACAATCCACGCATCATTCATCCCAAAACAAACAAGGAACAAGGAATCCCACTTTCTCCACCGCATGAGCAAACGCGCCAACGAAATCGCCAAGGAACTCGGTATTTCCAACAATGAGGCGGTCGCCTTGATCAACGAGCGTTACCCGGAACTCGGTGTGAAAACACACTCCAACACGGTTCCGACACCCTACTTGGACGGCATCATGGCCCACGCCAGGGAACGCTTGGCGGAGATCCAGAACGGCACTGGCGAGCCTCTCATCCCCGAGGCGCCCAAGGCACCCAAGGCGCGCCGCGTCAATGAGATCGCCAAGGAGCTGGGCCTCGCCTCCGCTGTCGCCGTGCCCGCCATTCAGGAGAAATTCCCCCAACTGGGCGTCAAATCGCACTCCAATTCCATCCCGGGCGACAACGTTGCGGAGGTCGTGGCCTACCTTGCCCAAAAATTCAAGGCCGCCCAGGCCGCGCCGCCGGCGAAGGCGCCCCCCGCCCCCCAGGTACCTGCCAAACCGGTGGCGCCCGCGCCTCCGGCACCGGCAAAATCCACGCCCGTGCCGCCAGCCTCCCCCGCGCCCGCGCAGGCAGCGGACGCGGGCGTGGCTTCCGCGCCCAAGCCGCCGCCGTCCGCCGCCAATGTCGCAAAACCCGCCCCCGGCGTGCCGCCCCCGCTTCGCCAGATTCCCCGCCCCCCGGCGCACTCCGCCGGTTCCCCGCCGCCCCTTTCCGCCTCGAAACTTCCTCCCCCGGCCCCCGTCCTGCCGCGCCCGCCGCATTCCGCGGGCGCCCCGGCGGGCGCTTTGCCGCCCGCCGCCCAGCCCGCCGCCGCACCGGGAAACCCGCCGCCGCCCGCCCCGCCCGCCGCACAGGTTGCGCCGCGCCCGCCGGTGGCTTTGCCGTCCGCGCGCTTCGCCGGTTCCCCGCCGCCCCTTTCCGCCGCGAAACTTCCCCCACCGGTCCCCGCTCTGCCACGCACGCCCCCCCCCGCGGCTGGCCGTCCGGCCGAGCCGGTCCCGCCGCCCCCCGTGGTGCGTACAGGGATTTCCCCCGCGTCCGCGCCCGGTGTGCCCGCGCCCGTCGGGCAAGTCAGGGTTCCGCCCCCCGCCGTGAAGACGCCCCCGCCCCTGCCTCCGCGCGTCCGTCCGTCCGCGCCTCCGCCGCTCCCCGGCCAGCGCGGACCGTTCCCGCCCCCCCCGATTCCGGGTGGAACCGCTGCCGCCGGCCCCCGTCCGCCGGCGGTGCCGCAGCCAGCCGAGACCCTGACGCCGCTCGTTGTCCGCCCGCCCATTGTCGTGCGCGACTTTGCGATCGCCCTTAATCTGCGCCCGTTCCGCCTTATCTCCGAGCTGATGGAGATGGGGATCTTTGCCTCGATCAGCCAATCCATCGACGAAGCCGTCGCCGTGCGCATCGCCAAAAAGTATGGTGTCGCCCTTGAGGTGAAACACCGTGGCGAGGCCGCGCAACCGCCCAAGCCTGCCCAGGTGAAGGTGGACCATGACGATCCGGCCCTTTGCAAGCCGCGTCCCCCCGTCGTCTGCGTCCTGGGCCACGTTGACCACGGCAAGACCACCTTGCTCGACTTTTACCGCAAGACCAGCGTCGTCTCCGGCGAGGCGGGTGGGATCACCCAGCACGTTGGCGCCTACACCGTGGTCCACGACGGCAAGCGCATCACTTTTCTGGACACGCCGGGCCACGCCGCGTTCTCCAAAATGCGCGAACGCGGTGCCGAGATCACGGACATCGCGATCCTCGTTGTCGCGGCCGACGACGGTTTCATGCCGCAGACCGACGAGGCCCTGAAATTCGCGCAAAAAAACAACGTCCAGATCGTCGTCGCCATCAACAAGATGGACGCCAAGGGCGCCAGTGTGGACCGCGTCAAGCAGCAGATGCAGCAGCGCGGCATCGCCTCCGAGGACTGGGGCGGCACCATCCTCACCAGCCCCGTCTCCGCCCTCAAGGGCGACGGGATGGACGGGCTTCTCGAAAGCATCCTCCTTCAGGCCGAGGTGATGGACCTCAAGGCCAATCCCTCGCGCCCCGCCGAGGGCACCATCATCGAGGCGCAAATGGAGACCGGGCGCGGTCCGACCGCCACCGTCATTGTCCAAAAAGGCACCCTGCGCCCCGGCGACGCCATTGTCTGCGGGCGCCATTACTGCAAGGTGCGCGCCCTTTTTGACGACCGTGGCAAGGCGCTCAAGGAGGCGCCTCCCGGCAATCCGGCCCTGATGCTCGGCTGGAGCGGCGTCCCCGTCCCCGGAGCCGTCTTTCAGGCCTGCAAGAACGAGAAGGAGGCCCGCGCCCTCGCCGAGGAGAACGAACAAAACCTTCGCAAGGCGCTCGAGGAGGAGGCGGACAGCGTCCGTGCCGAGAAAAGCCGCCAGCTTGGGCGCATGGACGACATGGCGCGTCTCATGGCGGCAATCGCGCAGACCAAGGACAAAGTTTTCAAGGTGCTCTGCAAATCCGATGTCAACGGAACCCTGGAGGCGCTTGTCAGCTGCCTTGAGGGGATCAACCAGACCACCGACAAGGTGAAGCTCGAAATCGTCGCCTCCGGCGTCGGCCCCATCACGCCCAATGACGTCAACGTCGCCCACGCGGCCGGGGCCACCATTGTCGCCTTCGACGTCAAGCATGAGAACGGGGTTCCCGCCCTCCTTAAACGCAACGGTGTGCGCGTCATCACGCACGACATCATCTACATGTTGCTGGACCTTGTGCGCGAGGCCATGGCGGCCTTGCTCGACCCCGTCTATCGCGAGAACCGCGTCGGCATGGCCGAGATCCGCGTCATCTTCCCCCACGGCAAAAGTGGTCATGCCGCCGGGTGCATGGTCTCCGATGGCCGCATCCAGCGCGACTTCAAGGCCCGCCTCCACCGTGGGCGCCAGATCATTCACAGCTCCACCATCGACACTCTCAAGCGCTTCAAGGACGACGTCACCGAGGTCAAGTCCGGCTATGAGTGCGGCATCCGGCTTGACGGCTGTGATGACTACAAGGAGGGCGACATGATTGAATGCTATGAAATTCTCGAGGAGCGCCCGTCCCTCTGAGTGTCGCCCATGGGGACTTTTTGGGGATTATCATGGCATTGTGATGGGATAGCGGCGTTTGCGCGCACCGGGAATGCCGCTGGCAGCGCCCTTGGATAGGGAGGGCGTCGGTGGCAAGGGGCGCAAGGCGCGCCCGGGTGTGGCACTTGGGGCGCCCTACGGGGTGCCGCGTGTCAGAAAACGGCGGAGACGCGGATTTGGGGAATGATCGCGCAACTCCGCCGGGGGGCCGATGCCGCCAACGGTGCGCGTGGCGGTGTCCAAGAACAACGCGCGGTCGGCGATTGCGAAAATGCTGGAAAGCTCGTGGGTGACGAGGACGAGGGTGGTGCCAAGGCTGTCGCGGATTTGCAGCAAGAGATCGTCCAGCAGGCGCGAGGTGAGGGGGTCAAGGCCGGCGCCCGGCTCGTCAAGGAAGAGCGTGTGCGGGTCAAGGGCCAGGGCGCGGGCGAGGCTGGCGCGCTTGACCATCCCGCCGCTGATCTGGGCGGGCATGTAATCCTCGAATCCGGCCAATCCTGTGATGGCAAGCTTGTAGCGGGCGATGTCGGTGATCTCGCGCGGGGAGAGTCGGGTATGCTCGCGCAGGGGCAGGGAGACGTTCTCGAGAAGGGTGAGCGACGTCCACAGCGCGCCGTTTTGCCAAGTGACGCCAAAGTGGCGCAGCAGGGCGTTGCGCATGGTTTCGGTGGCCTTGGTGAAGTCGTGGCCGTTGAAAAAAATGGATCCTGAGGCGGGTGTCTCAAGGCCGACGAGGTGGCGCAAAAGGGTGCTCTTCCCGCAACCGCTCCCGCCCATGATGACGAAAATCTCCCCTGGGTTCACGTGGAAATCGAGGTCCCCCATGATGACACGTCCGTCGTAGGACATGGTCAGGCCACGCACGGCCACGCGCGGCGGGACGCTTGGGACGCCGTTCGCAAAATTCGCGGCACCTGTCTCTGGGGCATTGTTACGCATTGAAAAATCGGATTGCCGCCACGGGCGTTTTGTCGGGAGGGGGAAGGGGCGGTCAGAAAAAGTCTATGATGTTGAAAAGCACGGCAAAAATGGCGTCGGCGACGATGACGAGGGTGATGCCGAGGACGGCGGCCGAGGTGGCGGCGTCGCCGACGGCCTCGGAGCTTTTCCCGCAGGCCATTCCCCGATGGCAGCCGATCCAGCCGATGAGCATGGCGAAGGCGACGGACTTGATGAGGCCGGATGTGAAATTGGGGAGCGTCATCGTGAGGGCCATCATGTTGTAGCTCTGCCCAAGGGAGACCCCCATTGGGGTTGTGACGAACAGGCCGCCGATGATGCCAAAGAAGTTGGCGTAAAGCGTCAGGAAGGGGATTGTCACGACGAGGGCGAGAATCCGCGGAAGCACGAGGTATTCGACCGGCGGCACGCCCATTGAGCGGTAGGCCGCCATCTCCTCGGAGACTTTCATGCTCCCCAGTTGCGCGGCATAGGCCGTGGCGGTTCTCCCGCAAAGCACCATGGCGACCATCAAGACCCCCATCTCGCGCATCATGGAAATCGCGACACCGCCGGGCACGTAAATCATGGCGCCGACCTGCCGCATCTGCAGGGCGCCGACATAGGCGAGGATCAACCCGGTGAGGAATGAGACGAGACCGATTATCGGGAAGGCGTCCACGCCGCAGGCCTGCACAAAAAACCAGAATTCTGGAAAACGGCAGCGGGCGCGCCCGCGCGCAAGGTTCGCAAGGGCGGTCATTGTCTCGCCGACAAAGGCGAGGGCGTCGCCCCAGGGACGGACCATGCGCGCCGCCGCCGTTCCAATGCGGCAGAAGAGGCCCTCCGCAAGATGGCGCGCCGTCGCGGCGCGGACGCCGGGGACGGCGCTGGAGCCGGGGAGGGCCTCGCCGGCGGCCGCCTCCGGGGTGCCCGCGCCCTGGCGGGCCGTGGCAAGCGAGAGCATCCGTTCGATTGTGTCCGGCAGCGTCCCGGGGGCGAACGCGAGCCTCGTGCCGCCGCGTCGGGCGCCCTCGTTGAGCGCGTGCAGGTAGGCGGGGAGGCTGGAGTCATAACGGCCGAGCGCCGCGCAGTCGAAGGCTATGGTGACGACCTCCGCAGGGGCGGGTTCCGCGGCGGTCGCCAAGGCGGGCCGGGCGCTGGCGATCTCATGCAACAAGGCGTCGGGCGCGGGAAACCCATTTTTCAGGCTCCACTCGCCGGAGAGGGTGACGCGTGCCTGCGCGCAATCAAAGGCCGCAAGCGCCGCGACGGGTTTGGAGCTTTGGTTTTTTTGAGGCACTGGGCTGCGGAGGCTGCGTGGCTGCCATGCCGGACTGGGCGGCTTTCAAAGGGGCGGCAGGAGATCGGCGACGACGTCTGCCGCGTATTTTGCCGCCGACTCGGGCTGGAGTGTCTCGGCGGTGCCGCCATGCTTGCGTTCATTGCGCCCGCCGTGGGTGCTGTAGGATTCCTGGTCTTTCTGCAGGGTGATGTTGAATGTCGTGTAGCCGTCGCTCGGGGCGAGGCCGTGGCTGGATGGCATGGTGCCGGAATGGGACGGCCGTGTCACAGAGTCGATGCGTCCGTAGGCGGTGATGGTGCCGGGCGAGGCGGCAAAATTCTCGGGCGCGGCGAATGTGACGGAGACCAGCTTGCCGTCGAGCACGGCACGGCGTTTGCGTCTCTCGCGTGGGCTGGCCTTCAAGCCCTGGGCATCAAGAAAAATCTCGGAAAGGGCGGGGTCGGCAATGACGACCACATAGCCCTTGGCCCGGATTCCCTCGGCAAATCCCCTTCCGGCGGCAAGTGTCAGTTCGTTGGATTGCCCAGGCGTGAGCGGTTTGTTGGCGCTGGTGAAAGCCACCGGGGCAAGCACGACCCGCGTGTATGTTTTGGGAAGCTCGGCGAGGAAGAGGTCGTTGTGGTCGCCGCCCACGCATCCCGCAGCCAGAATGGCAAGTGCTGCCGGCGCGGCACGCAGGACTTTGAAAAATGCCGGGAACGAAGGGCGGGACTTCTTGGTCAGGGACATGGCGCGAGTCTTGGCGGCGGGGCCGCCGGCGCAAGATGTTTGTGGCAAAGCCGGCGCCTGGCGCGGTGTTGTGACGTTAGGCCTTGGGCAGGCCGAGGGCGTCAAGGATGTGCCAGTGAACGGCGTCGTTGCGAAGGAATGGCGCGAAGCGTTCCGAGCCGGGGCCGAGCGCGGCAAATTCGACGAGATCCCCGGTGTGGTTCCCCGTCGTCCAGCCGATGCTCGTGAAGGGCGCGAGCAACTGGCCGTAGGTTTGCCCGCCTCCGCGCGCCTTTTTCCCGCCAATGCCAAGTGTCTCCCCGATGTTGCGCAGTGCCGTGGCGGGGAGCCTCAGACCGGAGGCTTCCTCGAAGTATCCGGAAAAGTCGGCGCTCCCGATCCGCTGCGCCTCGTCACGCAGGCGGGCAAGAGATTTCCTGAATCCCGCCAATGCCAGAAGCGCCCGCGAGGATCCGCCGTAATCGGCGCCGATGCCGTTGATGTTGAAGCCGCCCGTGCCGTGGTCGGTTGTGACGATGAGCAGGGTTCCGGGGTTCCGGTCCACGTGGTCCAGCACGACGCGGAGGGCCTCGTCGAAGGCGAGCAATTCGCGCACCAGCGACGCGGGGTCGTTGGCATGGGCGGCGTGGTCCACGCGCGCGGCCTCGATTTGGAGCACGAATCCGTTGGAGGCGGCGCCGAGGCGGCGCAGGGCAAGGGCCGACATCTCGGCGAGCGTGGGGGTCGCGGCCCGCAGCGCGGGATCGTTGTCACGGTCGATGGAGTAGGGGATGTGCGAGTTGGCGAACAGGCCGAGCGTGGGCGTGAACGAGCCGTCGAGCGCGAGAAGCTCGTCGCGCGTGGAGATTTGTGTGTAGCCAGCGGACTTGAATCCCGCGCGCAGGTTTTGGTCGAAGAACTTCTGTCCGCCGCCAAGCACCACGTCCACGCGGCGCTCCAGATACTGGGCCGCGATGGAGGCCTCGTCGTCGCGGTTCCGCAAATTGGCCACGAATCCGGCGGGCGTGGCATGGGTGGCCGTCGCGGTGGTCACGAGGCCCGTGGCCAGGCCGGCTTTGCGGGCCTTCACAAGGAGCGTTTCCAACGGGCGCCCGTCGTCGGGGGCGATGTTCACGGTGGTGTTGTTGATGCGATGCCCGCAACCCCAGCAGCTTGAGGATGCCGAGGAGTCGGTGACGATGCTGCTGGCCGAGCATGTCTCCATCGCGCATCGCACCGCCGGCCGGTCGTTGTAAAGCGAGAGCCAGGCGCTTTCAGTGCCCAGAATGTGCTTCTGATAGTGGCGCGTGGCGGGAAGCACGGCCGCGTTCATGCCGTCGGCGACCATGAAGATGACGCTTTTGGCACGGCGCCGGGCGGAGTTTTCAGATGCCGTCCGGGCGGGGGAACCCTGCGCGTCGGGCATGGCGTGGCGTGAGCCAAATAACGCGCCTGCAAGCGCGGAGACCTTGAGAAAATGGCGGCGGGATGACATGACAAGGGTGTCTGGGGAAGGGAAAAGGGCAGGGAAGACAACGCGAAAATGCGAATGCGCTTTCGGTGCGGGTCGTTCCGTGCGCGGTGGGGCCGGTCATGAGTTCCCATCGCAGCGCCAAGGATCGGGAGGGCCGGAAAAGGCCGCCGCCACCGTGCGGCCGGGGCTTCCATAAGCGCGGCCGCCTTGGGATAGCCACCTTCCGCAAATTCAGGAACCGCCCGAGGAGGGGCGCTGCCTTCCCGGCGGATCCTTGAAAAGGCGTGCGATCCGGCACCGGCTCAGCGCCGGGCGGCGGGGGGAGCTTCTCCCGCTGCAGGCGGCGGTGCGGAGCAAAATTCCATGGCGTCATGCGCGGCCCACTCAATCTCGTTGGCAATGGCATGGACGCGGGCGACAAGAAAATGATGCCCCAGTGAGGCCAGGATCGCGAGGACGAGCGCGATGGCTGTGCTGGCAAGCGCGGCGGCAATGTCGGCGGAAAAGGCGTCCGCCGTGGCATAATGGCCCTGTGAACGCATTCGGAAGAAAGCCCGGCACAATGCAAAAACAGTGCCGGCCAGGCCTGTGAGCGGCGCAATCCCGGCGATCACGCCAATCGCTCCGACACGGCGTTCCAGCGCCGGCACCTCCAAAATCGCGACGCCCTCGGCGGCGGCGCGCATGGCCTCGCGGCCCGAGTCGCGCTGTTGGAGCACAGCCTTCACGACGCGGGGAACGGGGCCGGGGGCCTCTTCGCAGACCGTCAACGCCTCGATGTGGCGCCCGCGCGCGAGAAGGTTTCCCAGGCCGGACAGGAACTCCCCCGTGCGAATCTGCCTGCGGTGCAGAAAGTAAAACCGCTCCAGAAAGAACACCAGCGCCACGACACTCAACAACAGCAACGGGACCAAAAATGGCCCGGCCGCGCGAAAAACGGAAAAATCCTCCACAGTCTGCATGCCACCCCTTAAAGCCCGCCTTGCGCCGCAAGTCGAGCGGTCTTTGCCAACGCCTGGGAACGCGCTGGAAATCCGCGTTTATCGCCACTGGCGCCCGTCGATTTCCTCCCCTTTGCGCGGCGGTGGCGCGCCGCGCCGGGAGGGTTTCGGAAGGGGTCAGCCGCGTGTTATCATGTCAAATTTGTCGGGATCGGGTCCGATGCGGTTGTCGGCGTCCAATGTGGCAAGTTCCGCGAGGTCGTTCGAATCAAGCTTGAATCCCCAGATGTCGAAATTCTCGCGAATGCGCGCGGGCGTGATGGACTTGGGAATGACGACAAGGCCAAGATCAATGTGCCAGCGCAGGATGACTTGCGCGGGGGTGCGCTGATGCTTTGCGGCCACCTTTTGCACGACAGGAGATGTCAGCAAAACCTTGCCCTGGGCCAGGGGACTCCATGACTCGGTGAGGATGCCATGCCGGGCATGAAAAGCGCGCAGGGCGTCCTGCGTGAAATCGGGGTGAAGCTCGATTTGATTCACGGCAGGCACAACACCCGTCTCCCCGATGACGCGTTTAAGATGCTCAATCTGGAAATTGGAGACGCCGATGGAGCGCGCCCGCCCCTCCGCCCGCAGGCGGACAAGGGCCTTCCAGGTGTCCAGATATTTTCCGTGCATGGCAATGGGCCAGTGCACGAGGTAAAGGTCCGCATGGTCCGTGCCAAGCTTGGCGAGGCTTTCGTCGAAGGCCCGCAGGGTGGAGTCAAAGCCTTGGTCGGTGTTCCAAACCTTGGTGGTGAGGTAGATTTGCGAGCGCGGGATTCCGGAATCGCGCAGCGCCTCGCCGATGGCGGCCTCGTTGTTGTAGATGGAGGCGGTGTCAATGGCGCGATAACCGCAAGCAAGGGCGGCGTTGATCGCAGGGAGGACGGCATCCGGCGGGGTGAGCCAGGTGCCAAGACCGAATTGGGGAATGTGGTGTCCGTCGTTAAGCTGAAGGGTGGGAACAATGCTCATGTTGTTTTTGTGCGTTGGCGTTATGCGATGTTGGGTGAAAGGCGGTGGCCGCCAGCACGACGTCCGGCGTCGCGCGCGGGCCAAGCCACGGCATGCATCTCTTGAAGAAAGCGGGGGTCTGTTCAACCTGAAAACCAAAGGTGCGGCGTTCGCCGGGGGAGGCAGGGGCGGGGACGTGTTGCATGGCGTTGTTATCCCGCATGGCAAATTGACAGGATGGGGCGGAAGGCTTCGGCCCAGACAGATGCGCGCCTCAAGGCCGTTTTCAGCGGCAATGGCTTTCGCATCAAATGATATCTGCCATCCAAATGTCAAAGGGGGCGGAGCACCCAAAAACGGGTGTCATCGGAGAAGTCGCGCACACGGAGGGGCTCGGAGGCAAGCTCGGAGCGCATGGCGGTTTCCGCCACGAAAAATCCGCATTTTTTTGCCAGGGTTCGCACTTCCTCCTGGCTTGAGGCATGGATGAACATGCGGCCTTGCGGCGTGCTGTGGTTGTAGTCGCCAAATTGCTCAAGGGAAGGATCTTGCAGACCGCGCGCCCAAAGGTCCCGCTCCCGCGCCCAGTGTGTCTGGCGGCATGGAAGGTCGCGCTCATGCCCGGTGAAAATAACCGTGCCGCCGGGGCGAAGGACACGACGCATTTCACGCAGGGCTTGCTCACGCCGGGTGGCGCCAGGGATCATCATCAGGCCGTTGAATCCAAAGATGACCGAGGTGAAATGTTCCGACGGAAAGGGCAGCGCCGTGGCATCGGCCACGGAAAAGACGATGCCGCTGCGGCGGGTCCGATTGATTTCCCGCGCAGCCTCAATCATCCGCGCTGAAAAATCCGTGGCGGTGATGTCCCGCCAGCCATTCTCCCATAGGCCGAACGCTATGCGCCCCGCCCCGCAACCCAGTTCCAGCAGGGGGGCGTCTTGCGGGAAATAACGGTCGCAAAGAATCCGTTCGGACTCCCACAGCCCCACCGTGACCGCAGCGCGCGCATAGTGCAACACGATCGCCTCATGCGTGAAATAGGGAATGTTGCTTAGGGTGGAAATGGTTGGGGGAGTGTGGGTTGTGTTTCTTTTATGGGAGGGCATGACACGTCATGCCCTTGGGGCGCGCGCGGCGCGGAAAAGTGAAATGAAGGGGCGGTCAGATTTCATTCTCGCTCATCCAGCGCAGGGAAACCACGCGGAAGCGGCGCCCGAGGTGCGTGTTCACAGCCGAAAGTTTCGCTTTGAAACCCTCGCCAACCTTGGAGTGCGGGCGCGGGTCGTGCGGGGCATTGCCGCTGATCTTGGAGTCGTCCACATACTCAGGGGTGCGTTGGACAATCGCCTCGACATAGGCGCGGGATGTCGGCCTGGTTCCCGCCCCGCCGCCGACGTCGCCGTAGGCGCGCACAACAAAGGTGTCCGAGCGCGCGGAGATCTTGGAGCCGATGGCCTGCAAAATGTCACCTTGCAAGAGGGTTCCCAGCGCGCCACTGGCCACCGCGATGGCTCCATCCGGATGTCTTTCGGTCACCTCGGGAGCGGGAAATTTTGAACCACCATTCCGCCTTCCGAACCTTTTGGAAAGTTTCAAATTCTTGATGTCGATTTCGTCCTGATACATGCCGCTGTTGATGTTGGCTTGGAGTTTTCGATCGGCGTGGTGAATGGCGGCTTGGAGAACGCCAAGCTTGCCATTGCCGGCAGTATCACCGCCGTC
>JAIRPL010000073.1 GCA_031256995.1 Puniceicoccales bacterium
CGCCTGGAAGCCGGATCGATGACGCGCCCGTTCTTTATCCACAAACAGCCCGAAGACATGCGCTGGCCAGCAGATCCGCCCCCCCTCCCAACGTAAAGCCCAAAACAAACCACAACCCCCGCAGCACCAAGCCCGCACGCCACCAACCGCGCACCAACCGCCGCCCACCGAGCGCGCCAAGCCAGCACCACGTCAGGTTACCGCCGGAACAACGCCGCTTTCACGCCAGCACCCGCTCCAAGGCGCGCCCACGGCTGCCCTTGAGAAAAACCGGGCCGGGAAAGGCGGCGACAAGCGCGCGCACCGTCTCGATGTCCTTCGCGACATGGATGGATTGGCGCGGGAAACCATTTCTGGCGGCCCCCTCGCCCAAATCCGGGGCGTCCCCCCCGAAAAGCACAAGGGAGTCCCCGGCGCGCAATGGCAGCGCGGCCCCGGTCTCCCGATGGAGGGCGGCGGATTGCGGCCCCAGCTCATTCATGCCGCCAAGCACCAGCACACGCGATGGATCCCCTTCCGTTCGCCGGTCAAAGGCGCGGGCGGCGTCCAGCATGGAAGCCGGGTTCGCATTGTAGCAATCCACGTAAAAAAGGCGCCCGTCACGCATCACAATTTCGCCACGGCGCGCGGAAGGACGCCATGACGCCATGGCGGCGCGAATATTTCCCAGGGGAACGCCGGCAAGCACGGCGGCGACAGCGGCAAGCACGGCATTGCGCACCATCCCTTCCGGACATTCGGGAATGAGGAAATCGAGGGTTCCCGCCTCCCGCGACAGGGGCTGAAGGGCCAGCCGGATGTGCGTCCCGCCACCATCGGGCACGGGGGAAAGCCCGGCGCGGACAATGCCCGCGCGGATGTCTTTCCCCGCCTGTCCGGCGGCAAAGGAAGCCCCGCCCCGCCCTTCCCGCCCCACCCCGCCCGGCCCGGCAATGCCTTGAAATTCCACCGGGAACGAACGCGCCGGCAAATCGCGGAATGCGGCATAACCCAAGAGCGGGGCCGGAAAAACCACCGCCCCACCAGGGCGGACATGGCGCAACAACGCGGCCTTCTCGCGCGCGACGTCCTCAAGCGTCCCCACGCCCTCGAGATGCGCGGGCAGCACATTTGTCACAATCCCAACGTCCGGCTGGATTGTCCGCGCCAGCGCATCCATCTCCCCCGGAAGACTCATTCCGGCCTCGATGACCACACCCGCGCGGTGCCGCCCCGGCGAGGCCTTCAACAGCATCAGCGGGACGCCCAGAAAATTGTTGAGATTGCCGTCCGTGGCAAAGCCGGACGGACCAAGCATCGCGGCCAGAAGATCCTTCGTGGATGTCTTGCCCGCGCTCCCGGTGACACCAAGCACGGGCGCCTGAAAACGCAGGCGGTGCGACGCCGCGATGCGTTGAAGCGCCCCGAGCACACCCCCGCCATCCTCACTCACAACCAATTGCGGCACAATGACTTCCGGATTAAAACACTCCACCAAGGCCGCCCGCGCGCCCGCCGCCGCGGCAGTGGCAAGAAAGGCATGCCCATCCCGCTTTTCCGTACGAAGCGCCACAAAACACGCTCCCGGCGGAAGCTGGCGCGTGTCACTGGAAAACGAACGGACGCACCCCGGCGCGGGACCGCGCCAGCGCCCCCCGGACCAAGTTTGCAACTGCCCCGCCGTGAAAATGCTCATGCCGCGGGAAGATCCGCCGCAGCCAGCTGCCGGAGGGCCTCAAGGTAGATTTCACGGGTGTGGTTGACGACCTCCGGCGGGAGAACGGGGCCTGGAGGCTGCTTGGCCCACGGCTGCGCCTCCAGCCAGTCGCGCACATATTGCTTGTCAAACGAAGGTTGCGCCCTGCCGGGGGCATAGCCTTGGGCGGGCCAGTAACGCGAGGAATCGGGCGTGAGCACCTCGTCCATGAGGTGGATCCTCCCGGTGGCATCGACCCCAAACTCGAACTTGGTGTCCGCAAGGATGAGGCCCGCGCGCGCGGCAATCCCCGCCCCGAGCTTGTAGAGGGCGAGGGAGGCGCCGCGCACCTCCGTAAAGACCTCATTGCCAAGAATTTCCGCGCACCTGGCCTCGGAGATATTCTCGTCGTGCCCCTCAACGGCCTTGGTTGACGGGGTGAAAAGAGGCTCGGGCAGGCGCGCGCTTTCCAGCAAACCGGCGGGCAGGGCATGGCCGAGGATGGAGCCGGACCCGCGATACTCCTTCCAGGCGCTCCCGGCGAGATAACCGCGCACAATCGCCTCCACGGGCAGCGGACGCAGTTTTTTGACGAGCATGGAACGCGGGACAAGCGCGGCATGGGCCGGACCAAGCACCCGCCGCACCTCGTCATCATGGCCGGGAACGATGTGCGTGGGCATCACGGCGGCGGCGCGCGCGAACCACCACAGGCTGATCTGTGTGAGCAGCACACCCTTGCCGGGAATGCCATTGGGCATCACGACGTCAAAGGCCGAAAGCCGGTCCGTGGCGACAATGAGCAGGCGGTCGCCAAGGTCGAAAATCTCGCGCACCTTGCCCGTGGCGATCTTGGGATACGGCAGGCCGCCGACACTCATCAGGGCCTCCCTTGGAAGTTGTTTGCGGATGGTTTCAATGTCCATGGACGGAATAAAAAGGGGAACGGCGGCGACGGGGCAAAGGAAGGGGGCGGGACGTTGCGCAAGGCAGGGAATCAATACGCGGGATGAAACCGGGACGGGTCAATCCCGTCGGCCACGATGACGCCGAGGATGGAACCGGCGAGGTTCGCATCATGCCACTTCCAGACCACCTCCCCGCGCGGGTCAAACTCGACAAGCTGCTGCCCCTTGGCGCTGTCAGGCCCGCGATGCCCGGTCCAGGTGGCGACGACGGTGTTGCCGTTTGCGAGCCGTTGGAACTGGCTCATGAAGATGAATTTCAGACCCGCCGGCTCGGGTCTTCCGCCAAGCTTGCGCACAACCTTGTTCCGGGCATCAAGCTCGGCGAGGAATCCGGAATAGCCGCAGGCCGCCAGCAGGCGCCCGCCGCCAAGCGCGGAGACCTGGAAGATGTACGCGGCGCCAGGGACGCGCGCCTCGCGAAGCACCCTGCCCGCAAGATCAATCTCGAAAATGTGATCCTTGTTGGAGCCAAAGAGCAGGGTGCCAGCCGGCGTGGCGCGCACGAGGCGCAGGGCACTGATCTGGGGGAATTCCCACCGGGCGCGCTCCGTGTCGTTCTTGTCAAAAAGAAAGATGCGGACAGGACTCCGGGCGCGCCCGCCGCCCTCGCAAGCCAGCACCGTGCGCCCGTCGGCCAGGCGTATGGCGCTCATGGCGCCGGAATAGCGTGCCTTGTCAAACTTCTCCCGGACGCTCTTTTTCGAGGCCATGTCGTATTCGCGATACCCCCCCTTGCCAGGCAGGGCCACGAGGACGCGGTTGCCGCCAACGAGCTGCATGCTCCACGCGGGGCCGCCCTCCAGGGGGATCGCCCAGTTGTTGGCCGGGGCGGCCTCGTCCACGTAGAGCAGCTGCCGGCGCGGCTCATCAAGCAGGAACAGCTTGTGAAGAGGACGCGCGGCGGACTTTGGTGCCGCGGCGGGGGCGCCATGCGCGAACGCGGGGAAAGGCTGGCCGAAAAAAACGCCCGCGGATGCCGCGACGGTGGCAACAAAGGCCCGCCGCGAAATGGCGCGCGAGGCGGAAAAGACTGGCCGGGAAGACATGGAAGGCACGGAAACGCCCCAGGCCCGCCTTGTCAAACCCGCCCCCGTCCGCCTCCCGCCGGGCGTGGCGCGGGGCCTCCCATGCGCGGCGGCGGCATGCGCGCCCCGCGCACGGGCTTGCCTCAACGCTGGAATCCGCCACCTTCCGCGCAAAAAACAACCCACGCCGCAGCCATTTCCAATGCCAGACACGCTCGACATTCAAAAACTCAATGTATCCGTCGCCAAAACCCAGATTTTGCGCGACTTTTGTCTGACGGTCCCCAAGGGCGAAGTCCACGCCATCATGGGGCCGAACGGCACCGGGAAAAGCACGCTCGCCAAGGCCCTGGCCGGCCACCCCGACTATGAGACACTCTCCGGGTCGGCCCGCCTCGACGGTGAGGAGATCCTCGGGCAGGCGCCGGACGCCATCGCCCGCGCGGGCCTCTTCATGGCCTTCCAGTACCCCAGCGAGATACCGGGCGTCACCATCGCCAATTTCATCCGCGCCGCCCTCCAGGCCCGCCAGCCCAAGGGGGCGCCATTTGACGCCAAGGCCTTCTACGCGAGGCTCCACTCGAAAATGGACGCCCTGAAAATGGACCGGAGCTTCACCTCGCGCTTTGTGAACGAGGGATTCTCGGGCGGGGAAAAGAAACGCTGCGACATTCTCCAGATGCTCATGCTGGAACCCAAATACGCCATCCTCGACGAGACGGACTCCGGCCTCGACATTGATGCCCTGCGCATTGTGTCCGACGGGGTGAACGCCGCCCGCGGCCCCGGCCTGGGCATCGTGGTCATCACCCACTACCAGCGCCTCCTGGAGCACATCGTGCCGGACAGGGTGCACGTCATGCACGGCGGCCGCATCGTCCGGAGCGGCGGCAGGGAGCTTGCCCTTGAGCTGGAGGAAAAAGGGTACGACTGGGTGAAACAACTCGACGCATCCGCGCAATGACATCCCGCCAGCGATTTCTCGCCGCCTGCCGTTGCGCCCCCCTCGCGCGCCCCCCGGTCTGGTTCATGCGCCAGGCGGGACGCTGGCTCCCCGAGTACCGCGCCCTGAAGGCCACCCGGAGCTTTGTGGACATCGTCCGCACACCCGATCTCGCCACGGAGGCCACCCTGCAGCCGCTGCGCCGTTTCCCGTTCGACGCCGCCATCCTCTTCAGCGACATCCTCGTGGTCCCGGAAGCCCTGGGCCACCCCTATCATTTCCTTGAGGGCGGCGGCGGGGTGCGCCTCGAAAGCCACGTTCGCACCGCCGCCGACATCGACGCCCTGCCCCCCGCCACCACGATCCCCGGAAACCTCGGCTACATGGGTGAAGCCATGCGCCAGGTGCGTGGCGAGCTTGGCGACCGGACCGCGCTGCTCGGCTTTGCCGGCGCGCCCTGGACCATCGCCACCTACCTCGCCGGCGATGGCGGCCCGGCCGGGGCCGGGGCCTTGCTCGCCCTGGAGCGTGAGAACCCCGCCGCGTTCCACGCGCTCATGGAAAGGCTCGCCGACGCCGCGACAGCCTGCCTGCGCGTCCAGATCGACAACGGCGCCGATGCCGTGCAAATCTTCGACTCCTGGGCCGCGCTGGCCGACAGCCCCGGTGATGCCACGGCCTATGAGCGCCGTTCGCTCTCGTGGATCCGGCGCGTCATCACCGCATTGCCGCCGGGCACCCCCGTCATCCTCTTCGCAAAAGGGGTGCCGCGCCACGCCGGGGCCTTCGCCACATCCGGGGCCACCGTCTACTCCGCGGATGCGGCCGCATCCCTTCCCGCGCTCCGCCCCCTGCTCGGCCCCCGCATCGCCCTGCAAGGCAACCTCCCCCCCGATCTCCTTCTTCCCGAGAACCCGCCGGAGACCCTGCGCGCGGCCACCCGCGCCCTGCTTGGGTCCATGCACGCCACACCGGGCCACATCCTGAACCTGGCCCACGGGGTCCCTCCCTCCGCCTCCTTGGGCAATGCCGAGGCCCTCTTTGAGGAACTGGCGGCCCATGATGCCCGCCCCTGAGCGCGCGCGGGGGCAAAACGCCGGCCCGCAGCCCGCCCCGGCCGGCGCCGCCTACGCGTTCAGAATGTCAAAAAAACCGCGGATCCGCGCGAACTCTTCGGCCAGCTCGAGGGGGGAACCTGACTGCGGAAACTCCATGCGCAAAACATCCCCCGTGAACACCGCCACCACATCCGTCCCGCCCACCCGCAACAGGCAGCGCGAACAATTCGAGGGGTACTCCACCACGATCTCCGCCGCGCCCGCCGAGCGTCTTTTCTCCCCCGCCTCCTCCACCGCGTCGATGACCGCCTCCACCTGCACGGGACTCGCCAGATGGAACTCAAGCACGCCAAACACCCCCCTGAAAAGGGCGTCAAACCCGGGGTTCCCAAGCAGATCACGGCTCGACAAGCCCGTCAGGGCGAACGTGCGCACCCACTCCCCCGGATCCTCCTCCGCGAGGGCGTAAAGCCATTCCAGCGAAAAATCCTTTGTCTCCAACACCGCCCTTCCGCCTTCCGACAAAAGCGAGATCTCCCGACGTTTGTACCCCAGCGCGGCGCGGGTCCGCTGAAAAAAATCCTCGGCCTCCTCCTCCAGTTCCGGCGCCACGAGCCGCCCCAAAAATGCGACGGTAGCAGGCGTCGCAGCGTCCGGCACGGTATGGTGTTTTTTGTTAAAACCCTTCAAATTCCGCACCAATCCCCGCGTTTCCCCGCTCCATCGTATCTGTCGCAGTATCTCCTCCTTCATTTGACGCGGAAATTAAAAACCGCCCCCCCGCCGCCCGGCAAGGCGGCATTCGGCGGGCAATCGCCGACCCCCGGCCTCCGGCGCGCCCGCCCTCCCCAAAAAATCCTTCCTTGCCTCACGCCAAACGAAAGACTTATCAACCCACCCCCGTGATGAACGCTCTCCCCAAGGAAACCGAAACTCCCGCGGCCGCCCCCTCCGAAGATGTCTTCGACGACGTGTGGCGGGAAATTGCGGCGACAGAAGGCGCGGCACGTTTTCCGGACAGAATCTTCTGGCTCAACGGCGCGCCAGGCGCCGGGAAAGGCACCCACACTCCCGCCATTCTCCGCCATCTCAAACTGGAGACCCCGCCCATCGTCGTCAGCGACCTCATCAAGAGTCCCGCCGCGCAGAAGCTTATTGATGCGGGGCTGCTCGTGGGTGACCGCGAGGTGCTCACCCTCCTCCTCGCCAAACTCCGCGACCCGCAGTACGCCAACGGGGTCCTCGTGGACGGTTTCCCAAGAACCGCCGCCCAAGTCGGATTCCTGCGGCAATTTCACACGCGCCTTTCCCGGCACAACGCCAGCCAAGCCCTCCCGCCGCCCCACTTCGCGACACTGGTCCTCCTCGTCGACGAAAAGGAAAGCGTCGCGCGCCAGATGAAACGCGGGCGCGAGGCCAAGGCCTCTGGAGGCGAGATCCGCAAGACCGACCTTGATCCCGGGCTTGCCGCCTGCCGTTACCGTGTTTTCGCGGAACAGACCCTCGCCCCCCTGCAAACCCTGCGCGACACCTTCCCGTATCATCTCATTGAACCCTACGGCACCATTGAGGAGGTCTCCGCGCGCATCCTCGCAGCCCTGTAGCCTGCCGCCATCCGGCCGCCAGCGGCGCGCGCCACGCGGCACCGGGTCCCAAACTCGCCCGGAATGGGCGGGTGGAAAACGCGGGGTTGGTCAACTTGCGTGACGCGGCGCGCCCCGCATTCCCTTGGGAAACATCCACCCGACGTGCCCGCCAGGCACGCCGCATTCAGACGCGGGGGGGCCGGGGCCATCCCGCCCAAAAGCGCGGGCGCCGTCATCGACAGGCGTGCCGACGGTCAAATTTCACAGGCGAACCTCGGCTCCGGTTTTTCCGAGGGACAGCTTGCGTTCGATGACCTTCCCGTCCGGAAGGGTCGCCCTCACGGTGTAATCGCCGCGAAACGCGCGCAGCTCGGCGACTCCCATGGCATTGGTGCGCAACGTTTTGTGCGTCGCCCAAGTGTTTGTTATGAGTTTGCGAAGGGTCTCGTAAGCGGGCTTGGGGGTCATGTCGCTGCGAAGGAGTCCGCCGCAACATCCCATCCAGGCGTCAAGGTCCGTGAAGTCCCACCAAGTGATCGCCTCCACGGATGGGTGCGAGAAGAGCATGGTGTAGACACGCTCAAGCTGCTCGCTTTGCCAGGCCTCCCCTTCCGGCGTCGTTTTCTTCGCATCATTCCTCCCAAGCCAGACAAATTTTCCGAGGGAGGAGAGGATCGTCAGCTCGGTGAAGTGAATGGGCTTCTTGAAACGGGCAAGGCGCTCGCAAATCTCCCAAATCTGCTCATTCGACCAGACTTTGTCGTGCATGTGGCTTTGCATCCCAATGGCATCGTAGATGGGTTTTCCATCCGGGCCGACGAGTTCCTCAAGGCGCTTGGCGAATGCCTCCGTTTTCTCGTAATCGTTCACAAGCATCAGGGCCTTGCCGTCCGCCGAGCGTGCGGCGGCGAAACAATCCTTGATCACGTTTGCAACGCCTTTTTCGCGCAGAAAACGCGTCGCGCGCGGCGAGCGATTATGCCGGTCCTCGGTGTCCCACTCCGTCGTCTCGTTCACGACGTCCCAAACGCTGATCTTGCCGGAGAATTGCTCCACGCTGTTTTTGCAATGCTGCAGCTGCCGGGAATACAACTCCGCGTCGTCCACCCCTTTCGCCCATGCCGGGTCGTAATAATTCCAAAAAAGCGTGTGCCCCTTCAAACGAATGCCCCGCTCGGCGCACCATTTGGCGATTTGCTCGTTGCGGTTGCGCCCGGACTTTGTGTCGCCTTTGCGCGGCTCGTAACTGCTCCAGTAAAAACCGGCCGTGGCAAAATTGAAGATGTCCGCGAAATACTTCGCATAAGCGGCGTCGCGCTCCCGCGAACCACATTGGTTGAGCTTGAAGATGTTGCACCCGAACAAGAACTCGCTCCGGGTCTGGTCAATTTGCACCTGCACGCCGGGAACAGGCCGGCCGTTTTGCGTGACGACCACCCGCAATGGCGCCTTGCGGTGTTTTTCAATTCGCGCCTGGGCGCCAGCCCGCCAGTCGCCCTCCACCGCCCCCGGCGCCTTGTTCCCTCGTTTTTTTTCGCCAAGGGTGGAGGCGGCATCCGTGGCCGCGAAAATGGGGGTGGCACCGGACGCCAACACCAAAAACGTCAATGCGAGGGGAAGTAGTTTCACACCCGAGAGAATGCAGGCGGCCCGCCTCGTTGGAAGTTTTTTCACATCATCAAAAATTGGCGCCACCCCGCCCTCCCCCAAAAACGGTCCCACCACCCCGGATCATTTTGAGGAAAACAACGCAAGCAGTTGTTCCACGGACACATCCGCAACGATCCGCAACGTTGCATCCCTGGGTTCCACGGTCGCGTCCCTCAAAAACGGAAACTGCGGCGCCTGGGCGATGAAAAAGGATTCCACCATCGACGCCATGGCGGCGGCCGTGGAGGCATCCTTGAAAACACCCCGAAAATCAAAGCGAAGCATGCCGGCCTTGGGCGCCAAAACCTGAAACGCAACATCCTGAACGCGAGAGAGATGCGGGACGGCTGGGTTTTTCATGAGGCTTTCCGGCCGTTTTGCCATCAGCTTCTCAACGCGCGCGAAACCCGAGGCAAGCGCATGCCCTTTCCCGTCCTGTCGCATGTCGTGATAAAGTGGCAAGGAAATGGGGGGATGTCGCAGGGAATTCAGGCGGAGCCATGCCGCATCAAGTTCCTCTGGCTCCGCCGCAATCAGGACAACGTTCATCCCGGATGCATCCCCAAATTCCACAAAGACGGGTTTCGCCCAGGAAAACGGGAGATTTCCCGGAACACCCTCCCCGCTTATTCCATTCGCGGAAAGGCGGTAACGCCTGTCCCCCGAGCTTTCGATTCCATTCCGGGTGACGCGCGTGACCCCCTTCCGGCTGGCAAGCCATTTCTCAAGTTTTCCAACATCCTGAAAATGATGCCGCAAAACAATCGCGCCACTCCCCGCGCGGCCGGTACCCGAAAGCGTGACACTATCCAGATGAAGGGCGAACTTGAACCCTGTCCCAGCCTCGAATGCCGCGACTTGCGCCTCCCTCTTTTTCAGAAGGCCATTCAGCAAACTCCGCCCCGCATCCCCGCCAAAAGTCGCGCCAAAATCAACCGTCACCGCCCACATGGCATCCGGGCAGACATCCTGGACGCGCAATCCGGCGGCATCCATCCGCGCCGGCACGGCCAAAATTCCCATCCCGGCCACAAAAAAAAGGCTGGCGGCCGCCTTCAAAAAACACGCGCCCGCCCACGCGCGGGAAAGCAGGGTCTTGATTTTCTCCATGATTCCCCAAATCGGACAAAGAAGATTTCACCCCGCAACATTTTTCACACCCCGATCCTCCCAAAAGGCCGGCGGGCGCCATTGCCCGCCAGAAAAGGAAAAATGCCCGCCCCGCGCTGGCTACTTGAGCTTGAAACGCTGGATGACTTCCCGCGCGAGGGCGTCATAAGCCGCGGCGCCGGGTGAGACAGGATCATACTCAAAGATGGTCTTCCCATGGCTGGGAGCTTCGCCAAGGCGGATGCTGCGGGGGATCATGGCATCGAAAACGAGCTGGGGAAAATGCTGGCGCACCTCGGCCACGACCTGCCGCGAAAGATTGGTGCGAACGTCAAACATGGTCATCAAAATCCCGCCAACGGTGAGTCCGGGGTTGATCCCCGCCTCGCGCAACTGCCCCACGACACCAAGCACCTGGCCAAGGCCCTCCATCGCCAGATATTCACACTGAAGGGCGACAAGAAGGTGGTCGGCCGCCACAAGGCTGTTCATGGACAGCATGCCAAGGGCGGGCGGGCAATCAAAGACGATGGCACGATAGCTCCCGGAAGCCTTCACAGGCTCCAGGACGCGGGCAAGTTGCGAGAGGTAATTCTCTTTTTGAAGCAATTCGGACTCAAGCGCCGCCATGTCCACCTCGGAAGGGATGATGTGGAGGTTTTTCGTGGAGGTTTCCCAGATTTTTTCAAGCGCGGCGCCCTCGCCGTGAAGCGGGCCGTAGAGGCTGGCGCCCTCGTCTTTCGAGAGTCCCAGCGCGCTGGTGGCGTTGGCCTGCGAGTCGAGGTCAACCAGAAGCGTGGGGACGCCATGGCGGGCAAGCCCGGCGGCGAGGTTGACGGCGGTCGTGGTCTTGCCGACGCCGCCTTTTTGGTTGGCGATTGAGAAGGTGATGGCGGTCTGCGCGGTCATGGTCATTCGGAGGTCGGGTGGAGGACGGGGAGGAAAACGGGCGGTTCCTCAATAAGAATAGCACGGGGCATGGAGGGTCTGACAATTCCGCAGCGACCAGGGATCCTAAGGCTTGGACGCCGCGCCCTTGCCCTCCGGAAGCGCCGGAACCGGCTCAACGAGGACGCGAAAGCCCCGCAGACGACTCTTGTCGCGCTTGGGGCGGCGCTCGACCGGGATCGAGGCGAGGCTGGCAAGGCTGTCCTGATAATTCCCCCCGAATTCCATCGCGTCGTCCGCATGCGCCGCGGAAAGCGTCCATTCGGAGACATTGCCAAGAAGATCGTGGAAACCATGTTCGTTGGCGGCCTTTGAGCCGATGGGATGGGGCGCCGCGTTGCTGTTTTCAAACGACCACGCCTGCCCGGCAAGCCTCGCGGGATCCGGGGTGCCAAGGGCGGCGCGAAGCTCCGCCTCCTTGGGAAGGCGGACCGTGGTGCCAAGCATCCAGCCAAGGCGGCGGCAGCATTCCTCGGCCTCCTGGTAGGCGGCGGAATCCACCGGAAGAAGGTCCCCGCGCACGGCGCTGGGGTTGAGGGAGGAGCTGCCGAGCAAAAAGCTGTAGATGGACTGCGGCATCTCCGTGGAAAGCAAAAGGAGGCCGGGATGGCCCGGAACGGGGCGCAACATCCCCTTCAATTGCTGCTGCACAAGGGCGATCTCGCTGTTCCGGTCGACAAGGTAGCGCAATTTCTCGTTGATGGGAAGCGCGAGGGGGTTGGACCGGGGGAACTTCTCGTGGATGCGCCGCTCCTCGCCCAAAATGAGCAGGGCCTCGTTTGAGACGCCACCCACGCGCCCCGCGCGCAAACCGGCATCCATCTCGGCGATGCGCTGAAGCAGGATGTCGTAGTATTGGCGTGAAAGCAGGAGATCCCGCCGCGTCTCGCGCGCGATCTCCTCGGACTCGCGGACATGGGCGCTCCGGTGGTGGCTCCGGCGCATGGCATCGTAGCGGACGCGGATTTCGTCCCAAAGCTTCCCGGCCTCGGCATAGCGCCCGGCGGCGCCCAGCTTGTCGGCCTCATCCATCCTGCGCTGCAGGCGCTCATGGTCGGCGCGCGTGGCAAGGGTGTCGCGGGTCACGCGCAGGCCCGAGCCGCGAAGGTACTGGGACGGAAAGATGGAGTTGTACTTCGTCGTGAGGATCTCATCCGTCTCCAGCACGCGATTATACTTCAGGACGGCCTCGGCCCATTTTTTTTCCGCAGCCTCAAAATCACCGCTCTTGGCAAGGGCCTCCCCCTCCGCGGCAAGCGCCTTGCCCTCGGCCTCGGTCTTGCGGCTTTCCTGCCAGACAGGCGTCCCGTTGGCGCGGCGGACCTCGTCGGTAAGGCGCGTGATGCGGCTGAAGACCTGGTCGCGCTTCTTGCTGGCGGCATATTCCTGCTGGATTTTCTTCTCCCATGCGAGCGACTCCTCAAACAGCCTCGCCGCGGCGGCGTAATCGCCCGCGTCGCGCGCCTTCTCGGCCTCCTTCTCAATTTCCATGCTCTTGGAACGGCACTCCTCGGCATGGATTTCCGCCCAGCGTTCGCGGATCAGGTCAATCAACATCTCCGGGTCGCCAAGGGAATGGACGACATACCGCTCGCGCAAATCAAGGGCCTCCTTGAGCAAATTGCGGTCCTCCGGGGTAAGCTTCCGCCAATCCCGCTTGTAGAAGCCATACAGCGCGTCAAAACGCTCCCAAAGCTCGCGGCTCCGGACATTCCACTCACGGGCCTCGCGCTGCTCCTGCACGGCATCGGCGCGCGCGCGGTCCAGGCGGCTCGGCCCGAGCGTCGCCACAAAAAAGGCGGCGCACATCGCGCCAATGGCGATGAAAAGCACAAGAATTACTTGGAGTATCACTCCGCCAGGACGGGCATTTCGACGCATGTGAAAAGAGGAATGGGAAGGCAGAGGGAACGCCCGCCGTTGCCGCGGGCATGCCGTGTCTGCGCGGGCTGGAATTGCCCAAGCCCAGGAACCTTGCAATCGAAAACGCTCCACCGCAAAAAACAGCGCGCCGGAAGCGCGCGGCCAGGCCGCACCCGCCCGCCGGGAATTTGCGTTTGCGCGCGAAAATGGATACGGCAGGCTGCCCGGCCATGTTGCATGTCGGAATCATCGGACTCGGCTCAATGGGCATGACCCACCTTGAGGCCTACTCACGGCTGGAGGACGTGGAAGTCTCCGCCGTCGCGGACACCAAGTTTGCCGCCCCGGGCGCCACGCTCGGGCGCGCGGGCAACCTCCCCGGCCAGGCCGCGGACGCCGCGGGACAGATCCTCGCGAAGGCCGCAAAACACGCGACGGTCGAGCCACTCCTGGCCGACCCGGCCATCGAGGCGGTCGACATCTGCGTCCCCACACCGCTCCACAAGACACTCGCCCTCGCCGCCATCCGCGCGGGAAAACACCTCCTCGTGGAAAAACCTCTCGCGCGCACCTCGGCCGACGCGCTGGAAATAACGGCCGCCGCGAACGCCGCCGGCGTCGTCCTCATGCCCGCCCACTGCATGCGCTTCTGGCCCGGCTGGGACTGGCTGAAGGAAGCCGTGCAATCGCGCCGCCACGGCGCCGTGCGCGCGGCCACATTCACGCGGATCGGGGCCAAGCCCCCGGTGCCATTCTACAATGACGGCGCGGCAAGCGGCGGCGCCCACCTCGACCTGCACATCCACGACGCGGACTTCATCCTGCACCTGTTCGGCGTCCCAAAATCCGTGAGCAGCTTCGGGCGCGTCGGCGCCAGCGGCGCCATCGAGCACACCCTCACCCGCTACCTCTATGCCGGCCATGACGCGCCCGCCCTCGTTGTCGCCGAGGGGGCCTGGACCAATTCCGCCGAAAACAGGCCGTTCGTCATGCGCTACACCGTCGACTTCGAACACGCATCCGCAGTCTTCGACCTGGCGGCCACCCCATCCGCCCTCACGCTTCACGAGCCGGGTCGCGCGCCCACACCCATCCCCCTCGAAGCCAAAATGGGCTACGAGCTGGAGATCGCCGAGTTCCTCCGCTGCGTCCGCGCACGAAAAAACTCCAGCATCGCCCCACCCGAGGCCGGGCCGGACTCACTCCGCCTCGTGGAGGCCGAGCTGCGCTCCATCGAAAGCGGCCTCCCGGAGGCCGTGAAATGACGCGCGAAGCGGGAGAATTGTGCTCAATGCTTTGGGGGTGATGCCCCTCCTTCCCGGAGGCCGTAAAATGACGCGTGGGGCGGGAGAATGACAAGGTTTCCACTCTACCCCGCGATTGCCTCCCAAAGGTTGTGAAATGAGACACGGGCGGGAGAACCCCTCCCTCAAAAAAACCACGACCCCCAAAAGCCACCACCCCACAGGCTGCCCACGCCAAAGAGGCGCTCCCCAAGGAGGAAACGGAGGCAAGCCACAAGCCGCCGCCACACGGCACAGTAGCGCGGGCACAGTAGCGCGGGTTTCCAAACCTGCTCCCCAACCGCGCTCCAAAACCCTTCGCGCATTTGCGACCCCGCCCTCTTCCAGCGCCACTTTTGCCGTCGTAGCGCGGGTTTCCAAACCTGCTCCCCCATCGCGCTCCAAAACCCTTCGCACATTTGCGACCCCCGCCCTCCGCCGCCGCCACTTTTGCCGTCGGCGTAGCACCGCGACCCACCGCAGCCGCCCTGCAGCCGCCCTGCCGCCGCCCTGCCGCTGCCGCGCCGCCACAGTAGCGCGGGTTTCCAAACCTGCTCTTTCTACCTAAACCCTGCTCCGCTTGGATGCGTGGCCGAGCTGGCCGCGCTCCCGCCGGCCGCTACTTTGGGGCTTGCCCCACGCCCCAAGTCCCATGCCTACAAAGTAGCGGTCCCCCAAGTCCCTTGCCGGCCAGGAGCCGCGTCCGCCAGCGGCCATCCAAACGCGTGCCAAGGCCTCGGCGGGCGCAGGCACGGGATGGAAAGCCGGACACCCCCGCCGCCACCACCGCACCCCCGCCGCCCCCGCTGTACCCCACCGCCACCGGTCTCGCCGGCGTAGCGCGGGTTTCCAAACCTGCTCTTTCCACCCGAACCCCGCTCCGCATGGACGCCTGGCCGGGCTGGTCGCACTCCCGCCGGCCGCTACTTTGGGGCTTGCCCCACGCCCCAAGTCCCGCGCCGGCCAAGTAGCGCGTCCCCCAAGTCCCGCACCGTCCAGTCCCGCGCCTGCCCGTGTCCATCGCCTTCCCCCCCCCCCTCGCGCCAGAACCTGTCTCGCCGGCGTCCATCGCCCGCACACTCGCCTAAAGCCGCGCCTGCCCGCGCCTAAAACCTGCCTGCTGGCGGCGGCGGACGCGGCGCGGGAGAAGGGCGGGGCGCAGTGGGGGTGTTCGCGCTTTCACGCAATAGGACATTATTTAATCCCGTTTTTTTGTAATAATTTCGTAAATATTACTTGCGTTAATGGGACTATTTTCGTTTGATTGGAGTGTCTTATGAGATCTCCTCTCCACGAAGAACAAACGAATCAACATTTTCAAAACCGGAGCATAAATGCTCTTAATAATACTGTGGCCGCCCGTCGGGGGGGGGGCTAATAGGATTCAAAAGATTTTCTAATGACACGCGCGGCAGGGGTGCGTC
>JAIRPL010000076.1 GCA_031256995.1 Puniceicoccales bacterium
AAGACGGGCCGAGGCATGCAAAATATTGAGCCTCGACCTCTCGCCACGAGACTTCTCGCCCTTCGGCTTCTTGCGAGCCGAACGAAACGGATATCCTTGTCGATGACGATACATGGGGAAAAATGATAGAGGTGAAATGGTGTTTTAATATGCCCACAATTGAACCAGAAAGAGATGCCACGAGTTCATGAAAAAACCGGATGGAAAAAACCAAGTCCATCTTTCGGAAAAATCCACCCGAATGAATGCCAGGCTGACAACAAAAGAACACAAAAGCTCACCATGGCAACTTCCTGAAAAACATCTCAACCGGAAATTTCCGCCGGCTCCACACGGGAGCGGACAAAAACACACAGGCATGCGAGGGCGTCAATTTTCCAAAATCCGGCATGAAAGCAATTTCTCGCCGTGGTGATTATCATTCGGATGTTTGTGTCTTATCATTGGGGAATGTGAGTGGGTTGGTGAGTGAAAGAATGCATTTGTTTTCGAGACAGACATCAGGCCGTCCGCAAGGACATAAGAAGCCGTATCGAAACACTCCGTGCGAGGTAATCGGGAAAAATCGAGTGAATGTCGAGAGGAAATAATTCCGAGGCAGGAAGGCCTGATGCGCATGTTGTCCCAAGGCAATATCTTGAGGAAACTAAAAAAACGAAAAAAAAGACCAACGATGGCAATGCCCCTCCGGGTGCGGAAAATCCCCCGCCTATTTTGGCTGCAAAGGGTGAAAACCGGACGTCCCGTGATGCGAAATGGAGGCACGCGCCCCTGCCCCGCCCCAAACGCCCCGCAACATGCCCCCCCGGCGTCACGCTCGACGGCGGTCCTTTTGCCGCCGCCACTGGCGCTTTTCCCAGCACAACCCCGCCATCGGCGCCCGTCACCGCCCCAGCCCGCCCGGACACCGCGCCCCAGCCCGCCCGCCAAGCCCGGCGCCAATGCGATATCGAAAATTCCCGCACATAAATCGAAAGCGCATTCTTTATTGCAAAAAATTTCCCACGCCCCCAACAACGCTCCGGCCGCGCTTTCCACCGCCATCGCTTCCGCAAGTTCGCCGCAAAAAATCGCTCCCACAGCCACATAATCCAGCCGCGCCCCAGCGCCTTGCAGGAGACGCCCCCTGCCCTGTCCCCTGCATTCTCCTTTCGCCATCGCTCCTTCCAGCCGCCGCCCCTTGGGACATGGTTGGCTTTGCCCGCCTGTGGAGTCATTTCGGGTTGCCTTGATGCGCCGCCTCCGGTTCCTCCACGAGAAAAACACCCTGCGGAATGAGTCCACACAAACTGCCAAGCCAGCCCGCCGCCGCCAGCCCGCCCGCCCATGACACCGCCCCGGCGCAGGAAGCCACCCTCGGGGAAAAAGTCATCGCGCTGGCGGCCGAATGCGGGGATGGCGGCACCACGCTGGGCACCCTCGCCGAACGCCTGCAGGGACGCTCGGTCCTTTTGCTCGTCTTTATTCTTTCGCTCCCCTTCTGCCAGCCCGCCCCCCTCACCGGGCTGGCGACAATCCTCGGCATTCCGCTGACCTATTGGGGCTGGCGGCTCTCCCTGGGGCGCCCCGCCACACTGCCCCGGCGCCTCAGGGGCATCCGCATCCCGCCGCGACTCTTCCCCTCCGTCCTCCACGCGACCGGCCGCTTGATGCGCTGGCTGGAATCCCGCCCCGGCGACCGTCTCCGCTGGCTGCTTGCCCCGGCTTGGGTGCGCCGCGCCTGCGCCATCAACATTTTCATCAGCTCATTCCTCCTGGCCCTGCCCGCATTGCTTCCCGGCTCCAATTTTTTCCCCGCCCTTCCCGTGGCGCTCACGGCGGCGGCATTGCTTGAGAATGACGGCAGGATGCTCCTGCGCGCCCTCGCGGCCACCCTCGTCAATGCCGCCTACTGGCTGTCCTGGGCCGTGCTGTTCCTCCTTTACGGAGCCGGCGCCGCCGAAAAAGTCCAGGGCTGCCTGCGGTCCGTCCTCCAGCACCTGCGCGCGTGAGCCGCCCCTCCTGCGCGCGCGGCACCCCTTTCCGGGGAACCTCGGGATGCGGCTTGCCAAAACCACGCCAAGCCGCATTTGAGCGCGCACGCACTTTCTTTTTTAACCAGCAATTTCTCCATGAAGACACTTGTCATCGCCGAAAAACCCTCCGTCGCCACAGATCTCGCCCGCGTCCTCAAAGTCCCCAAAAAGGGCGATCTTTACGAAAACGAGACCCATGTCATCACTTCGGCGGTCGGGCACCTTGTCGAGTTGGAGATGCCGGAGGACATGGACCCCAAACTCCGTTACTGGCGCCTTGAAACCCTCCCCATCATTCCCGAAAAATTCACCCTCAAGGCGTCCACAAAGACCAAGGACCGCTTCCAGCTCCTCAAAAAACTTCTCACCCGCCCGGACATCACCACCGCGGTCAACGCCTGCGACGCCGGGCGCGAGGGGGAGCTTATATTTGCCTATATCTACCAGCTCGCCAAAGCCAAGGTGCCCGTCCGGCGCGCCTGGATGCAAACAATGACCGCGGACGGCATCCGCGCGGCTTTCGCGGCGCTGCGCCCCGCCTCCGAGATGGCCGGGCTTGAGGCCGCGGCACGCTGCCGCAGCGAATCCGACTGGCTCATCGGCCTCAACGGCACCCGCGCCCTCACAAAACGCATGTTCGGCGGGCGCGCGGGCAATGTCGCCACCGTCGGGCGCGTCCAGACCCCCACCCTCGCCATCGTCGCCGCGCGCGACGCTGAAATCCGCGATTTTCAACCGCGTGACTACCATCGCGTCACCGCCACATTCCAGATAGACGCCGGCACCTACGAGGGCACATTCCAGCGTCCCGATTTCAAAAAAGGGGCGGACGAGCATGACCGCGCCGACCGCCTCTGGCACAAGCCCACCGCCCAGGCCATCGCCGCCGCCGCGAAGGCGTCAACCAGCGCCGAAGTCTCCGACGAGAAAAAAGCCGCCACCCAAGCCTCCCCGCGCCTCTACGATCTCACAACCCTCCAGCGCGAGGCCAACTCCCGCCTCGGCCTCCCCGCCCGCCGCACGCTCCAGATCGCACAAGCTCTCTACGAACGCCACAAAGTCATCACCTACCCACGCACCGACTCCCGCGCCCTCCCGGAGGACTACATTGCCACCTGCAAGGAAACCCTCTCGAAACTCGACCATGGCGATCTCGCCACCCACGCCACCCACGCGCTCGCGGCGAACTATGTCCGCCCCAACAAGCGCATCTTTAACAACGCCCAGATCTCCGACCACTTCGCCATCATCCCAACCGGCTCCTCCGCCGACAAACTCGACGACATCGAGGCCAAAATCTACGACATGATCGCCCGCCGTTTTGTCGCCGTCTTCTACCCGCCGGCCGAATTTGATGTCACAACCCGGACCTCCACCATCACCATCGACACCGCCATCCAGGCCCGCTTCGCCCCTTCGCTTCCGGACAACAACACCCCGCCCCCCCCCGTCGCCCTGCGCTCCCTCAGCTTCAAATCCGAGGGAAAAGTCCTCGTCAGCCCGGGCTGGCTCGCCGTTTACGGAAAAACCGCGCTTGAAGACGCCGAGGAGCCGGCCGCCAGGAAGGACAAAGACGCCTCCCCGTCATCAAACAAAAGCCTGCCCCCCCTCTCCGCCGCCGATGGGCACCCCCCGCGCGCACGCACGGCCGGGGTGAGCCTCCACGAGGAAAGCACCAAGCCCCCGCCCCGCTACACCGAGGCCACCCTCCTCTCCGCGATGGAGGGAGCCGGGAAACTTGTGGACGATGAGGAGCTTGCCGATGCCATGAAGGAGCGCGGACTCGGCACCCCCGCCACGCGCGCCGAGATCATCGAGGGCCTCCTCTACCAGAACTACCTGGAACGTGGCGCCAAACGGGAACTCCAAACCACCACAAAGGCGCACACGCTCCTCGAGTTTCTCTCCGCATTGCAGGCCGACGCCCTCACCAAGCCGGACATGACCGCCCAGTGGGAATACAAACTCCGCCAGATGGAACACGGCCTCTACACCCGCCCCGAATTCATGAAAGAGATTGCCGACGTCACCCGGGGGCTTGTCGAAAGGGCGAAAACCTTTGAGGAGGGCGCCCCAGGGACCACAAGCATCACCGACATCCCCTCCCCCACCGACGGGCAGCCGCTCACGGAAACCCTTCGCTCCTACAAATCCCAGGACGGCAAGCTCACCATCTATAAGAACATCTCCGAACGCAAAATCACGCAGGACGAGGTCCGTTCGCTCCTCCGTGACGGCGAACTCGGCCCCCTCGAGGGATTCACCTCCCGTTTCGGGAAAAAATTCAGCGCGAAACTCCTCCTTGCCGACGACCCCAAGAAACCCGGGACCAAGAAAGTCGAACTCGACTACGGCAACAAGGTGGACCACGCCACCGCCACCCCGTTCTGGCGTTCCGACGACAGCAAGCAGGAACTCATCAACAGCCCCACGGGCTACATCCTCCGCCAGCCCCAGAAGGACGGGACCTACAAGGAACTTTTCAAAATAAGCCGCCAGCTCTGCCAGAAAGAGATCACCGAGCTGCACGCCATCGCCCTGGCCATCGAAGGCCGGACACCGCTCATCCAAGGATTCATATCCAAAAAGGGAAAACCGTTTGACGCGACACTCCTCCGCCAAGGCCCGCGCATCGCATGGGAATTCCCGCCGCGCGCGCCCAAGGACCCGTCCGGGGAGGCCGGCGGGAAAAACTCCGGCGGCGCGAAAACAGGCCGCGGCCTTCGGGCAGCCGTCAAACACGACCTTGTCTCCGCGGAAAGCCACGGCGTGGCAAAACTCTACCCGAATGGCGCGCTCCTTTACCAAACCCCCACGCACTACGTCGTCACCACCCCCCCGGTCGACCCCGGCGCACCCCAGCCACCCCCCTATTTTCAGCAGCCCTCGACCCTCTGCGGCCTCCCCCTTCCCCCGGAACAGATGCAACGGCTCGTCAATGAGGGCCGGACCGACCTGCTCGCCGGATTGGTGTCCCCCAAAACCGGCCGCGAATTCAGCGCCTTCCTCGTCCTTTCAAAAGACAGGAAGAAGGCGGAATTCGAGTTTCCACCGCGAAATTGACAAGGCCGCGCCGCACCCCGGCATCATGAAGCCGCGCCGCACCGCGTGCCGGCCTTGATGGACAAAAGATCCTTCATCACGCGGGACACAGGGAGGGCGGCATCCTGGGGCACGCCCCCGAAGGCGTCGTGGAGCGTGCGATAGAGCCTGTAAAGTTTGTCGTAAACGGCCTGGGATCCGGCATCGGGAGAGTAAAGCACGGGTTTCAGGGCCGTCATGGCAGCCTGGGCGGCCTTGAAACCGGGATAAACCCCGGCGGCGACGGCCGCGCCAATGGCCGCGCCAAGCGCGCAGGATTGCGCGGAGCGGGAGACACGCATCTCGCACCCCGTCACATCCGCATAAATTTGCATGAGCAGCGGATTTTTCTCGGCAATCCCGCCGGAGCAAATGACGCGCGAGACAGGAATGCCATACTCGCGCAGACGCTCAATGATCGCGCGGGCGCCGAAGGCGGTGGCTTCGATGAGCGCGCGATAAATCTCGGCGGGGGTCGTGTGAAGCGTCTGCCCGAGCAGCAATCCGGTAAGGCGCTGGTCGACGAGGATGGTGCGGTTCCCGTTGTTCCAATCGAGCGCCAGAAGGCCGCTTTGCCCGGGACGGAGCGCGGCCGCCCCGGCGGTCAGGCTGGCGTGGCGGGACGCGGTGCCGCCAAGCACGGTCTCGACAAACCACTTGAAAATGTCCCCCACGGCGGACTGCCCCGCCTCCACACCGTGATAGCCGGGAAGGATGGACCCCGGGACAATGCCGCAAATTCCTGGAATGTCGGCGATGGGGCGCGCGGAGGAAACCACGGCGCAGTCGCAGGTGGATGTGCCAATGACTTTGACAAGCGCCCCCTCGTCCACGCCGCAGCCAATCGCGCCGTAGTGGACATCCATCTCCCCGATGGCGATGGCAATCCCCGCGGGAAGGCCAAGCCTCGCGGCCCATTCCGGACAAAGTTTTCCGGCGGGAGTCCGGGCGTCGTGCGCGGTGGCGTAGAGGCGGTCGCGAAGGTCCGCGAGTTCGGGCGCAAGCCCGGCGAGAAATTCCTTGTCGGGAAGGCCGCCCCAGTCGGGGGAGTACAGGGCTTTGTGACCGGCCATGCAGACGCCGCGCACAATGTCCGCAGGCGTCGAGGCCCCGGCAAGCACAGCCGGCACATAGTCGGAAAGCTCCACCCAGGAATGGGCGGCGTCAAAAACCGCGCGGCCGACCTTCAGGCAGCGCCAGATCTTGGCCCAAAACCACTCGGAGGAGTAGGTTCCGCCAATTTTTGCGAGATATTGGGGACGCAAACGCCGGGCGGCCTCCGTGATGGCCTCGGCCTCGGCGGTGGCGGTATGGTCTTTCCACAACCAGCAATGGGCCGCGAGGTCGGAGGCGAAACGCGGATCAAGGGCGAGCGGCCGGTTCCGGGCATCCACGGGCAACGGGCTGGAACCCGTGCCATCCACGCCGATGCCCACCACTTTTTCGGGCGCGAAACCGGGGTCGGCCGCGCGCGCCTGGGCGATGGCGCCACGAACGGCATTTTCCAGCGCATGGAGGTAGTCGGCCGGGTTCTGGCGCGCGAGATGGTGGTCAAGGGGGTCAAGCAGGATGCCCTGTTTCCCGGAAGGATAATCCACGACCGCCATCCCGATCTCGGCGCCATTGGCGCAATCCACAACAAGGGCGCGCGCGGAGTTTGTCCCATAATCAAGGCCGATGGAATAGGCGGAGGAAGGCTTGCAGGAGGGGGGATTTTGCATGGCGTGCGAAGTTGCCAAGGGCGCGCCGCGGGTGTCAATGCCGCCGCGATCCACGGCCCCGGGCGGGTGGCGCCGGGAAACGTGCCGCCTTTTCCCTTTTGTTTTGAAAAGCGCCGGATAGCCTGCGCGCGATGTTTGGCAAAACCCCCTGTGCAGACAAGCCGCCGAGGCCTGCTGTGGAAAATTCAGTGCTGGCGTGCCGGGGACTCGTCCGGTTCCTCGGCAGGGATGAGAACCGGACCCATGTCCTGAAAGGCGTGGATTTTGACGCCACGGCAGGGTGCACGCACGCCATTGTCGGCCCCTCGGGCTGCGGGAAAAGCTCGCTGCTCTATCTGCTTGGCCTGCTCGACCGCCCGGACTCCGGCGAGGTTTTCGTGGCCGGGAAATCCCTGGGCCAGGCCGGCGATGACGACCGCACCAAGGCCCGCAACGCCAACCTCGGCTTCGTCTTCCAATTCCACTTTCTGCTTCCGGAATTCACGGCGCTTGAGAATGTGATGATGCCCATGCGCAAGCGCGGGCGCCTCGGCGAATCGGAAATGGCCGGCCGGGCCGTCTCCTTGCTGGACGCCGTGGGGCTGGCCGAAAAGGCCGGGCGCCTGGCGACACATCTTTCCGGGGGCGAGCAGCAACGCGTGGCCATCGCGCGCGCCCTCGCCAACGAGCCTCCCGTGCTTCTGGCCGACGAGCCGACGGGGAACCTCGACGCCCGCAATTCGGTGATCGCCTTCGACCTGCTCTCCTCGCTCGCCCACGAGCGCGGCATCGCCGTCGTGATGGTGACGCACAACAATGATCTCGCCTCGCGCTGCGATCGCGTGCTGCGGATGCTCGACGGAAGGTTTCTTGACGAAAACCCGCCACCGGCCCCCGCCACGCAACCAATGGGGGCCGCCTGAATCCAGCGCGCGCGCCCCTGCCGCCATCCGCCGCGCATCCCCCGAGCATGAACACCGCCCTTTTTGATTACGAACTCCCGCCGGAACTCATCGCCGACACGCCCGCCTCGCGCCGCGACGCCTCCAGGCTGATGCTTGTGCGCCGGGCGGCACGGACCGTCTCGCACCACCATTTTCATGAGCTTCCCGCGCTGCTCCCCGCCAGGACGGTGCTTTTCCGCAACAATGCGCGCGTCCTGCGCGCCCGGCTGGCGGGCGAGCGCCCCGGCGGCGGGCGTGTCGAGTGCCTTCTGTTGCGCCCTGCCGGGTCCCCCGAGACTTGGTGGTGCCTGCTCAAGCCGGGCAAGAAAGCCGCCGCCGCCGGGTTTGCGCTTCCCGGCCCGGCCACCGCCACCGTGCTTGGCCAGTCGGACGGCGAATACCGCGTCCATTTCACACTCCCGGCGGGTGAGACCGTGCTCACCCTGTCCGAGAAAAAAGGGGAGCTTCCGCTTCCCCCATACATTGAGCGGGCGCGGCGCGAGCGCGGAACCCCGCCCTGCGCGCAACTTGACCACGAACGCTATCAAACGCTCTACGCCGACCCCCGCCGCACGGTTGCCGCCGCAGCGCCAACGGCGGGACTGCATTTTTCCGAGGCCGTGCTCTCCGCCCTTGGCGCGCGGGGCATCCCCTGCCACGACCTCACGCTCCACGTCGGTCTCGGCACATTCCAGCCCATGAAGACGGAAACCGTGGAGGAGCACACCATCCACCGCGAGTTCTACGAAATCCCTTCCACGACACTCGCCGCGTTTGACGCCGCCGTCGCATCCAACGCGCCGCGTCTGGCCGTGGGGACGACCACTTTGCGCGCCTTGGAGGACCACGCCCGCAAGCATGAGGGCGGAAGGCAGGGCGTTGGCGCGGCGACGGGGATGGAAAACGCGGATGCCCGGACGCGCCCCCCCGCCGCCGGCGGAAACCCGGTCTTCGACGAAGCCGGCCTCTTCATCCACCCCCCCTGCACATTCCTGGGCGCGGATGCCCTTTTGACGAATTTTCACCTCCCGCGCTCCACCCTTCTGTGCCTCGTCTCCGCCTTCCTTTCACCGGGGACAATGGACGGCATCGAATGGTTCAAATCCCTCTATGCCGAGGCCATTGCCCGCTCCTACCGTTTTTACAGCTATGGCGACGCCATGCTGATCCTGGATTAACCCATCAAAAAAGGGGCGGGGCGGAAGTGCCCCCATCGCCCCGAAGGGCGTGGGGTTTTCACGCCATTCGACCGGCGTCACTTCCCATTTCCCCTGGTTTTTCCCGCCGGCGAATCATTGTTCTCCGGGGAGGGCGCTCCCGCCGCCGGGAAAACCCCGTCATGCTTCCCCGTCGCTTTCCCAAGCAGGGAAAAGGCGAGCGTCCCATCCGTTTTTTGACACTGGATCCCGATGGTCTGCCCATCGCCAATCTCGCCGCGAAGCATGGATTTGGCGAGCGGTGTCTCGATTTGCTTTTGCAGAAAACGGCGCAGCGGGCGCGCGCCATAAACAGGGTCGTATCCGCGCTCGGCAAGCCATGTCCGCGCCTCCTCCGAGAGTTGGAGGACGATGCGCCGGTCACTCAGCCGCCGGTTTGTCGAGGCGAGCAGGATGTCGACAATTTTCAGGATTTCATCGAGACCCAACGGACGGAAGAGCACCGTGTCATCGATCCGGTTCAAAAACTCCGGACGGAAATGGCCCCTCAGTTCGGACAAAACCGCCTCGCGCACATTTTCCGGAATGCCGTTCCCATCCGAAAAATCGTCAAGAATCCCCGCAAGGTGCCTTGAGCCGATGTTCGAGGTCATGATGAAGATGGAGTTGCGGCAATCCACCGTGCGCCCGTGCCCGTCCGTGATGCGCCCGTCATCAAGAATCTGGAGAAGGATGTTGAAGACATCCGGATGCGCCTTCTCGATCTCATCAAGAAGGACGACGCTGTAGGGTTTGCGGCGCAGCGCCTCGGTGAGCTGGCCGCCCTCGTCGTAACCGACATAACCTGGAGGCGCGCCGACAAGACGGCTCACGGCGTGTTTCTCCATGTATTCCGACATGTCAACCCGCACGAGCGCGTCCTCGCTGTCGAAGAGAATTCGCGCAAGGGCCTTGGCAAGCTCGGTTTTTCCAACACCCGTCGGGCCAAGAAAGAGGAAGGAGCCGGCCGGGCGCCGGGGGTCCTGCACACCCGCGCGGGCGCGCAGGATGGCCTCCGAGACAAGGCGCACAGCCTCGTCCTGCCCGACAACCTGCGCGCGAAGATCCTCCTCCAGGCGAAGAAGTTTCTCCCGTTCCCCCTCAAGAAGCTTGCTGACCGGGATGCTCGTCCAGCGCGCGACAACCTCCGCGATCTCCTCCGGGGTGACCGCCTCGCGGAAAAGACGCGGACGCATGCCATTCCGCTCGACCGCCGGGGAACGCCTTGGGGCGTGCTTGCCGGAGGCGGAGGCCGGTGCCGGGGTTTTTCCCGGATCCTTCCCTTCGTCATCGGGTTTTTCCTCCTTCGAGCTATTCTCAAGCTCCGCGAGTTCCCTTTCCAACCTCGGCAACGTGCCATAGCGAAGCTCGCCAACCTTCGTCAGGTCGTAAGCGCGCTCGGCGGCCTCCATTTGCCGGCGCGCATCCTCGATTTGCTCGCGCAATTTGCGAACGCGCCCGATCGACGCTTTCTCGGCGTCCCAGCGCGCGCGCATCGCGACCGCGTCGGCGCGGACGGAGACGAGTTCGTGACGCAACATTTCAAGGCGCGCCTTGCTGGCGTCATCCTTCTCGTTTTTCAGCGCCGCCTCCTCGATTTCCAACTGCATGACGCGCCGCGAAAGCTGGTCGAGTTCCGCGGGCAGGCTGTCCATCTCCGTCCGGATCTGGGCGCACGCCTCATCCACAAGGTCGATGGCCTTGTCGGGAAGAAAACGGTCGGTGATGTAGCGGTTGGAGAGCACCGCGGCCTCGACCAGCGCGTTATCCTGGATGCGGACGCCATGATGCACCTCAAAACGCTCCCGGATGCCGCGCAGGATGGAGATGGTGTCCTCGACGCCGGGCGGCTCCACCTGCACGGGTTGGAAACGGCGCTCAAGGGCCGCATCCTTCTCAACGTACTTGCGGTATTCGTCCAGCGTCGTCGCGCCAATGCAATGGAGTTCACCGCGGGCAAGCATCGGCTTGAGCATGTTGCCAGCGTCCATCGCCCCGTCGGTCCGCCCCGCGCCGACAAGCGTGTGCAATTCGTCGATGAAAAGCAGGATCTTCCCATCCGCCGCCTTGACGGCATTAAGCACAGCCTTGAGCCGCTCCTCAAATTCGCCACGATACTTGGCGCCCGCGAGCAACGAGCCCACATCGAGCGCAAAGATGGTCTTATCCTTCAACCCTTCCGGAACATCCCCGCGCACAATGCGTTGCGCAAGCCCCTCGACGATGGCGGTTTTGCCAACACCCGGCTCGCCTATCAGGACGGGGTTGTTTTTGGTTTTCCGCGAAAGAATCCGTATGACGCGGCGGATCTCCTCGTCGCGTCCAATGACGGGGTCGAGCCGGCCCTGCCGGGCGCGCGCCACAAGGTCCAGGCCGTATTTTCCAAGGGCGTCATAAGTGCTTTCCGGGGACTGGGATGTGACGCGCTGCGCCCCGCGAAGCTCCTTCAGCGCGGCAAGCACACCGGCCTCGGAAAAGGCAAAGCTGCGCGCGAAGTTTTTTTGGTCGGATGACGCGAGAAGGGCGAGGAAAAGGTGCTCGGTGCTGATAAAATCATCCTTCATGCGCCGGGCCGCCTCGCCAGCCTTCTCAAGGGTGCTGTGAAAGACACCAGAGACGGCCCCGGCCTGGGCGTGGTCGGCGGCGCCGGTAACCTTCGGGAGACGGGAAATCTCGCGTTTGATGAAGAGGTCGACCGCCGACTGTTGCACGCCCATCCTGGCCAAAAGGCCGGGGACAACGCCATCCTGCTGCCCAAGAAGGGCGTCAAGGAGGTGCCAGGTCTCGACAACCGGATTCTTGTTTTCCCGCGCAATGGTCTGGGCCGCGGCTATGGCTTCGCGGCTCTTTTCGGTAAATTGGTTGAAGTCGGTCATGGCCGGGCACGACGCAAGATGTGCGCCAAGCCGGGCAAATAAACGGAAAACACTTCCACACGAACAAGTTGCAAAAAACGGGACGCGTTCATTGGAACACCTGCCGACCAAACGCGAAAGCCAGTTTGTCGCGCTTTTTGACGCAGTGGCGCCAGTCTGGCCAAGGCTTGGGACAATTCCCCTCCTTGTTTCCCGAAGGACGTTTTCATGAAAAAGCGCATGTTTCTTCCTTATCGAAAATGCCATTTGCGTTTGGAATTGCCTCCAATCCCGCCCAGAGAATGTCATTTGAGGGAAAAATGGTTCCCATGGCCGCGCCATCCCCAAGACACGATGCTCCCACGCCCCTGCCTTGCGTGGCGGACGCAGCGGCGCGCGCCACGCCCCCTGCCGGCACCCCGCCCCATCCCGCCCCGGAGGCGGAACCCGCGTTGACGCTCAAGGAAAAGGTGCGCCGCCTGCCTCGCGAACCGGGGATCTACATGATGAAGGACGCCGGGGGAATGGTGCTTTACATCGGAAAAGCCAAAAATTTGAAAAACCGGGTCGCCTCCTACTTTGACCGCGCCCGTGAGCGTTCGGCAAAAATTTCCGCGCTCATCGCGCTCATCGCGGACTTTGACCACCGCGTGGTGCGCAACGAGGCCGAGGCGTTGTTGCTTGAGGGGCGGCTCATCAAGGAATGGCGCCCCAAGTTCAACACCCTGCTTCGCGACGACAAGCAGTTCCTGCAAATCCGCGTGGACATGCGCCAGCCATTGCCCGTCTTCCGCCTCGTGCGCAACCGCGTGGACGAATCGTCGCGCTACTTCGGCCCCTATCCCTACCCCGCCGAGGTCAAGCGCACGTTGCTGGAGATGCGCAAACGTTTCGGCATCCTGCTCTCCGATGCGCACCCGGTCGAACTTGGGGGCGGAAACTGGCGGCTCTATGACGATGCCCGCGCCGAGATCACCCCCTTTCCCAACGAGACCACGGAGGCGGAATACCGCGCGCGCGCGGAGGCCGGTTGCGAATTCCTTGAGGGCCGCGTGCAGGAGTGGGCCGATTCCCTGAGGGAAAAGATGCGCGCCGCCGCGGAGGCGCGGGAGTACGAGCGCGCCGCAAGCCTTCGTGACATGCTTGAGGCCATCCGCCGCACCACGGCGCACACACGCCGGTTCCACTCCCGTGCGCCCGAGCCGCCAACAGCCACGGCGGACGCAAAAGAGGCCATCCGCGAGCTTCAAGAGGCGCTCGGCATGGGGGTGCCGCCACGCACAATGGAGTGCTTCGACATTTCACACATCAGCGGCACCTTCGTCGTCGCCAGCCTCGTGCGTTTCGCCGACGGGCGCCCGGACAAGGGCAACTACCGCCGCTTCAAGATTCGCGGCCATGTCGGCAATGACGACTTCCGGTCCATGGAGGAGGTTGTCGGCCGCCGCTACAAACGCCTCCACGACGAGGGACGCGAATTCCCCCGCCTGATCGTGATAGACGGCGGGGCCGGGCAGGTTGGGGCCGCCATGAAGGCATTCGCCGCGCTCGGGATCACGCCGCCGGCGCTCGTGGGGCTGGCGAAACGCGAGGAACTCATCATCTTCCCCGGCGCGCGCCCGCCGCTCGCGCTCCCCCGCCACAGCCCCGCGCTGCGCATGGTGCAACGCCTTCGCGACGAGGCCCACCGCTTTGCCAACACCTACAACGCCGACCTTCGCAGCCGGCGCATCCGCGAGTCATTGCTTGAGGACTGCCCGGGGCTTGGCCGGAAACGCAGCGAATCCATTTTGTCGCATTTCGGCTCCCTTGCCGCATTGAGAAAGGCCTCGGAGGCGGAAATCGCCGGCGCGCCCGGCATCGGCCCCGTCTTCGCAAAAAACATCCACGCCTTCCTGCACGCCCCTCCCGCCCCCAGGTGAGCGGCAGTTTGCTATTCCAAGCGGAGCCAAACCGCCTTTCCTGCCCGACCCGACGACCCAACGATGAGCACACCCCGCCACACCACCACAACCATTGGCACCGGGGACGCCGCCGCCCGCGCGGCGGAGGCATTCGCGCAGGCCTCCCCGATGGCCGACGGGCGGCTGCGGCTCAACATGGGGCCGTCGCATCCGGCCACGCACGGCGTGCTCCGCCTGAAACTGGAGTTGGACGGGGACATCGTGACGCGTTGCGAGCCGGTCATCGGCTACCTGCACCGGGGCATCGAGAAACTCGCCGAAAGCATGACGTACAACCAGTTCGTCACGTGCACGGACCGCCTGGATTACCTGGCTCCGCTCGCCAACAACGTCGCATGGGTCTGCGCGGTGGAGAAACTCGCCAACATCCAGGTCCCCCCGCGCTGCGAGGCCATCCGCGTCATCTGCGCCGAGATGGCCCGCGTCTCCTCGCACCTGCTTGGCCTCGGGGTTTACGGCATGGACACCGGGGCATGGACGGTCTTCATGTACACCTTCACGGAGCGCGAGAAGCTCCACCTGCTCTTCGAGCAGCTCACGGGCGCCCGTTTCACCACGAGCCACACCCGCGTCGGCGGCCTCGCCCGCGACCTTCCCGATGGCTGGCTGGACGGGTTGCTCCGGTTTTGCGACGAGCTCCCGCGCACGCTCGACGAGGTTGGCAGGCTGCTCACGCGCAACAAGATCTTCATCGACCGCACGCGCGGGATCGGCGTGATCCCGCCGGCGCTTGCCCGCTCGCACGCCATCAGCGGGGCCAACCTGCGCGCAAGCGGCATCGCCGAGGACCTTCGCAAGGATGCCCCGTACAGCGGTTACGAACGCTACGATTTCGACATCCCCACGGGGACGGTGGGCGACTGCTACGACCGCTATCTGGTCCGCATGGAGGAGGTGCGCCAATCCATCCGCATCCTGCGGCAGGCGGCGACGACGATGCCCGGCGGCGCATGGCACGTCGAGAACGCCCCGCGCGTGTTCCCCCCTCCCAAATCAGCCGTGCAAACGGGGATGGAGGAGTTGATCCAGAATTTTGCATTGGTGACACGCGGCCCCGCGCTGCCCGCCGGCGAGGTCTGGTTTGAGGCGGAAAACCCGAAGGGGGCGCTCGCGTTCTACATCCACTCCAAGGGCGGCGGCACCCCCTGGCGCGTCCGCATCCGCGGCGGAAGCCATGCCGCCCTGAGCCTCCTGCCCGCGCTCATCCCGGGCCATCGTCTCACGGACATCCCCGCCATCCTCGGCTCCATCGACTTCGTCATGGGCGAATGCGACCGGTAAGCGGGAGGACGCCCCGCATGCGCGGACGGCCCCGCGTGAGGGTCACGCCCGCCCGGAATCCTGCGCGTAAAAGTCACGAAGGGCGTCGGCATGACGACGGACGGCCCCGGACTCCAGCAGGTCACGGGCAAGCTGCACGCCATCGCGCACGGAAGGCGTCCGCCCGGAGGCCCAGAAAGCGGCTGCGGCATTGAACACCACGGTGTCACGCAACCCCTTGGGCGCCCGCCCGGCAAGAAGCTCGCCGAACAGGGTGCAATTCTCATCCGGGGTGCCGCCGAGCAACTCCTCGCGCGGGCGCACATCCAGGCCGAAATCCTCCGGCAGCCACTCGCCCCGCACATGCGCCAGCTCGCCCACCCCGCACACGCGGTTCAGGCCCGCCGTGGCCAGCTCGTCCAGCCCGCCGCCCTCGCGCAACGCGCAGTGGCAGACAAGGCCGCGCTTGACGCCGAGCTTGCCGAGCACGGCCGCCAAAAGGTCCACCCAGTAGGCGGAGAACACGCCCAGCAGGCACATTGGCGGCGCCACCGGATTGATGAGCGGACCAAGGATGTTGAACACCGTCTTGTGGCCCTCGGCCGCCAGGGCTTTCCGCACGGGCATGAACGCCTTGTAGGTGGGGTGGAAGGCGGGGGCGTAAAAAAAGCAGTAATTCAACTCGCGCAACGAGCGTGCCAGCACGGCATCGGGCACCTCCAGGGGCACGCCGACGCAGGAGAGGAAGTCCGCGCTTCCGGATTCGGATGTGATGGAGCGATTCCCATGCTTGACGACCGGAACCCCCGCCGCCGAGACCAGTATGCTCGCCGCGCTGGAAATGTTGAATGTCCCGGACTTGTCGCCGCCCGTCCCCACAATGTCTATGGCCGTGGCCGGAACGTCCACCCCGACGGCATGGCGGGCAAGGTCGCGAAACGTCTTGGCAAACGCAAACACCTCGGAGACGGACTCCCCCTTGCGGTTCAAAGAGCGCAAAAAGCGTTTCTTCCCGTCAAAATCCCCATTGGCATCGGCCAGCCACAGGGCGGCCTGCGTGGCCTCCACTTCGTCAAGCGAGGCGCCGGTCTCGATTTTTTCTGTCAGCTTCCCCCAGGGGATCTCAATTTGCATTTTCACAAGGAACCACCTCCGTCGCCCTTGCAGCAAGCGGGAAAACGCCCGAAAGCCCCTGTTTGCACAACCGCCCCGGCATGCCCGCCGCCTCAGAAACCAAAATAGCGCGCGGCGTTGTCGTGGCAGACGTCGGCGACAAGGCGCCGGAGGTAGTCGGGGCGATCAGGAAGGCGCCCGGTGGCGACGTCCGTGGCAAGAACGTCGCAGAGGATGCGGCGGAAATACTCGTGCCGCGGGTAGGAGAGGAAGGAGCGGGAATCGGTGAGCATCCCCACAAAGCGCGAAAGCAGGCCCTGCGTGGAAAGGGCGTTGATCTGCCAGCGCATCCCCTCCTCCTGGTCGAGGAACCACCATCCGGAACCGTGCTGGAGCTTGCCGGCGGTCACACCGTCCTGAAAATTCCCGGCCATGGTGGCGAAGACATAATTGTCCGCCGGATTGATGTTATAGAGGATCGTCTTGGGGAGGGTGCCCGCGGCGGCAAGCCTGCCAAGATACCACGCCAGGGCGCGCGCCTGCGGAGCGTCGCCGATGGAGTCGCACCCGGCGTCGGCGCCGATCTGCCCGTGAAGCACGGGGTTGGTGTTGCGCAGGGGGCCAAGGTGCAGCTGCTTGGTCCAGCCGCTGGCGGAGTCAAGCCCGGCAAAGAAAATGAGCATGAAGGTGCGGAACTGTTCCTGCCCGGCGGCGTCGGGGGCGGTGTTCCCGGAGCGGATTTTGTCAAAGATCGCCCCGGCCTGCTCATGGGTGCACTCAAGGGCGGGGGCGCGTTCGAGGCCGTGGTCGCTCAGGCGCCCGCCAAGGGCGTGGAAGGCATGGTGGCGCCTGCCGAGGGCTTCGAGAAAATCGTCGAATTTTGACACGCGTGTCCCCGCCGTTTCGGCAAGCCTGTCGGTCCAGGCGTTGAAGGCGACGGGGTCGGCAAGGGCGAAGGCCTTGTCCGGACGGTAGGTCGGAAGGATCTTGGAGGTGAATTTCCCGGCGTCGCCGGAAAGCTGGTCATGGCGGATGCGCTCATGATGGGGGAGCGGATCCGCCGGATCGTCGGTCGTGCAAACGACCTCGACGTCGAATTTTGCAAGAATCCCGCGCGCCGTGAGGCCTGGGTCGGAACGCAGCTGGCGGTTGGCCTCATCCCAGATCTTCCTTGCGCTGGACTCCTCGAGAAGATCGTCGATCCCGAAATAACGGCGCAACTCGACATGGGTCCAGTTGTAGAGCGGATTGCGAAGGGTCTGGGGCACCGTCGCGGCCCAGGCCTGGAATTTCTCCCACGGGGAGGCCGTGCCGGTGATGTATTTCTCGGGAATCCCATTGGCGCGCATGGCACGCCACTTGTAGTGGTCCCCCTCGAGCCAGATCTCGTGAAGATTTTCAAAGTGACGATCCTCGGCCACATCCTTGGGCGGCAGATGACAGTGGTAGTCTATGATGGGCTTCGCGGCGGCGATGCCATGATAAAGCTCGGCGGCAAGAGGCGTGGAGAGGAGGAAGTTGTCGTCAAGATAGGCCATGCGGGCCGTGAACATAGAAACCCCATCCACGGGGAAAAGGCGGAAATGCCCGTTGAAAAACGGGGTGCCCCCACTCCGTTTTTTTCTCCGCTTTTTATTTGCGCGGGAAGGGGGGGCGCGGGCAAGGTGCGCGCCATGAGACAGCGCCAAGCGGAGTTTCCCCATGTCCACCCGGCCCCCGGATGCCGCTGGGAGACCGTCATGCGCCGCCTCGCCCGCGTGGCGGCCGCCTCCGTCTGCGCGGGGGCCGTCTCGCTGGCGGCGGGTGGCTGCATGCTCATCCCGATCCTGGCGGACGACGAGGATGCCAATCCGCACAAGGCGGACGAACGTCTGCGGCAGGTGCAGAAGGAGCAGATGACGCGCATGGGAAACAACCCCAACATCTCCCCGGCGGAATATGACGCCATCAACTCAAGGCTGGGCAACCCGGGCGGCCTGCCGCCGCGCCCGGCATCGCCGGAGGACCTTGAGAAGCGGCTTGAGGCGCAGGAACGGGAGCGCCGTTGACCCGCGTGTTTGCGACTGCCCACAAAGAATCATGGGAATGGCGGCTTTCATCCTGCGGCGCCTGGCGGGGCTTGTCCCCACGCTTTGGCTGGTGGCGACATGCGTGTTCTTCCTTGCCCGTTTTGCCCCCGGGGGGCCGTTTGATCGCGAACGCGAAATGCCGGAGTCCGCAAAGGCGGCGCTCCACGCGCATTACGGCCTCGACCGCCCGCTGGCGGAGCAGTACGGGCGCTACATGCTGAATCTGGCGCGGGGGGACCTTGGCCCATCCTACAAACACCCCGGCTGGACGGTGCGGGAACTCATCGGCGCGCGCGCCCTGGTGTCCCTGGAGCTGGGCCTGTGGGCGTTGCTCGTGGCGATAACCCTGGGGGTGCCCGCCGGGGTGCTTGCCGCGACACGCCCCGGCTCCCTCCTCGACCGGGCCGTGACGGGGGCGGCGACACTTGGCGTTTGCGTGCCGTCATTCGTGCTCGCGCCTCTGCTTGTGCTGGCATTCGCCCTGGGATCCGGCTGGTTCAACGTGCTGGGGTGGGAGACCGCGGGCGATCGCGTGCTCCCGGCGCTCTCGCTGGGACTGGTCTTCGCGGCCCCGGCAGCGCGGCTGGCGCGCGGGGGGATGATGGATGTGCGCGCGCAGGACTACATGCGGGCGGCCGTGGCGCGCGGCCTGCCGCCATGGCGCATATGGTTTGTGCACGGGCTGCGCAATGCGCTGGCACCCGTGGTGACGTGGATCGGCCCGGCGGCGGCAGGCCTGATCAGCGGCTCCTTCGTCGTGGAGAGCATTTTCAACATCCCCGGCCTGGGAAAGCTCTTCGTCTCGTCCGCCTTTGACCGCGAATACACGATGATCTGCGGCACGGTGCTCTTTTACGCGGCGGTGCTGCTCGCACTCAACCTGTGCGTGGAATGCGTCATGGCGTGGCTCAATCCAAAACTGAGGGCCGGGGCATGACGGCTCCCCTTCCAGCCGCCTCCCCGAGATCCGGCCGCGAGGGCGCGACGCCCGCATCCGGGGCGGCCTCCGGGGCAATCCCCCCCGCCCCCCGTCGCCCTGGCGTGTTGCGGCGGCTGACGCGGGACAGGGTGGCGGTCGTGTCGGCGGCCTTCCTGGTGTTTTGCGCCCTGCTCTGCGCATGCGCCCCATGGTTTTTTCCCGAGAATTTTTACGCCGCGCAGGACCGGCAGCTTGGCGCCGTGCCGCCAGGCGCGGCCCACTGGCTTGGCACCGACGCGCTGGGGCGCGATTTGCTTGCCAGGCTTCTTGAGGGCGGGCGCGTTTCGTTGACGGCCGGCTTGGTGGGCACCCTTGTCTCGGTTCTCATCGGCACAACCTACGGGATCGTGGCGGGATGGCGCGGCGGGCGCGCCGGCACGGTGATGATGCAAGGGGTGGACGTGCTCGCCGCGCTGCCGTTCACACTGTTCGTCATCCTGCTCACGCTGTTTCTCGGCCGCGAACTCATCTGGATTTATGCCGCGATCGGCGCGGTGTCCTGGCTTTCGATGGCACGCATCGTCCGCAACGAGACCCGTTTGTTGAAAACCAGGCCGTTCATCGAGGCCGCGCAATGCCTCGGCCAGCGGCCCGCACGGGTCATCTGCCGCCATCTTCTCCCAAATCTTGGCGGGGTTGTCGCCATTTACGCCACACTGACCGTCCCCAATGTGATGCTTGCCGAGGCATTCATCAGTTTTCTGGGTCTGGGCATAAAGGCGCCAATGACCTCATGGGGCCTGCTCATCAAGGAGGGGGCCGACGCGATGGAGGAATGCCCGTGGCTGCTTGTCGCACCCGTTGCCGCATTTTCCTCCACCCTCCTGGCGTTGAATTTGTTTGGCGACGCCCTGCGTGATGCCCTTGATCCGCGCACCGCGTGAGAAAAATGCGGAAGATGCCCGAAACCGCATCTCCCGCTCGACTTCCGGCCGTTTATTGGCTTCAAGCCCCATTGAGTCACAGACACCGCCGCCATGCCACCGACCAACATGCAAGCCGCTTCCGAGGGCGCGCCCAGGCACGCCAGCCTTCAAGCCCCCCCTCCCCCGCCACCCAACACCGCCCCACGCCTGCCCCGCGAAAAAATCACCCTGAACGGCGGGGCGGAGGCCTCGCGCAACGCGGCCATCGACTTCAAATCCGCGCAATCCACCGCCAGCGAACCTCAGGACAACATCCCGCGACCAGGCGATGCGCCCCCATTGCCCAAGGCAAAAAACGAGGCGCAGGCGCCAAATCCCCCCGTCCGCGCCGGAACCCACACCGCCGGAATCCCCCGCCCTCCTGACCGCCTGGCGCAAAATCGAATCCCGCAGGCACCCTTCCCCGCCGCAATTCCCCCGCAAATTGTCTATATTGAGAAAGGCGAAAGCTCGTCGGCGCCAAAGATTTTGTTTTTCACGGTCTTCTTTCTTGTCATCGCCGCCGGCCTTTTCTTTGCGACCAATCGGGAGGCGGTGGAAAATTGGTTGCGCTCGCCCAAGGCGGAGAAAGTCCGGACGTTTCTGCCTGCGAAGGCCAAACCGCCTGCGAAGACGCCAGCCCCCGCCCCCAAACCCACCAGGCAGCCCCCGCCCCCACCCGCCTCGCCGGACATTTGAGAAACGCCCCGAAGGCGTCTGTTTGCGGCAATCCTCCCCCGCGCGTGCCGTGGGGCGCCCTATTGGCGCGTGGCTTTTGCCGTGCATTCCTTGCAGCGGGCAATGATTTGCAGGCGTTGCGAGACAAGCTCCATCTCATGCCGGCCCGCCATCGTCTTCCCGTACCACTCCATGAATGGCGCGTCCACCTCCACGATCTTTTCGCAATCGGGACAGGCGATTTGCGCCTGAAACGCCGCCTGGCACCCGGTGCTGGCATAGTATTTGAAGTCGCGCCCGATATCCACCTCACGCACGAGACCACTTTCGACAAGGATGGGGAGGGAGCGGTAGACGGTCGCACGGGAGACAGAGGGGTCTATCGCGCGGGCGTCCCCAAGCAAATCCTCGGCCGTGAAATGCTGCCGGCGCCCCGCCGCGGCATCAAAAATCGCCATGCGCTGCCCGGTGACACGCAGGCGCTTTTTCTCGAGAAACTCCATGAAACGTCCCCGCGCCACATCGGTTTTGACAGGGGTCAATGAATTGGGAGGAGGGGGGGGCGTGATGGGAAGAGGAACGGGCGGCATGGCAGGCAGGGATTTCATCGGATTGTCTTTTTGGGTGGCAGGCTTTGCCTTTTCCCCCGAAGGGCAAGCGAAACCCCAAGATGAGAAAAACTCTTCCCCCTCCCGCCTTTGAGGCGTTCCATCCGCCTCATCAATGATCTGGCTTTTCATCGTCTCGCTTGTTTGGGCGTTTTCCTTCGCGCTGATTAAAAACCACCTCCCGGAGGCGCATAGCGCCGCCTATGCCACGGTCCGGCTCGCATTCGCGCTGCTCGTGTTCGCCCCCATGTTGCGCCCGCGTGCCACAACCGTTTTCCATGCCGCGCTGTTCACGGGGATCGGCGTCGTGCAATTCGGCTTGATGTATCTGCTCTACATGACCGCCTTCGGCTCGCTCGCGGCGGAGGAAGTCGTCCTGTTCACCGTCAGCACCCCGTTTTTCGTCACCCTGGTGGATGCCGCGTTGAGCCGCCGCGCCCCTTCCTTGCGCTGGCTTCTCGCCGCCGCGCTCGCCGTGCTCGCAGCCACGGTCATCCTCTGGAAACGGGCTGACAGTGAGGCGCTTTGGCGTGGATTCCTGCTCATGCAGGCCTCGAACCTCTGTTTCGCCTTCGGGCAAACGGCCTACAAACACCTGCGCCCGCGCGTCACGGGGGCCACGGACGCCTCGCTTTTTGGCTGGCTGATGCTCGGCGGCACCCTTTCCACGTTTCTGTGCTCGTTCCCAATGGGCGTGGATTGGGGTGCTTTTTTGCATGCGACGACGCTTTCCCAATGGACCGTCCTGGCCTATCTGGGCACGGTGGCCAGCGGCGTGTGTTTCTTCCTTTGGAATCGCGGCGCACTCCAAGTCAACGCAGGGGTTCTGGCGGTGTTCAACAACCTGAAAATCCCGCTCGGGGTCGTCTGCTCATTGGGAGCCGCATTGCTTTTACAAAGCCATGTCCCTTCCATTCAGCAACTTGCGCGCATAGGCATTTCATTGCTGCTGATTCTTGCCGCGCTGCGCCTGGCGATGCCGGGGCGGACGTGAAAACGGGAGGGGCTGTCACCTTTTTTTACATTTTGGCGTTTACGGGGGCACCCGCAAACCTGCCATTGCCCAAAGCGCGCAAAACCGCCTCCTTGGCACCCCATGTCTCGAATCTTGGTCGCACTTTCCGGCGGTGTGGATAGCGCCGTGGCCGCGCTGCTGCTCCAACGGCAGGGCCACGAAGTCCACGCCGCCTACATGCGCACGTGGATGAATGAGGAGGGGGTCCCCCTGCCCGGCGAATGCCCGTGGGAAGACGATGTGGCAAACGCGCGCGGCGTCTGCGAGGCTCTTGGCATCCCACTGCGCGTCCTCAATCTTGTGAAGGATTACCGCGAACATGTCGTCGAATACCTTGTGGAGGGCTACCGTCGCGGCCTGACCCCCAATCCTGACATTGTTTGCAACCGCGAGATGAAATTTGGCGTTTTCCTGCGCGCCGCCATGGCGGAGGGATTCGACTTCATGGCAACAGGCCACTATGCGCGCCGCCGCGACAACCCCGATGGCAGGGTCGACATCCTCTCCGGCCTCGACCCAAACAAGGACCAGAGCTATTTCCTCGCCCTGCTCCGGCAGGAACAGGCCTGCCGTTCGCTCTTTCCCATCGGCGCATTGCGGAAGGGCGAGGTTCGCGCCATCGCCCGCGAGGCCGGCCTGCCAAACGCGGCCCGCAAGGACAGCCAGGGCATCTGCTTTCTTGGGAAAGTGCCCATCAACCAATTCCTCGCCCTGTACATTCCCGACAACCCCGGCCCCATCGTGAACACGGCCGGAAAACTCCTCGGATGCCACCGCGGGCTGCACCGCCACACCATCGGGCAGCGCAAGGGATTGGACGTCCCGTCCAACGCCGATCACGAACACTACGTCGTCGTCGCCAAGGAATTTGACACAAACACCCTCCGCGTCGCCTTCGACCACCCTGGCACGCCCGGCCTCTACGTCGATCGTGCCACGGTGCACAATCTCTCCTGGGTGAACGCCCCCGTGGCAACCGAATGCGAGCTGCCCGTGCGTGTGCGCTACCGCGACAACCCCATGCGCGCCCATTTCAAACCCGACGGCCTTGGCAGCGCCCAAATCCACTTTCACGAACCCCAGCGCGGCATCGCCCCTGGCCAGATCCTCGCCCTTTACGACGGGGAAACCCTCCTTGGCGGCGGGGTGTTCCTGTGAAAACAAGGGCAGGGAAACGAGCATGTCCACATTCACCGCGAAAATTTACATCATAAACCTCGCGCGCGCGCCAAAACGGCTGGAAGCCATCATGGGACAGCTTCACGAAAGTCCGTTCCCGGTGGAGTATTTTGCGGCGGTGGATGGGCAGACGCTTTCCCAAGAGGATTATCGCCGCCTCACGCGCAAAAACCGCTACTACCGCCCATTGACCAAAAACGAGGTCGCCTGCCATTTGAGCCACCGGCGCTGCCTTGAAAAATTCACCCAAGACGGCGTTGATTTTGGAATTGTGCTGGAGGACGACGCCGTGCTCCAACCCATGTTCAACACCGCGCTTCCATTGCTTTTGGAAAAGCGTTTTCGCGCCAGAAATGGCACTGCGGCGCCTGATTCCTGGGACGTCTTGAAACTCGCCGATTGCGACACGCGTTTCTGGGAGACAGATGCCGGCCAAACCACGCGATCCGGGCAACCACGGAGCGTTGAATGCCGCCGTGTGCCGGCATTGTTTCTGGCGCAGGTCTGGACGCCTGCCGCCGCGCGCGGATTTCTCTCCACCTACCCGCTGGCCACGCGCCCCGTGGACATCGAAATCAAGTATCTTTGGGAACACAAGTTGCGTGTTTACAACAGCTTGCCAAACCTCGTGTGCGCCTCCGGCGCCGCCAGCACCATCGGCGCGCGGGCACCCGCGCACACGGCCTCACTCCGCGCCTGGCTCTATCGCGGCCATTTCATCCTGCGCAGCGCGGCACACACCCTGCGCCACCACGGTTTGAGGCGGCCAGGCACGATGAAAACCGGGCCATCCGCTTCGCTGGCTTGAAAAAACGGTCTCCCAAGTCACGCCCGCCCGCCCCCTCCCGGACACAAGGCCCCAAAGTCAAAACGTCAGACCGAGGCTGAGGATGTGATGCACGGAAACCTCCCCATGCTGGCCTCGAAATTCTTTGGACCTAATGACTTCTGAAAGACTGACGCGCAAATCACCCCATTGGGCGGAAATGCCGACAACGGCCTCGGCAACCCAGGGATAACGATGAACCTTCGCACTCTTGTGCCAAAGATTCCCATCAAGCGTCGAATTCCAAAGCCAGCCTTCACCCTGCAAATCCACGAAAAGCCACGCCGAATCGGGGAATCCGCCCGCGGGACGGGTAAACGCCGGCGAGGATCGTATGCCGGCAATCCCAAAATCGCGGGGCAACCCGGCCGGCGCCCAGCCAACGCGCCACTGCGCCCCAACGGAGGCATAGTCGCGAATCGTCCCCACCTCAACATGCGCACGCGGGTGCCAATCCACCTGCAACGAATCTTTTCGCAACCACGTGTAACGCCCGGCACGGGTCCAGCCCAGTTGCAGGATGGGTTCGTCGCGCAGCTGATGGCGCCAGCCCTCCGCAAGTTTCACCCCGATGAGACGATGCCACTCCCCCTGCGCCTGCCTGGCGTATGAGCCGGGGCCAAGAATACCGACGGAAAGCTCGATGGAATCAAGGCGGGACAACGTCTCGCTGCTAAGCGCCACCGTGGCATAGAGAAGCCCGGAATAGGGATGGTCACCCGGCTGGGGCAATGCCGTGTGTTCGCGCCAGGGGGTGTAAATTTCCTGCGCGAGCGCGAAATGCAGGCGATAGGCGGCCGGCACGATGTCCGTGTTTTCGGAAAGAGGGGAAAATTTGAGCAAATCCCGAAAAAAGAGCGGCAGCTCCTTTCCCGTGGAAATCTCCGGCGTGGTGTAGGCCAGTTTCAGTCCGTTGGTGTAGTAACGATCACTCCAGAAAATGTCGTTTTCATTCCAAAATTGAATGGCGGACAAATTGGAGGCGGAACCGGCACCGGCGCGCGCGTCAAACGCGGCGGATGCCGCTGGAGACGGGAGGGCGCCCTCGGACACGGCAACGGAGGGCTTTCGGGAATTCTTTGCGGCGGGAAAATCGTCGTCAGAATAACCGTAAGGGGCAGGCGATGCGGGTGCGGGCGTGGCTTGGGAGGCGGGAACGGCAGCCAACCCCGCCGGGGTGGATTGGGCGAACGTGGACGCGGCGGAAAACGCAAATGCAGCACCCACAAGCAATGTGCGTACGGCGGTGGAATGGCGGGGATTTTGGACGAAGGGTGCGCGATGCATTGCGGCGGATATTGCGAAAATGTGTCGTGCGAGGAAGACGAAAGCGGCAGCCAGGGGAGTTTTATGAACGCCCCGGGGGCACGGCGTCAAAAGCGGGGTCCACGGCGGACCGGGCGGCGGCAGGAACGGGCGGCGCCGGAATGGGCGCCTCAGGGGAAACAGGGCGTGCGGGCGCGGTCAAGGAACGGGCGGGCAGTGAGGCTGGCGAGGTGTCAAACCACGAGACAGCGGCGCCATGCGGGGCATATTGGCGCAAAAACCCGGCCGAAAGCACGACCTTCACACGGTTCCCGGCACGGGAGATTTGAATCAAGCCGCCTCCGCGAAGCGTCTCAACGCTGGCGGGAACCCCGGTTTTGGAGATGTGGACCATGTCGGGAGCGCTTCCAAGAACCTCGATGCGGTGATCAGGGGTGGCGATCCGCAGGAGGGAAACGCGGCTCTCGCCCGCGCCGCCCGCCACGGTGCGCAAATAAAAGACAACGGGGCCGGACTCGACGCCACAACGGGCGGCATTCCCGGATTCCCCGGGGGGCGCCGAACTTGGGATGAGCAAGACGGTCGCCCCGTTTCCGAGCAACCACCAGGCGTTGCTGGCGGCATCAAACCCGGGCCGCCTTGCCTTGCCTTCCACGTCAAACGTCGCATTGCCCCGCAATTGCAGCACATAGGCCGGGATCGTGGAGGTTTCTTCTGGCGCGGTCGCGCAACCAACAAGGGAGATGGCTGCCAGAACAGGCAGTGCAAATTTTTGAGAGGACGAAATTGCATCAAACATGGCGACAAAAAGGGGCTTGGGGCATTCATTCGGCCCGGAAGCACGCAATTTGCAAACCGTCTCTTTCATCGCGAGCCGTTTTTCGCAAAAACAAGGCTTGGGGGGCACCGCGAGCAGCGGAAGCCAACCATCTCCCCCGCCCGGGTGAAGAGGGCGCGGCACAGGCACCCCGCGCGCCTCCCCTCCCCGCTCAGATATTCTCACATTGGCCGCCCGCGCAGGCGGCTATGTCCTTCAAATTCGTGTTGTCGCGCTCTTCGTGGAGCAACGTGTAATCGACCGGCGCGTAATGAAGGGATTCCCAGCGGACGGCGTCCGCATCGGTAAGCACGGCTTCGTTGGGGGTCTGGGCAAAAACCTTGTCCCCCGTGTAGGGCAGCAAGGCGATCCCGGTGAAATAAGACCGGTTTTCCCAAATAAAATCGGCGACATCGGCCCATTCCTCGGGGCGCACAACACAGGTGTTGGAAACGTTGTGGTGAAGCCCGGGATTATGGCGTTCGTGGGCACGCCCCGCCTGCACCCAGTGCCGCTGGACCAGGCGGACATAGCCGAGGAAATCCACGGCCTTGAGGTCATCGCGAATGATGGCGTCGGCGCGGGCTTGGACCGGAAATGTGATGACATCGTCGTTGGCGTTATAGACACTCCGTTCCGTCATTCCGGGATTGATGGAACGAAAATGCTGGTAGACCGGCTCCAGCCTGTTGGCCAAAACACGCCGGAAATAGCGCTTGGCGTGGTGGGGATGAATGCCGGAGGCCGTGCCGAGCAAGAGCGACGCGGTGCCCTCCGGCTTCACGCACGTCGTGCGCGCGGCAGCCGGAATGCCAATAATGGCGGCAACACGGGCGTTCTCGCGGCGGACTTCCGCCGCCCCGCGCTCAAGCACGGCGGGGTCGAGGAAAATGCCCGGGTTGTCAAGAATGCCCGTGATGGAGACGCCAAGCAGGGATTCGCGCTCGTTGATAAATTGCGTGACGGGACCAAGATAGGGCATTTTCGTGTAGCTGGCCTGCAGGGTCCCAATAAGGGCCGCCGCGCGGCAGCTCTCGTAAAATTCCTCCTCGGTCGCGCACGCGGCGGCGTTGATGGTCGTCAAGTTGCACATCTGCCAGCCATGGACGCGCTGACCTGGCAGCAGGATGCCCTCGTAGCCCAGCGCGCGCAAACTGGCGATGTCGGCCTCGTCATTGATCCGGGCATGAGGGGCAAGGCCGATTTCGACACAGGGGTTGGCGCCGTAATCCTCGTCCTCGCAAAAGTAAAAACCGGGTTCGCCAAACTCCTTTTGTGTCTCAAAAAGATTGTCGTAAACATCACGCGGGGTGGTGTGGCGATTGATCACGGCGGAATTGTTCGAGGCGGCGCGCTGCGGGTTCTCCTCATACCATTTTCCGGTTTTGGCCAGAAACATCTCCTCATCATCCGGACTGAAAAGGCAGATTGTGGCGCTGCGGCGGATCCCGCCGGAGAGCACGGCCTTGGCGGCATACATGAGGATGTCATACGCCTCCACGGGTTTCAGCCGTCGCCCGGCGGCACGATCGAGCACCTTGCGGATGTTTTCCAGCGCACGCCGCAACGGGACATGGCCGGGGGCTTTCCCGCCGGAAGTGACGAGGGGGGAACCCTTTGGGCGAATGCCCGAGTAGTCGAACTCGACCAGGGTTCCGTTAAGATAGCTGCGGACAAGCATGTCCAAGGCATCCGCCCAGCCCCGGATGGTGTCCTCGACGCGATGGTGCGCCACAACCAGCTCATCCTCCACAGGGCGTTGCGGGAGGGCGGGTAGTTGCTCTATGTGCCGTTTCTGGACGGAAAAACCGGTGCCGGTGCCGCACAAAAGCAACCAAAGCGTCTCCCCGAAGGCCTCAATCCGATTGATGAAGGTAAAGGCGCAATTGAACATGCGGGCCTCCTCCTTCTCAATGGCCTCGCCTCCAAATTGAAGGCTTCGCATGGACGGCAAAACCCGCCGCGCCGCGACTTTCGCAAAAGCCTCCGCAATCTGCTCGCTAAACAGGCTTTCCCCCGGGCCAAGCGGGAGGCGCAGCTGCCGGTCCACCCACGCAAAACGCCGCTGGTGCATGTCGCGCACGCGGTTCACCGGCTCCGGCCAGACCTCCCGCCGCTTCAGCTCGGCGTTGTAACGGGCATACTTGGAAACGGCGATATAGTCCTGCAACCCGTTGGGGCGGGCCTCCGGACGTGCCTGGCGCGCGCTGGCCCGCGCGGCACGGTAAAGGATGAAGGCCTTCGCGGCGTCAAACTGCCGGAATTCCGCCAGCGCGCGCTCGGCGGCATCCTGCAACTGCTCCACCCCGGGCGTCTCCCCGGCATTCAAACGCGGCGCAAACCCACTTTCCACGGCATTGACAATCTGGGTGACCAACGCGAGCTGTGCCGCGCCAAGGCCAAAATCGGGAAGCTCCTTCCATTCGGCAGACTGGGAAACACTGGCAATCGCGCTGCGCACGGCGCGCTCAATGCGGGCGCGGCTCCACGGCACAACACTCCCGTCGCGCTTGATCACACGCCACACAACCGCGTCCGCCGACGGAACGCCCGTGGAACAGCACGCCGCATTGGTGGCTGTGGCAGGACTGGCGGCCGCATTGGAGTTTGCATCAGTGATGAATTGCGACATGGCAAATTATATGGAGGTCGGAAATGCAGGTTGAAAAACGGGCGGCAAAAAACGTCCTGAGAGGGCGCAGCGCAAGGGTGGAATCCACCCCCTCTCAAGGACTCCCCGCGCGCCCCGCCCACCCGGTCCAAAGCCCCTGGCACCATCCGCCTTAAGATCCGCAAACGCCGTTAGTTAAGAACGATGTTCGGCAAACAAGATGCCGAGATGGCGCAAAAGTACCGGACCAGGGGCGGGGCCGGCGGTGACATGGCCACCCCCCTTTCGGGCACCAGGCTGGCGCGCCCCGAGAACACCTCGAAACACGGCTTTGCGCAGAAGGCCGGATTCGGCGGTGGACTCCAAAAACGCGGGGCCGAAAACTCCCTGGACAGCCACGGGAAACCTGAAGGCAACACCACCAGCGGGCGGCCCAGGCAACGAGGCAAGCGGAGTCCAGCGCACCGGCAGACCGTGCCAGGCAAATTCGATTTTCCAGCCGGCAAGCACGCGCGGGACCGGGGCGGCAAGCAGGGCCGGATTTTCCCGGACAAACGCCGGGACACGCGTCGTCGGCAAATAAACCGTGGCGGCGGCAGGCTCGCCCTTCAAATACGTGGAGAACAATGGCGCGCGCCCCGTGGCAAGTCCGTGCCGAAGCAGGGGAAGCGGGTCGATTCCGACAAGATTGATCCCATTCCACTCCCCCTGCCGGTTGGGCGCGCCAAACTCCTTCTGGCGGGAATACCACACCCCGAAATTATGGCCAAGGCGCACCCCCGCCTCAAAATGCAAATGCGCCCGTTCCTTGGGAAAGCCCCTCCCCTCATCCGAACGGCCCATGACGCCCAATCCGGTGCCGGCATCGACCACATTGCCAAGCCGAAGCTCCGGGGAGACACTGCGTAAGTGGGCGTAAAGCGTGTAATACCGCAACCCCGGCTCCGCGTGCCACAGGACAACGTAACGGCCGTAGGGGCCGTTGGGGATGGAGGCGATGTGGGCAACCACTCCGGGAATGGCGGCACGCACAATATCGGCAGGCTCCCCCCGCCTGTCGCGCCGGGCGGGGCGGATATCCACGCCTTCATGAAATTTGCGGCCGCTATTGCGATGCAGGCCAAACAACCCGGTGGCGGGGTCCCCCGAGGCGGCGGCTTGGGCAAACTGTTCCCACGGGGTGGCCGGCGTGACATCCAACGGCGTCGGCCAGACAAAGGGATGTGTGGTGGAAACAAGCGCAACCGGCGCGGTCGAGGCGGAAGACGGAAGAGAACCGGGGGCGGCAACCGCCTTTGCGGGACCGCGGGAAATGGACTCCCCAACAACGGGCACGGGGGCGACAACGGCGCCAGCCAGCGCACCGGGTGGGGCAAACAAAGGCAAAGACACGCCCTCGCCATTCCCCGCTGTGGCAGCCGTGCCGGCTGGCGCGCCGGGCAAGGCTGGCGCGCCGGAAACGGGGACCGCCGCAACCCCGGCTTTTTCGCGGACGCCGCCGCTCCTCGTCTTTTCATCCACCCCACCCGCATCCGGCCACAGGACAAAGGAAAGGCCTGTGGTGAATGTCAAAAGTGAGGCAAAACACAGGATCGCCGCAGCGCATGGGCGGGCACGAAACAATGATGACAAGCGCACAAAGGAAACTTCTGGCATCGTACCGTCACTTGGAATCAATCTCTTTCTGGATAAGAAGGATGGATTTGTTGATATCGCGGGCCAGATCGTAGAGAGCCTCGTCAATCCGTTCGGGAGGGATGTCACTCAATTGGTGATGGAAAAGAATCTCCCCGTTGCGCACCGGACCGGTGGTGCGATAGATGCCAACCGGCTCGCCATTGACAAAAAGAAAGATGTGGCGGCGCTGCTGGCTGATGTTGAGCGTGTCACCCAAAAAATGGCGCGTGGCGCTGGGAGTGAGGCGCACAAGAAGCGCGGGAAAACTGGCATCAAACCCAGGCGCGCTGGCGGCGGACGGCTTCGCGGCGGTGTTGGCGGACGGCTTCGCGGCGGTGTTGGCGGGCGGCTTCGCGGCAGCGGCTGGGGGCTTCACGGCGGCGGCGGGCGGTTTCACATTCCCACGCGGCTCGTTTGCCACGGATTTTCCACCAAATGGAGGCTGTATGGCCGAAACCGTGAACCCCTGCGTGCCGGAGGTCGTGTCAAGATTGGCGCGCACCGCGACGACATCCGCGATGTGCTGGGGCAAATACATCGGCCTCTTTGAGATGTTGAACGTCTGCGCGTAGGCGGGCAGTTTCTGCTCGAAGGAAAAGCCCTCGCCAAGCCCGCCTTGCGGGGCCTCGCAGTAGAGGACCGCCTCGTATTTCGGCTTTTCCGTGGCGCATCCAGCGGTGAACACGCCGGCGAGCAAGGCGCAAAAGACGCCGGAGGCACGCGCCAGGAAAACGGAGGCGCGGCGAACGTTGGCCGGCCGTGGGGCGGACGCGGATTGGGGAGGGGGCATGGTGGTGTTCATAGGAATGCGATGGGTTTGGTTTTGTGTGACGGACATCCGTCTAAATGGGTTGTCTCCTATTGTTCTGGCACTGGTCTGAGAAAGGGGCGCGCGTCGCGAGGCTCAGCCCACAAAAAGCTCAAGGGTCTCCTGCACGGCGGCAACGCGGGCGGGGTCAATCTCGCCGGCGGGAACATCATACCCCTCCTTGGTCCGGGAGTGGACATAGCGCTGGACGCCTCCAACCGCCCTGCCAAGCGGGCGCAGGATGCGTTTGCGTTCCAGCATGAGCGCCAGGAGTTGCTTGAGCACAGCCTTGTCGCCCGTGGGATCCTCCGGCGAGTTATACAGGGAAAGAAAAAACTCCTCGCGTGTCGCAAGCATCTGCACGCGCGCCTCGCGCTCCTCGTCCGTGCGTTCCTTGACCTCGCGAGTCCAGCGGCCAAGCTCAATGCCCCGCGGCTCCAATTTGGAAAGATTCGCCTCCAGCATGTCCAGCCGCTCGATGTCCGCGCCCTGCGGCTTGTAAATCAGGCAGACGACATGGTCGCCAACCTTGAGGGGTTCGTCTGTGACGGCACAGCGTCGGGAAAGGGGCCTAAACTGCCACTCCGTGATTGCCATTGGCCGCCTTTGTTAGCGGCGTGCGGAGGTGCCGCAAGGTCAAAATCATGCAACAAACAGGCGTGCCCGGCCTTCCTCAACGGGACACATCCGTCCGCTTGTCTTTTTGAATGGCATAAAGCCCGTAATCAGGCTCGTGGAAAGTGGAAGGAGATATCCCGTGCGACATGTTGGCCGGCGGGGGAAGGCTGATGTTGTAGCGCCGGGCGTCCGAATTTGCGGATTGGACGGCCGGAAGGGCGCCCTCAAACATGCGCACGGCCTTTTTGCCGCGCTTGACGGGCGGGAAAAAGGCGGCCACGAGGAGAAGCCCCCCAAAAGCCACGACATAGTACAAATGCCTGCGGCGGCGTGGAAACAATTCTTGCAGCATGAGCGGAAGGGTATGGTTTTTTTCGGAAAAGGCCGTCTTACTCAGGCTTGGGAGCGGTAGCATCCTTCCCGGCCCCGGTGCGCAGCAAATTCAGACGGGCACGAATGGCGAGATTGTCCGGGTGGCGGGCGGCAGCCTCCCGCAAAATGGCAAGGGCGCGGGAGATCCGCGCGCCGCCACCCTCGGCCGCCACGGCATTGGCATGGGCAAGCGCGGCAACCACGCTGCCGGGCGCCAGCGCGTGCGCGACGCCAAACTCATTCTCCGCCAGACGATGCTCCCCCGACATGCTCAGGGCAAAGGCATGCGTGAGGCGGAACTCAAAATTATCCGGCGCAAGCAACACCGCGTTCTTCGAGGCCGAAACCGCGGCGGCGGAAAGTTCGGCGCCACGCGCAGGCTCCTCCAGAAAGCGCCGCAACGCAACGGCGGCGAGCGTGTTCCACGCGGGACCGTCGCGCGGGTTGAACTGAATGGCCGCAAGGGCGTTTTCCTCGGCAAAATCCAGACGTCCACGGACCTCAAGCGCGCCAAAAGCCTCCCTTTCCGCGACTGTCCGGGAACCGCTGGCACCGTTCTCGGGAAGAAGCGGCGCCAGCGCGACAGCCGCGGCACGGGAGTGCGCATAAGCCTTGAATGAGGTGCGCGCCCAAAACAACCAGCCAATCGGGAGCACCACGGAACACAAAAGGAGCACCAGCTCGCGCAGCTTGCTTCCACTGACGACGAGGGGGAACGCGGCGTGCGTGTGCCGCAGCATGGCACCGCCCAGAATGGCGAACAGGCAGGCCACCGCCGGCATCGGCCCGGGATAATCCACCACAAGGGCAACCCCCGCGCCGGCGCTCCCGGCAACGGCCGCCGCAAGGAACAGGCGCTCATGCGGAACAGGCGGCACACGCCGGGCACCCGGCGCCTTCACCGCCGCCTCGCGGCGCGGCAGGGCCAGGCAGCCCATCAAGGCCGAGATCCAAACCCAAAGCACGGGCGCGATGAAAAGCGCGGTCCCCAAAAGACCGCTTTCCGAGAGCAATGTCGCAAGCAGGCCGCCGGCGCCGGCGGGCACCAGCTCCCAGCCCGCGGGGCGCACGGCCTCAAAAAAACACCGGAAACCGCCCGTGCCCAATCCCTGCAGGGGGTTCGCGGACAAGGCCGCGCTGGCGGCCTGGACAAGCACGGGCGAGGCACCTTTTGTGAAGTATGGGAGGGGGCCGGAAGGCCCGCCCTCCGGCAGGTCGGGGGAATCGGCGGAAGTGATCACATTCGCCCCGGCCGGGTCGGCGTGGTTCATGCCCACGTTGTCATCCAGCATCCAAGCCGCGAGCAGCAGGGCCACAAACGCGAGCAGCACAAGCAGGGCACGAACACCCCAGCGGCGCGTGAAAAGAAAAGCCACGACACACAACCCGACAAAAAGCCCGGCGATGACCCCGATGTGCGCCGTGCAAAATATCCCCGCCAGAAAAATCGCGGAGGCCGGGATGGCGAGATAGCGTGGAATGCCATTCCCGCGAAGGCCCAGCGCGTATCCCAGGCACGGGAAGAACAATAGCAACAGCACGGCCCCGGCGGCGACGGGATGGCCGAGCGTGGCGCTGAGCGCCCCCATCTCCGCGGCCGCCGAATGCTCGCTTTGAAGCCACGAAAGCGGACGCACCTGAAATCCAATCGAAAGCGCGGCCCCGGCCGTGGCAAAGAATGACACCCCCCCCAGGATGGTCCACTTCAACGCGGGATCACGGAAGTGGTACAACGAGATCACAAAGGCGGCAACCGCCATGCAATTCCACGCAAAATGATTCTCCGCCTCCCACGGGGCCGGGCTAAACCAGGCCCAATCCATCGCGCACCACACCAGCCACGGCAGGAAAAGCAGCGCGCCAAGCTGGTACTTGAAGCCATCGCGCGCCCGCCATGCGCACACAAGCAGATGCACCCCTCCCGCGAGCGCCAAAAACCGCGCCGCGCGGGCGGCGGAAAGCGGCTCGGCCCCGCCATCCGCCCCCAGCGCAAGGGAAAGCCAGAAAAGCAGCAGCGCCCCCAGCGCGAACAAGTCCGCGTAGTGGCCGGGCGCGAACGGCATACGGCATTGGAACGCAAAAAACGCGTATATCCTCGAAAACAGCGGGAAACGATGCATGGGTGCGGATAAGCCCCGCCCAGAGTCAAGCGAGGCGGGTTTTTACAAACGAAGGTGGTGGCAGATTGTGTACTCAGGGCAATCCTCTATTTCCACCCCGGCATCAAAGTCGGCCTCGAAGGACGGAAAAAACGTGTCGCCCTGCGGGGCGGCATGGACGCGGGTGAGATAAAGATCCCGGCAAAACGGAAGGGCTTGGGCGTAGAGCACCGCCCCCCCGGCGATGAACACACGGGAATTCGCGAAATCCACCGGGGCACTCCCCTTGGCCGCACCGCCGGCAACTCCGGCCCCAGGGCATTCCTCGCGCCCACCCCGGCGCCCGGCGTCCACGCCAGCGGCCTCAAGCAAAGCCTCCAGCGAAGGCAGCACCGTGACTCCCGGTGGCGGCGCGCCTGGAATGCCGCCGCGGCTGAGCACGATCGTCACACGCCCCGGCAACGGCCGCCCGATGGACTCATAGGTGCGCCGCCCCATCACGAGGACATGCCCCATCGTGATTCGCTTGAAAAACTTGAAATCCCCGGGCAGGTGCCAGGGAATCGCCCCGGCGGCGCCTATGACACGATTTTCCGCCATTGCCGCGATCGCCGTGAATGGATGGCGCGGACAAGGGGATGCGGGACGCAACCCGGCACCGGGGCAGCAATCCCCGCCGTCACACGGCACGGCAGGGCGCGGGATTGCTGCTGGCTTGGAAACGGTATCCACGGAAAACGGCGCGACTCACATGTGCTCGATAATATTTTGCCCGAAGGCCGAACACTTGATCTCGACGGCCCCCTGCATGAGACGCGCGAAATCATACGTGACCCGGCGGGAGGCGATCGCGCCGCCAAGGCCCTTCTCCACAAGCGCGGCGGCCTCACCCCAGCCAAGATGCCTCAAAAGCATGGCGCCGGAGAGCACCACGCTGCCAGGGTTCACAACATCCTTGCCGGCATACTTGGGCGCCGTGCCATGCGTGGCCTCAAAAATGGCATGGCCCGTGGCATGGTTGATATTGGCCCCGGGCGCGATGCCGATGCCCCCCACCTGCGCCGCCAGCGCGTCCGAAAGGTAATCCCCGTTAAGATTCAGCGTGGCAATGACATCAAACTCCTCCGGACGGGTGAGCACCTGCTGCAGGGCGATGTCGGCGATCGCGTCCTTGAACAGAATGCCCGCGCCACGCCTGCCCTCGGGGATGCGGCACCATGGGCCGCCGTCCACAGGCTCCGCGCCAAACTCCTCGCGCGCGACGGCATAACCCCAATCGCGAAACGCCCCCTCGGTGTGTTTCATGATGTTGCCCTTGTGGACAAATGTGACGGATTTCCGGCCTTCGCGTATGGCATGCTCCACGGCGGAACGCACAAGCCGCTGCGTCCCGGGTTTTGACACGGCCTTGATGCCAATGCCCACCGATTCCGGCTCGGCCCCAAAACGGATCTTCGCGAACTCCGCCGGGAAAGCCGTGCGCAAAAACTCCTGTGTTTTCAACGCGGCTTCGCTGCCAGCCCGAAAATCAATGCCCGCATAGATGTCCTCGGTGTTTTCGCGGAAAATCACCATGTCCACCTTCTCGGGGTGGCGCACCGGCGAGGGGACGCCCTCAAACCAACGCACCGGACGCAGGCAGACATAAAGGTCAAGCAACTGACGCAACGCCACGTTCAAGGAGCGGATGCCACCGCCAACCGGCGTGGTCAACGGTCCCTTGATTCCCACAACATAATCCTTGAACGCCTCGACCGTCGCATCAGGCAGCCAATTGCCAAACTGCTTGAACGCCGCCTCCCCGGCAAAAACCTCGTACCACGAGATCCGCCTCCGCCCGCCGTAAGCCTTTGCCACGGCGGCATCAAAGACGGCGACGCTCGCCGCCCAAATATCCGGCCCCGTGCCATCACCCCGGATAAAGGGGACGATCGGGTTGTCCGGCACGGAAAGTCTGCCGTCACAAAACGTGATTTTGCCCCCATCCGGGACCGCATTAAGGCTGCTCATGATACGCCCCGCAGAAAAAAGCCCCCAAATCCCGCGGCAAGCGCAAAGCACGGCGGCACGCCGCTGAGGGCCGTCAGGCGGGCGGGGCAGGATCGCCGCGAGACGGACGCGCCGGGGCCGCGGACCGGGACTCCGGCGGCAGTTCCCAAAGAAAACTGTGACTTTCCCACACCCGCCCGTCCGGGGTGCGCAACGTGACGCGCCATGCGACAAGACGTTTTTTCTGCGGCTTGGAAATTTTGCGCGCCGGCGAAGGTTTGGGGGCATCCGCGGCGGCAGGCCCCTCCCATTGCGGTCCCGTAAGCCCGGCGCGAATCTCGAAAAACGGATGCGCGCGAAACGCGGGCAGTTGAAAGATGTGCGAAAAGACATCCCGGCTGTCCCCCCTTCGATACTCAACCTGCAACGTCGAACCTCCGGGAATGTCCGTCCACAGCGGAAGCCCTATCTGGAAATACATGCCGCGCCGCACTTCCGGCGTGCTCCGCAAAACGACGTCCCCACCCTGGTTCTCCTTGCCGGTGAAATACTCGCTGACGCGTTTGAAGACGCGTTCGTCATGCCATTCCGGGCGCACGTAGGAAAAGGCGGCATGGGCCGCCACGGGCGCCCCGGCAATCGCCGCGCCCCGGTTGGCGTGGACCAAGGTGGCGGAAGCCTCCGGGGAGACCGCGACGGTGGCAACGTCCCCCCGCTCCGCCCCGCCTCCGGCGCAAGCGCCAAAAACGAAAGGCAACGGCAGGGACGACGACAAAAAGAACGCCGCCTGGATGGCGGCGGACGATCTGGCACGACACCGGCCGGGACTGCGGATCTCACGGCTCATCGGATTGCCTGCGCAAAAACGCCAGAAAAAAGAAGGAAGGCGGCATCAACGACGCCACGTCCCCGGAAGAAACAGGTGTCACTTGCGCTTCTTGGAGGAAGACAGCGCCTGCTTGACACGCTCCTTGGCGCGTTGCTCGTAAGCGCGGGCGCGCTGACGTTTGATGACCTTGTTGTATTGCTTGCCCATTTGTTGTGGTTGTGCGGTGTGTAAAAGGTGTTGTGACTGAAGAAGGCCGGCATGTTTGCGTCAAAACAGCATCTGTCAAGGATGGGCTTCCCTTGCTCCTGACTTTGCGGGCAGCGAAGGGCGATGGTTTTATCCTCGCCACACAGGCCGGCCATCGGGATTCTCGGCGCCCTTTTTCATGAGTAACAACGAATCCAGCAAGGCTGGCGCGGGCGCGTCTGGCCAAATCACCGGGGAAACAGCAACCATCCACACCTCGGCGGGCGACATGACCTTCACCTTTTTTGACGCCGACGCCCCGGGAACCATCGCCAACTTCAAGAAACTTTCGCGGGAAGGCTTCTACAACAACACGGCCTTTCACCGGATCATACGCGGCTTCATGATCCAAGGCGGCTGCCCCAACACAAAGCCAAACGCCACCGGCACACCTGGGACCGGCGGCCCGGGTTACACGATCAAGGCCGAGTTTAACTCGCAACCACACCGCCGTGGCGTCATCTCAATGGCGCGCTCGGCGCACCCGGACAGCGCCGGAAGCCAGTTTTTCATCTGCCACGACGAGGCTCCGTTTCTCAACCGCCAATACACCGCCTTCGGCCGGTTGATCGCCGGCGACGACGTGCTCGAAAAAATCGCCTCCTCGCCCGTGGCACACAGTTTTGGTGGCGAAAAATCCAAGCCGCTTGACCGGATTGAAATCCTCGGTGTGACCATCAACAGCCAGCAACAGCCAGCAACAGCCAACGCCTGACACCCGCACCCCGCGAAGCGCGTCCGCCCGCCGCACCGCAACGAGACACCGCCATGCCACCAACATCCAGCATGCGCCGCGGGTGGCCGCAAAATGGTGTTGCCTCGGGTGGCGCCACAAGCGGCCGCCCCGCTTTCCGGTGTTTCTTGGTGGCGGCGGCGGGCATTGCCGGCATCGCCACGACAGCGGGCGCCGAGGCCGATGAGGAATCGCTCCGTGGCAAACCACCGCCGGAACTTGATGCTGCGCGCGCCGAAAACGCGCGTTCCGGGGCGGCACGTGCGGCGGAGGTTCCCCCGCCATTGCTTCGCGCCGGAGAGCTTTCCTCCCATTGGCACACGCCAGCAACGATGCGGGGAGGCAACAACGGGCATTTCTCGGTGCTGACTTCCGGGGTGGAAGCCTCGCTTCTGGCCACCTCACCCCAAAACCGTTTCCACATCTCGCTCCAATGTGCGCGCACGGATTTCCGCTTCCCGAACTCCGAAAACTGGTTTGGCGATAGCACCCGTTATGGGCTGAACCTTCACTATGAGTACCAGTTCGGCAAACGCACCTCCGCGCTGTTCTCCGCCGGGGCGAGCCTTGCCGCCGAGGATGGCGCAAAATGGGCCGACGCGCTTTCCGGCCGCATCGGGGCGGGATTGCGCCACACATGGACATTTCCCCAATCCGAGCGGGAGCGCCTCAGCGTTTTTGCCGGCTTCATGATCGCAAGCCGCCACTCCGCCGATCCCGTCTGGCTGCCATTTTGCGGCTTAAGTTACCGAATCTCCGACCATTGGAGCATCCAGGCCTTGAATGGCGCCCATCTCACTTACGACGTGTACGGCGACCGGACATTCCGCCTCGAATTTGGCGGGCACTACAACGGCCTGAACATCCGCTTGAAGGAGGATGGCGAGGGCGCATCCCGGCGGAGGCGCGCGTTGCAAGGGCGCGAGGGGGTGCTCACCGTCAGCGCCACCAAGGAATTCCTCAAACGCGCCGGCTACATCACCGCCTCCGTCGGCGGCGTTTTCCTCACGAAATACAAGATCGTCAGCTCAGGCCATAATCTCGGCGAATTCAAATGCGACCCGGCCGCGACCTTTGGACTCGAATTCGGCCTGCGTTTTTGAATTCAAAGCTGGAAACCGCCCCCCTCCGGAAGGGAAACGCCGCAATTCCATAAGCTCCCGTCTCGAAAACCCGGCGCCCTCCGCCACTCCGTGGACAAGGGCAGGAATCCACACGCAAGTTCTCAAAAAAACGCCGCTCAAGCGCCTGACATCGCGCACGTCGCGGACACGATGCAAAGGCCGCGCAACCCTGCAAAGCGGACAAAAGGCGGCCGCCCCAAAAAACGCCCTGTCATGGGCTATGTGTCATTACGGAGGATTTTGGTGAAAACCTCCTGCGGAATGGAAACCTTGCCAATCTGCTTCATGCGTTTTTTTCCCTCTTTCTGTTTCTCAAGCAGTTTGCGTTTGCGCGTTATGTCTCCGCCGTAACATTTTGCGGTCACGTCCTTGCCGACGCTGGAAAGCGTCTCACGGGCGATGATCCGCCCCCCGATCGCCGCCTGGATCGGGATTTTGAAAAGTTGGCGCGGGAGAAGCTCCTTCAGGCGCTCACAAATGGCGCGCCCCTTGCCCTCGGCTTTCTGGCGATGGACAATGCTCGAAAACGCATCCACAACCTCCTCCTGCACAAGAACATCCATCTTCACAAGATCGGCTGTGACATATTCGCCAAGCTCATAGTCAAGCGAGCCGTAGCCGCGCGTGATGGATTTGAGGCGGTCGTTGAAGTCCACAAGGATCTCATTCAGGGGCAGGGTGCAGGTGAGCATCACACGATCGCCATCAATCGTGTCCGTATGGTCGCAAATGCCGCGTTTTTCCATGACCAGCGCCAGCATGTCGCCGATCGCCCACGAGGGAATGTGGATGTGCGCCTTGATGGTCGGCTCCTCGACATGCTCGATCTCGGACGGATCGGGCATGAAGGACGGGTTGTCGATCAGCGTCATTTTCCCATCGGCAGTGAAGACTTTGTAGATGACGGACGGGTAGGTCGAAATGATGTCGAGATCATACTCGCGGCGAAGACGTTCCTGGATGATCTCCATGTGGAGAAGCCCCAGGAAGCCGCAGCGAAATCCAAAACCAAGCGCGACAGAACTCTCCGATGTGTAGGTCAGCGCGGCATCGTTGATGGCCAGCTTGGCGAGACTGGTCTTCAGTTTCTCATACTCGGCGGTGTCGATCGGATAAACGCCGGAAAAAACCATCGGGCGCACCTCCTTGAAGCCGGGCACGGGATCCGCGGCGGGCATGGCGGAAAACGTGACCGTGTCGCCAATTTTCACATCGGCCACCTCGCGGATGTTAAGCACGATGTAACCAACGGCGCCAGGAGCCAGCTCATCCGTCTGGCGCGGCTTGGGTGAGAAAATGCCCACCTCCTTGACCGTGCTCTTGACGCCATTGGCCATGAGCTGAATGGGGTCGCCAACCTTGAATGTGCCGGAAAAGACACGAACGTACGCGATGACACCCTTGTAGGTGTCGAAAAGGCTGTCAAAAATAAGCGCGCGCGGCGCGGGGTAATCCGCCCAGCGCGGAGGCGGGACACGCCGCACGACACTCTCGAGGATGTCCTCGATGCCAAGGCCGGTCTTCCCCGAGGCCAGCACGGCATCATCGGCGGGGATGGCAAGCACATCCTCAATCTGGCGGCGGGCCTCCTCGGGATGCGCGCTTGGAAGGTCGATTTTATTGATGACCGGGATGACCTCGAGATTCTGCTGCATGGCCAGCGTGGCGTTGGCCACGGTCTGCGCCTCGACGCCCTGGGAGGCGTCTATCAACAGGCACGCCCCCTCGCAGGCGGCAAGCGAACGCGACACCTCATAGGAAAAATCCACGTGCCCGGGCGTATCAATCAGGTTAAGCGTGTATTCGACGCCATCGCGCGCCTTGTAAAACATCGTGACGGGATGGCTCTTGATGGTGATCCCCTTTTCGCGCTCCAAATCCATCGCGTCGAGAAGCTGCTCCTTCATCTGACGCTTCTCGACCGTGCGCGTTTGCTCAAGAAGACGGTCTGAAAGCGTCGTCTTGCCGTGGTCGACGTGGGCAATGATGCAAAAATTGCGGATGCGGCGTAACCCATCGCCAGCAATGGCGGAAGAAATAAGGGAAGTGGCTTGCGGATTGTCGCTCATGCTTGGTGTGCGTGGATGTCTTCGTTGCGGAAACAGGCCAGCCAAAGAATTTCACGAAGAGGGGCGAGAAGGAAAAGCCGGAAAACGGCATCCTTTCACATCCACACAGCTTTCCTGCGCGATCCCGCAAGCTCTCCCGCCTTTGCAAAAAACGTGCGAAAACCGCGCAGAAAAGGGACGTCCCCTCCCCTGCATCGTCAACACCACGATTGAAATTGCCTGCCCAGAAAAGCACGGGCAACGTCCGCGCCACCATGCATAAACGCGCATTTCTCAACTCCATCCTCACAGGTGTGGCGGCTTTGTTCCTTGGCGCATGCGCCCAAAGCCCCAAAACCAACGAGACCGCCAGCGAAAACTGGCGGCCGCTTTTGGACGAAAAACTATCCCTCTGGGAACCATTCCTCGGCGTTCCCGCGCCGGAAATAAAGGTCCCCGGCTACACCTACAAAAAGAACACACCCGTCGGCCTGCGCGACCCCAATGGGGTCTACACCGTCCAGCTCGTGGATGGCGAACCTGTGCTGCATGTCTCCGGCGAGGTTTTTGGCGGGCTGACCACCAAGGAGACATTCGCCGACTATCACGTGCGCTTTGAATTCCGATGGGGGCAAAAAAAATACGCTCCCCGCAAAAATGCCAAAAAACGCGACGGGGGCTTCGTGTTTCACGCCATCGGCGAGCACGGCTTCTTCGCCAACGCCTGGAAACACGCGGCACAATTCCAGATACAAGAGACCGACGTCGGCGACTTCTTCCCCCTCTTTGAAAACAAGGCATTCAAGGCCGACGTGCCCGCCGAAGGACGCCGTTACACCCCGGGGGCGCCATTCCGCACCCTCTCCGGCGGCATCACCAAAGGCGCCGCCGCAAGGGAGAACGCCCATGGCGATTGGAACTCCTGCGAGCTGCTCGCCGTCGGCGCCGACGCCGTCCTTGTGCTCAATGGCAAGGTCGTGAACGTCGTCAAGAACATGCGCTACGTGGACGTGAAGTCCGGCTCCTCCACGGAAAAGCCGCTCACATCCGGGCAATTCCAAATCCAATCCGAGGGCGCCGAGATGGATTTCCGCCGCATTGAGATCAAGCCCATCGCCAAATTCCCGGCCGCGTACGCCGACGCGCTCGCCGGGAAATGACGCCCCAAGGGGCGCGGCAAAGGCCGTTCCGCACCACCCGCACCGGCTTTTTGCCGCCGCCCCCGCCCCGTGATGCCGCTGAATCAAAAAAACAAAAAACAGCTTGCAAACATCCTCCGAAAGGGTAGCGTCCCCGGTCTTCTTCTTTTTCAAGCATAGGTCGCGTAGCTCAGTTGGTTAGAGCATTACATTCACATTGTAGGGGTCACAGGTTCGAGTCCTGTCGCGACCACCAGAAGAACTGGAGGAGAAGTGAGAAAACAGTGGAGAGGTGACAGAGTGGTCGAATGTGCATGATTGGAAATCATGTGAGCCGGCAACGGCTCCGAGGGTTCGAATCCCTCCCTCTCCGCCATTTTTTAATGGCGGTCCCCCGTGCCGGGGTTTGAACGCCTTCTGGCGCGGCTTTCAAAGTGGAAGCGGCAGCCGCATGCGGGCCTTCGGACAGTGCCGCCAGCCCGGTCAGGGCCTTGCCCCGATTTCGCCGAAAGATTGCCTCGCGTGAGCAATCCACATTTAGGGTTTCGCGCATCCTTTTCAAAAACATGGCCGGCCTTCGCGCATACCTCCCTCCCCAATCCAGCCTCCACCCCGGCGCCGCCATCATCGGCCCCGGTTCCGTGCTAAGCCTGCCTCCGGGGGAATCGGCGCACCTCGTGCGCTCCTTGCGCGCGCGCCCCGGCGAACCCATTGAGGTCTTTGATGGCATCGGCCGCCTCTGGCGCGGGACCGTCCAGACACCGGACCCGCGCGCCCTGAGCGTGAATGTGCAGGCGAGCGAACTCGTGCAGGCGCGCCACCCTCGACTCGTGCTCGCGCAGGCCATTCCAAAAGGCGGACTCATGGACGACATCGTGCGCGCCGCGGTGGAACTCGATGCCGCCGAGATTCACCCGATCTGCGCCGCGCGCTGCGAGGTCCGCCTCGACCCGCCCCGCGCCGCCGCCCGCCATGAGCGCTGGCTCTCCATCGCCATCGAGGCCTGCAAACAGTCCGGCAATCCACACCTCCCGCACATTTCCCCGCCAACCCCGTTGAAAACGTGGCTCGCCACGGAGACCGCCTCCGGCGCGCCTCCAGCCCTGCGCCTCATCGGCAGTCTGGAGCCGGACGCCCGGCCTCTCGCCAGCCTCGACACCAGCCCCGCCCTCCGCGCGGCGGAACGCCTGTTGCTTCTCATCGGCCCCGAGGGCGACCTCGCCCCCGATGAGCACGCACTGGCCCGATCCCTCGGCTTTCTTCCCATCCGTTTTGGAAACAATGTGCTGCGCGTCCCCACCGCCGCCCACTACGCCCTCGCCGCCTTGGATCAGCTCCGGCAGCGCCTGCCATGAATCCGGGCATGCCCCTCATGACAGAATACCCGCCCCACTTTCCGCCGCCCTGCCCCGCGCGACGTCATTCCGCCGCCTCGTAGCGGGCAATCCAGGCGGCGCTCCACGCGGGGAAATCTCCAAGCTCGATATGGTGGCGGGCCTGCGCCATGAGATCCTGAAAGAAATGGATGTTGTGAAGGCTCAGCAAAGTGGCCCCAAGCATCTCGCCGGACTGATGCAAATGCCGCAAATAGGCGCGCGAGAAATGCCGGCATGTGTAGTTGTCCAATCCTTCGACAGGCGGACGCGGGTCGGTCCTGAACCGCTCGTTCTTGATGTTCCTGGGGCCATCGGGTGTGAAAAAAGTCCCATGGCGGGCCAGGCGCGTTGGCATCACGCAGTCAAACATGTCCGCCCCAAGCGCAACCATCCTCAGCAGTTGAGGCGGAGTGCCGACACCCATCACGTAACGGGGCTTGAAAACCGGAAGGTGCGGCGTGCTGGCGGCAACCTGTGCAAGCATCTCAGCCTCCGGCTCCCCAACGCTCACCCCGCCGATGGCGTAGCCGGGGAAATCCATCTCCACGAGACCCAAGGCGCACTCACGGCGCAGGTCGGCATGAATCGAGCCTTGCACAATGCCAAACACCAGCCGCCCCGACTCCAGAAAACCCGCGTCCAGCGCATGGCCGAGAAAACGGCGCGCCCATCGCAGTGAACGCTCAACCGCCGTGGCGGCCGTCGCATGATCGGAGGGCCAGGGCGGGCATTCGTCGAGCACCATCGCGATGTCCGAGCCAAGCGCATCCTGTATGTCGAAGCATTCGCGCGGGCCAAGCCGCACCGTGGCCCCGTCGATGTGCGACTGAAAAGTCACCCCGTCTTCGTCCGTGCGTCGCAATTTCGCCAGGGAAAACGCCTGAAAACCGCCGGAATCAGTAAGGATCGGCCCATCCCAGCCCATGAACGCGTGCAGCCCGCCGAGGGCGCGCACAACATCGGGGCCGGGACGCAAATTGAGGTGATAGGTGTTGCCGAGAATGATCTGCGCGCCGGTCTCGCGGATCTGCGCCGGGGTGAGGGACTTGACCGTGGCGCGCGTCCCGACCGGCATGAACACTGGCGTCTCAATGGTACCGTGGGCCGTGCGCAACCGCCCGCGGCGCGCCCCCGCGCAGCTCTGGAGAAGCTCAAAAACAGGGGAACCCGGGCGATCCTCACGCATGTGGCGGCAATGTCCTTGGAGAGACGCGGAAGAGGAGGAGGCACCCGCCTCAGCCCTTCGCATGGTGGACAAACTTGGTACGCAAACCGTAGGCCAGAATCACAAGAAAACAGACAAGGGCCACGACGAACGAGGCGCGCATGCTGTCAATGAAGCCAAGGTTGGCAAAAAAGTCTTTCTGGTCGATTATCCAACCCTGCAGCGGCGTGAAGACGGCACCACCGCCGATGGCAAGGATAAGCCCGGCCGAGCCAAGCTTGGCGTCCTCGTTCGTGAGATCGCGCAACGCGATGCCGTAAATCGTGGGGAACATCAGCGACATGCACGCCGAGACAAGCACAAGGCACACAAGACCGGCGGGCAGGAAGGCGGTCCCGGCCACCGCATCGGCGCCAACCGACGCAAGCCCGGTGTCAAAAAGCGTGAAATTATTGATTCCCGCGCCGCCTGCGGCACCAAGGGCGCCCGTGGAGAAAAACATGACGCCGAGGATGAGCACGGCCGCCACCGCCGAAAGCGCGGCAAGCAGCCCGCCGGGACTCACAAACTTCAGGAGATAGGTGCAGACGAAACGGCTCGACACAAAACACCCCATCGCGGCGATGTTCCAATGCTGCGCGGCGGCCTTCGACATGCCAAATTCCGTGACGGCATACTGGATGATGAAGGTCCAGCACATGATCTGCACGCCGACATAAAACGCCTGCGCGATGACACCCTGCCAGTACGCGCCATTGCGAAAGAGGCGCCCCAGCGTGGCCCGGATGCCGTGGTGCGCGGCGTCCGCCGTGCCTGCGGGCGCGCCCGCCGGGGCCGATCCGGGAAGTTTCGCGAAAAAGAACAGCGCGAACACCGCCGCGACAACAACGCCAAGCACGACATAAGGCCCCATGATGACATTGAGGTCGGCGGCCTGTATCCTCAGAAACTCGACGTGCGCGGGATCCACGTCATGCAGGATCCTGCGGGCAACCTCGCTCTTGGGCGCGACCTCAAGCGGCACCTTCTCGTAAATCGCGGCGATTTTCTGCGCCACGCCCAGGCCGGCGTCATCCACGATCGAGGCCAGCGTTGTGGAGGCCTTGGCGGCGTCATACCCAAGGGCTTTTTTGAGGATGTCCGCACTTGGCGCGATCTCCCGGATTTTCTCCAGGGCCAGCGCCGTGTTGCCCACGGCGCGCGCGGCCCCGTCCACCCTGTCGCCCAGTTTGTCCAGGATGAAGGCGCTCGCGACCGACATGCCGATGATGGAGCCGCAGGGGTTGAAGGCCTGCGCGAAATTCAAGCGCCGCGTCGCCGTCTCCTGCGGCCCAAGGGAAAGGATGTAGGGGTTGGCCGTCGTCTCAAGAAAGGACAGGCCTGCGGTCATCACAAAATAGGCGAAAAGGAAGCACCAAAAGCTGGCAAGGCCGCTCGCGGGCAGGAAGAGCACGCACCCGGCGACATACAGGCCAAGCCCGACAAGGATGCTGTGCTTGTAGCTGAAACGACGCAGAAAAAGCGCTGCGGGGATGGCCATGACACAGTAGCCGCCGTAAAACGCGGCCTGCACAAGCGAACTTTGGAAATGGCTGATGAGGAACGCATCCTTGAACGCCGCGACCATCGGGTTCGTGATGTCGTTCGCAAAGCCCCAGAGCGAAAACAGCCCTGTCACAAGGAGAAAGGCCAGAAGCATCCCCGGCGGGATGACTTTCGTCGTGCCTGAGGCATCCGGCCGCGCCGGAATGCCTGATTGCGGGGGGGGAACGTTGGTCTGGCTCATGTGACAAGGGGAGTTGGGTCGCCCGGACGCGGGCGGAAGCGCGAGGGAAGCCGTTTTTGGGATGATTGGAAGCCTCGTTTTTACAAAAAATCACCAAGGAAACGCCCTGGAAGCCTCTGCCAGGCGCGCGGCATCAGGCCGGACCCGCACTCTTTGACTTGCGCCGGAAGACAAATTTCGGGCGCGGAGGCTCAAGGCCCTGGCATTCCCAGGCCGTGCGAAAATGAAGTTTCGCAAACCGCCCAAAAGCCGCGGGGCCGAATTTTTCCACAATGCGCAATCCGGCCTCCTTGGCGGGCGCGCCGGAGCCTTTGGGAAGGCGCTCCCCGGCCAGCCTCGAAAGTTTCACCAGTTCGCGGACATACGCCGCGCGGGCGACAATGGAGGCGGCGGCGACCACGGGGTCCGACTCCGCCTTGGTGCGCATGTCCAGGTTGAAGGCAATGCCGCGCTTCTTGAGTTCCCGCTGCACAAGCGGCGTCTCCGTGAACTGGTCGAGAAGGCCGCGCGGGCACGGCTTCCCGTGCTCGCTCTCAAAACGTGGCAGGCAGTCCTCAAGCGCGCTGGCGTGATACCAGGCGAGCATCTTGTTCAAATTGTCGCCAAACTCGTGGTAAAGCCGGTTGTACTTCACCATGTCCGTGAACATCACCTTGACGATCACGCCGGGCGTCTGGCGGATTTTCTTCTCAATGGCGAAAATGGCGCTGTCGCTCGTCACCGTCTTCGAGTCGCGCACCCCCGAGTCGCGCCACGCGGAAATCATCCCGCCCGTCGCGATGACACAGGCTGTGACGAGCGGCCCGAACAGGTCGCCCTTGCCCGACTCGTCAAGCCCGGCGTGGTCCTCAAACCAGTCCGGATGCAGCACCTCGTCATAACCAAGCCGCGCCTCTTTCGTGATCTGCGGCTCCAGCACATTGGTCACAAAATTCTCCGTGTCCCGCCCCGCGACAACCACCTTGCCCGAATTGTAGGCCGTGACATTCACCCGCTCATCCTTGTAGGCGAAAACCGCGTACTCCACCGGGAACGGCACCCAGAGATGCCGCGAGCACCACTCGCCAAGCGCCTGGATCTGCTCATCCGTCAGCTTGATCGTGTAACTCGTGCGGCGCCTCGGGGCCGCGTCATCATCCTTTCGCGTGTCGCGCCCCATGCCATGGCCATGCCCGTGATAACTCATTCGCGGGGCAGACTTACCGAAAAGCCCCCTGCGGAAAAGTCCCAAAACACCCGCGCAAAGGAGCAAAAGCGCCACGCCCGGAAGGCAAAAAGCCGCCCATCCGCAACCCGTGCCGCGCAGGGGCGGGCGCGGATGCCCTCGGCGCGAAGGCGGCCCTACGGCCGGGGCGGCCACGCAAACAGGAGGCGCATGCTGTTGAGGCAGACGATGACGGTGGATCCCTCGTGGGCAAAAACACCAAGGGAAAGCGGCACGCCGACGCCGATGCTCGCGAAAACCATGACGGCGATGGTGCCAAGGGAGATGGCGAGGTTCTGGCGGATGACCGCCCGCGCGCGCAGGCTCAGGCGCATGGCGGAGAGGAAGCGCTCGATGCGGTCGTTGGTCAGCACGACGTCACACTGTTCAAGCGCGGCATCGGAACCGCGCGCGCCCATGCCCACGGAGACATGCGCGGCGGCGAGGGCCGGGGCGTCATTGACACCATCCCCCACCATGGCCGGGCGGAAGCCGCGCTGGCGCAACTCACGCAGGCGCGCGACCTTGGCCTCCGGGGCAAGCCCCGCGTGGAATTCGCGAATGCCAAGCCTGGCCGCCACGGCGCCCGCGGCGTCCGCGCTGTCCCCGGTGAGCATGACGGGGTGAATGCCCGCGCCGGAAAGCGCGGCAATGGTCTCCGCCACGCATTCACGCGGCGTGTCGCGCAGGAGGATGCGGCCCGCCAGGCCGCCCGCGGCAACCCAGACCTCGGTGGCATCGGTGGCGGCGGCGGCGGGTGGCAGCGGCGCGCCAAGGCATTCCTCGGCAAGAGCGCGTTTGCCAAGCGCGCACGGGACACCGTCAACAATGCCTGTGACACCAATGCCGGCCTTGTTCTGGAAGCCGGACACGGATGGCGCGGGCAGGGACGCGGCGCCGGGGACCTGGATCCCGGCATGGGCGCGGATGGCGCGGGCGATGGGGTGATTGGCGCAAGCCTCAAGGGCGGCGGCGACACGCAGGATCTCCGGCTCGCGTCCCGCGGGAAAACTTTCGATCCGCTCGACACCAAGCTCGCCGGTCGTGAGGGTGCCCGTCTTGTCAAACGCGACACAATCGACCTCGGCGAGCTTTTCCACGGCGGCGCCGCCGCGAAACAGAATCCCCCGGCGGGCGCCCTGGGCGATCGCCGCAAGGATGGCGGAGGGGATGGACAGGACGAGGGCGCAGGGGCAGGAGACGACAAGAAGCGTCATGGCGCGGTAAAAGGCGGGCCTCCGCCCGTCGGCGCCCTCGGCAAACGGGGGCAGGCCGAGGAAAAGCCACCAGACGAGGAACATGACGGCCGTGACACCAAGAATGAGCAGGGTGTAGCCTGTGCCAAAACGGTCGGTGAAGCGCTGGCTGGCGGACTTTTGCTTTTGGGCATCCTGGATGAGCCGGATGATCTTCTGGAGCGAGCTTTCCCCGGCCGGGCGCGAGACACGGACACGGGCGGCACCCCAGAGATTGAGCGTCCCCGCGAAGACCGGGGAGCCGGGCGCCTTGGGCGCCGGAAGGGATTCGCCGGTGATCGCGGACTCGTCGGCCGAGGATTCGCCGGAAACCACAATCCCGTCCACGGGGAAAAGGTCCCCGGGGCGGATTTGGATCATCTCGCCGGCCCGCAGCCCGTCAACGGGCACGGGGCGCTCGAGACCGTCCTCGCCAATGAGGGCGGCGGTCACGGGCTGGTGCTTGAACAGCGAGTCGATGGCGTTGCGCGTGCGCTGGGAGACAAACGCGGTGAGGGCGCCCGAGGCGGAAAGCAGCAGCAAGAGCAGGGCGCCCTCCCCCCAAGCGCCAATGGCCGCGGCACCGGCGGCGACCATCAGCATCAGGAAATGGATGTCCAGCCTCCCACGGGGAAGGTTGCGCAGCGAGTCGCACAAGGCGTCAAAACCACCCAAGAACATCGAGACGGCAAAGAGCGCGGGGGCCAGCCACGCCGGAAACCCGCCAACCCAGCCCTCCGAAACCACGGCACCCGCCGCCGCAAAGACCGCCCCGCCCGCGGCCAGGGCGCCCAGATGACGCCAGTCCTCATGGGAGTGGTCGTGCCCGTGGGAATAGGAGTTTGCGCACGAACACCCGCAGCCCCCCTCGGAGGAGGGGACACTTTGTTGGCCGGAAAGAGCGTCGTTGTCGTGCATGTCGCTTGCGAAATGGTGTGGATGTTTTCCCGGACATGAAACGCGCGGCCCGCCAATTGTGCAACTGCGCTTGCTTGCACGCCCGCGACCCGCGCCGCGCGACTGACCGCCTTCCGGCACGCGCGCGGGACTTCCCCGGTTCCCGCCACATTTCCGCCTTGCAGCGGCAAGCGCCCCCCCTTGGCATCCCCGCCATGCTTGAAACCAACAACGCCGCGCCAAGCCCTACCGGGGAGATCTGCCACGACCTCCCCTCCCCATACATCCCCCACAAGGCCACAGGCCTGCTCCACCTGCCGCGGTTCATCGCAAAAATCCGCAAACACCTCGCCGGCACCCTCCCGGCCTCCTACCAGCGCAATTTCACAAAAGGCTTTGACGGCTTCCTGTGCGCCCACCTCGGCGTCGAACCCCAGATGGTCATCGAGGCCGTCCAGGCTTCCGGCGAGGACGAGGCGGCGCTCGACGCGCGCCTTGCCGCGCTGTTCCCCAACGACTGCCAGCCGGCGAAATGGAACCGCGAACTCGTCCAACGCGGCATGAGCGACATGGGCCGGGAGGCCTTGGAGGAGGCAAAAAAACGCATGGGGGCCGCCCACCGCCGCGACATCCTCTCCTTCGCCGACATGATCGACCTCGACGAGGGCCGCCTCTGACCCCTCCCCCGGCAGGGACGATGCCACACCTTTCCACCCCCCCCCAAAAAAAAGATGAGCAACGAGAGCGAAATGAACTGGCGGCGCCCCGGCGGAGAGTTTGAGAACGGCGTGGTCGTGTCCCGCGCCGACGCCGTCATCAACTGGGTGCGCAGCCATTCCATCTGGCCGATGCCAATGGGGCTTTCCTGCTGCGCCATTGAATTGATGGGGTCGGGTGGCTCGCGCTTCGACATCTCACGATTCGGCATGGAAGTCATGCGTTTCTCCCCGCGGCAATCCGACTGCATGATCGTCGCCGGAACCGTCACAAGAAAAATGGCCCCCGTGGTCCGGCGCATCTACGAGCAGATGGCCGAGCCAAAATGGGTTGTCGCAATGGGGGCCTGCGCAACCTCCGGCGGCCTCTTTCGCACCTACTCCGTCCTGCAAGGCGTGGACAAAATCCTGCCCGTGGACGTCCACATCTCAGGCTGCCCGCCCAAGCCCGAGGCCCTGCTCGACGCAATGCTGCTGCTGCAAAAGAAAATCCGCACCGAGCGCTCGCTCTCCAGCCTTTTCCTTGGCCGCGAAACCAGGGATCCGCTCAGGCCGACAGGCACACCGGAAGCCGGCGCCTGAAAACAAAAGACACCCTCCCCCGCCCGCCGCCATGCCAGCCCCCTCTTTTCAGGAACAACTTTTTGCCCATTTCCCCGAACTCTCGCCACGACCAGGCGCGGCCGACGGCATCCTCGCCGTGAACGCCCCGGCGGCACTCCTCGTTGAGCTTGCCACGACCCTGCGTGACAAATTCGGCTTCTCCGTGCTGGCCGACATCGCCGGTTGCGACTGGGGTCTTGACGCCTACCGCCGCTTTGGAGCCATCTACCACTTCCAGCGCCCGCCCGCCATCCCGGCGGCGGCACGTGAATCCACCGGCACTCCGGAAACCGCGGAGGACGGCGCCGCCGTCAGCACGAAACCCGCCGCCGCGGGCGAAGACTCCCGCCTTACCCTGCGGGTGGCCTGCGACGCCTTGGACAATGCCACCCCTTCCCTGCCCTCCCTGGCCCATCTCTACGCCTCCGCCCTCTGGTTTGAACGCGAGGCCTACGACCTCCTCGGCATACGTTTCGACGGCCACCCATCCCTTTCACGCCTGCTCCTTCCCGAGGACTTCGGCGCGCACCCGCTCCGCAAGGACTACCCATTGCGCGGCAATCACGATGTTTGATGCCCCCCTTTCGCGCACACCGACTCCGCCATGAAGAGATTCGGCATCCTTGGACAGCGCATCCTGAAATCACGGAAGTTTATGTGAAACCATCCTTCCCGGCGTGACGGGACTTCCCGGCGCGACAGGACGGACATCCTCGCCAAAACATGGGAGCTTGGCCCGGCAGGATTCCCGACGCGCCCAAACCTCCAGCAAAAACCTCCCCATCTCGTCTGCGTAAAATTTGTGCGAGGGAGGCGCCCCCCCTTCGCCTTTTCTGGCGGTACGGAGGGAAACGACTGGCCGCCGCCGCGCCGTCCTCGCCGTGACACCGCGACGCGCTTGTCCAGCGTTGCCTTGGCTCGCGGGTCCGGCACCCCCGCCGCCCCCGCTGTGCCCCGCCGCCGCCGCACTGCCGGCGTAGCGCGGGTTTCCAAACCTGCTCTTTCCACCCGAACCCCGCTCCGCCTGGACGCCTGGCCGGACCGCCCGCGCTCCCGCCGGACGCTACTTTGGGGCTTGCCCACGCCCCAAGTCCCGCGCCTGCCAAGTAGCGCGTCCCCCAAGTCCCGCACCGCCCAGTCCCGCACCTGCCCGTGTCCATCGCCTTCTCCCCCCCCCGCGTCCATCGTCTGCCTGCCCACGCCTAAAATCTGCCGGCCGGCGGCGGAGGGTGCGGCGCGGGAGAAGGCGGGGCGCAGTGGGGGTGTTCGCGCTTTCACGCAATAGGACATTATTTAATCCCGTTTTTTTGTAATAATCTCGTAAATATTACTTGCGTTAATGGGACTATTTTCGTTTGATTGGAGTGTCTTATGAGATCTCCTCTCCACGAAGAACAAATGAATCAACATTTTCAAAACCGGAGCATAAATGCTCTTAATAATACTGTGGCCGCCCGTCGGGGGGGGGGCTAATAGGATTCAAAAGATTTTCTAATGACACGCGCGGCAGGGGTGCGTC
>JAIRPL010000064.1 GCA_031256995.1 Puniceicoccales bacterium
GACAAGGATCACCGCGCCCTGCAGACGATGAAGAGCTTCACGGGAGTCCAGCCCGGCGAGACCCGCGCCTGTTTTGGCTGCCATGAGCAAAAGATGAACGCCGTCGGCTCCAAGGCCATCGGTTTGGCCATGCGCAAGCCGCCCGCCTCCATCACCCCCGTGCCATGGGAGGACATCACCGTCGGCTACGAACGCTACGTCCAGCCGACCCTCGACAAATACTGCGGCAAATGCCACGCCGACACCTCCGCCAAGCCCAACAAGGCCACCCAGACCTTCAATTCGCGCCTGCGCCCCGGCCACCTTGGCTTCAAGGAACCCTACCTGACCCTCACGGGCAACCCGACCTGGTTCCGGCCCTATGAAGGCGTCCCCGCCTTCACCAACACCAAGGGCGGTTTCGGCTGGGCCGACACCATCATCGTCGAAGGCTACAATGGCAACGACACCGCCGCCTACCGCACTTATCCGGCCATGACGCGCCTCTCCTACAAAAGCCGCCTCATCAAGCGTCTCGCAGGCGAGAAAGTCACCCCGGATGACAAGCACCCGCTTATCCGCGTGGACGACAATGCCCTCCTGCGCGCCATTCTCTGGGTCGACGCCATGACCCCATACTCCGGGGCCGAGGAGGTGAACCGCCTTGAGGACCCCACCTTTGAGGGCACTCAATGGCTTCCGTTCCGCCCGCGCGTCCACACGGCCCCGGTCGTTCCACGCCCAGGCCCCTTTGACCAGTTCCACGCCGAGGAGGACCCCGCATACCTCCCCGGAACCCTCAAAAAACACAACGCCCTCCCCAACGGCGTAACCCGGAAATAATCCCCACCATTTCCCGGAAAAATCCCAAAAAAAGCGCGTCCTCCCTGCCGGGGACGCGCTTTTTTCACGGGGCGGATCCATCCAAGGGCAAACTGCCGCCAGACGGGATCCGGCCAGCCGGCGGATTTGCCCCCAAAAGGGACATTTGCCTCACTCCTTTTCCGCCGGATTGACGGACGAACTGCAGCAGGCGTGGGCGCCCCCGTCCTCGGCAACCACCGCCGCCGCCTTGGAGGCGTTGATCGCGACAGCGAAGGGAGGAACCTTCTCCACCTTCAACCCCTTCACCCAGGCATCATCCACGCCGGGCAGGGGGACGAAGGTGCGCTTGGCGAGTTTTTCAATATCCGTGGAGGAATTGATGACCTTGATGCGTTGCAAGGCGCTGGCGGCAGTCAGCACGGCATCCCGCCCGCCCGTGACAGACGGCGCGTAATCAAGGCGCCTCAACACACTGGCGTTGATGGCGACGCTGCCCCCGATGTGTTTTCCGGCGACCGCCAGCTCCGCGCTTTTCTCCGGGTTGGTCTTTATCCAGAGGGCCGCCTTCAAAATCGCCCGGGTGATGCCGGCGGCGGCCGCGGGATCCTTGCGCAAGACCTTGCCGCTCAGGACGACAACGCAGCAATACTCATCCTTGTACGGCGCATCCGCGCCCTGGTTGACGATGCTCTTCACGCCGCCCTCCGTTAACAAAATCTCGGCAATGGGGTCGGCGACCGCGATGGCATCCACCTCGCCCTTTTCGAGCGCAAGCTTCAGCTCGGACTGCGGAAAAGGCCGCCAAACCACATCCTTCTTGATGTCGCCCCCATTGTCGCCAATGACGCGCGACGCGAAAACCCACGGGCTGCTGCCAATGGCCGGAACCCCGATGCGCTTCCCCTTCAGATCGGCGGCCGTGCGGATCAACGAGTTTTTGGGGGCGAGAATATGCAGGCAGCCAAGATGGACACCCCCGGTGAACTTCGCGTCAAGCCCCTGCTCGATGGGCTTCAGGTAATTCATCACAAGACCCTGCGTGGCGGCGATCCGCCCAAAGGCAAGGCCTTCCTTGATGAGATTCCAGTCGCCAAGCACGAGATCGACGTCCAAGCCCTCCTCGGCGAAAAACCCCTGCGTCTTTGCAATGTAAACCGTCGTGTCACAGGTGGCGCCGACGTGGGCGATCGTGAATTTTTTCAGCCCGGCGGCGCTTGCTGTCGCCGCAGGCAAAAAACCGCCCACGGCGGCGGCAAACGCGACAGTGGCGCCAAGTGCCACGCGGGGCGCGGGAAAAACACGGAAAAAGGAGGAAATCTTCATCGGATGAATGGTGGTGATCAGGGAAAGGAAATCATGGCACGGAAAACCATGACGCGCCGGTATCTGCCCGCAAAAGAAACGGCCTGCAAGCCAAATCTTTTAATCTTTGGTAAAAATAGCAATTTACGCAGCCGCCCTCCATTTGACAAAGTGTCTTCCCGCCCCCGGCATCCCGCCTCGCCCCATTCCGCCCCCTCTGGCGCGGCATCTTGCCAAAGGCAAACCGGGCCTCGCCCCCGCAGTGCCGGCTTCCAGGTTGCCTCCCTCCCGCATTCCCCCTTGCCAGAGGCAAACCGGACTGCCTCCCTCCGGCCATGGCGCGTGATTCCACACCACCTCACGATTTTTCCACAAAAACCCTTCTCGTCGCCGGCGGTGGCGGATTCATCGGCGCAACCGTCACCCATGCCGCGCTAAAAGCCGGATTCGGCACTGTCGTCTCGCTCGGCCGCCAAGCCCGCCACACCGCCGGCACACCCCGCCTCCGCCACATCGTGCTCGACCTCACGGACCCCGCCGCCACCTCGGCCTTCTTCCAAAAGCACTCGTTTGACTACATCCTCAATCTCGCGGGCAGGATAGACCAATCCACCACCCCCGGCATCTGGCAGCGGCAATTGGAGGCCAACCTGCGCACGACACTCAACCTCGCCGAAGCCTTCGCCTGCGGTGCGAACGGGCGTTTCATACAAGTCGGCAGCGGCATGGAATACGGCAGGGCACCCTGTCCCGCCACGCCCGACGGCCCCGCCATGCCCGTCTCGGCCTACGGCATGAGCAAGCTCGCCGCCAGCCAGCTGGTGCTCGCCAAGGCGCACTCCGAGGGTTTCCCCGGCCTTGTCGCCCGCCTGTTCTCCGTTTACGGCCCGAACCAGCCGCCAACGGCCTTCCTCGCCGCCGCCCTCGCCGCCGCCAAGGCCGGGCGCGATTTCGACACCACGGCTGGCGGGCAAACGCGGGATTTCACGCCAGCCGCAAAAATCGCCGGTGAATTGCTGGAACTCTGCGCCCTCCCCGCCGCCGACGCCATTGGGCGTGTTTTCAACCTCTGCACAGGCGTCGAATTGAGCCTGCGCCGCACCCTGGAAATTTTTCAGGAGGAACACCCCGGTTTCGCCCCGCATTTCGGCGCGCTTCCCTACCGTCCCACCGAACTCATGCGCTCCGCCGGCACCCCTTTCCGCCCATGGACGCCCACCCAAGCCGAAAACGCCCTGCGAGACTTCGCCCGGACTTGACATTCCCACTCCACGCCCCTCCGCAAAAAACACTTGCCCCATGCCCGTCCCTGCCCATCTTCCCGCACCCAGCGTTAGCGGAACGGGTCGCCCCATTCCGCCGTGGTTTGCCCTTGATAAGGGTCCCAGAACGGTGCCGCCGGCGACGCGCGGGCGGCACGGCACCCCGGACGGGGATGCCCAAAGCCATGCCCAGCACAAAAACACACGACAATGTCAGCACCCAACAAACCGGAAATCATCAAGCAATTCCAAATCAGCGACAAGGACACAGGCTCCTCCGAGGTCCAGATCGCCCTTTTGACCGCCCGCATCGCCCACCTCACCGAGCACCTGCGCGCCCACAAGAAGGATTTCCACTCCCGCCGCGGCTTGATCATGCTCACCAACCGCCGCCGCAAGCTTCTTAACTACCTCAAGGGCAACGCCCTCGATAAGTACAACGAAATCATTCAGAAGCTCAACCTGCGCAAGTGATCCGCAGGTTTTGGCCATTCCCGGAACGAGACAGGAGAACCGCGCGCCTCTTTGCTTTTTGCGCCAAGACAAAAGACAATGCGGCCGTGTTCTCCTGTTTTTTCACATTCGCAAAGCCCCCCTCCCCAAAAGGGAAAAGAATTCCCATCCCGCCTGTCGCGATTCCGTGCCACACACCCGCCCGGCCCCATCCGAAACATGGAAAAACCGGCCCATGAGATGGCCGCAGAAAAATGCAAAAACAGGATTCCCCGTTGAAAATTAACCCTGTGTTTCGCCCTCCCTCCATCGAACCTCCAATGCGTGACGCCGCGAATCTTCGCGCCAGTCCGGCGGCAAATCCCGCCGGTTCCCCCCCAAAAACACGCCATACCCCCTCTTCCCCGATCCTTTGGGCGAGACCGGTTCCGCTCCGCGTTCGCCGCACCCCCGCCTTTTCCCAACAACAACGATAACACACCGGCGGAGCACCCGCTCACGCCACCAAGACAGACACGACACAAATGCAACAACAGCACACCGTAACCGCCGACGAACTCGGCATCACAATCGCCACAGGAAGCATCGCAAGACAGGCCAACGGTGCGGTCACCATCACCAAGGGCGGCACCACCGTCTTCGTCAGCGCCGTCGCCGCGGAAGGCCTCCGGTCGCCCGATCAGGACTTTTTCCCCCTCACCGTGGACTACCGCGAGAAATTCGCGGCCGCCGGGCGCTTCCCCGGTGGCTATTTCAAACGCGAAGGCAAGCCCTCGGAGAAGGAAATCCTCACATCGCGCCTCTGCGACCGCCCGCTGCGCCCCCTCTTCCCGGAAGGCTTCCTTAACGAAGTCCAGGTCATCGGCCTGCTGCTCTCCACGGATCTCCTCAACGAGGCCGACATTCTCATGGTCAACGGCGCCAGCGCCGCCCTCCTCTGTTCGGACATCCCCTGGAACGGCCCCATTGGCGCCGTCCGCATCGGCGAGATCGACGGCCAGTTCGTCGTGAACCCGACCAACGAACAAATGCAAAACACCACCCTCGACCTCATCTACGTCGGCAACGAACGCGACATGATGATGATCGAAGGCAGCGCCGACCAGATCCCCGACAGCCGCTTCATTGAGGCCCTCGAATTCGCCCACAACGCCATCCAGCCCATCATTCGCGCGCAAAGGGAGCTTGCCGCCAAACACGCCAAGGCCAAGCGCGAGTTCGCCCTCGTTGTCGCCAACCCCGCCGTGTTCGAAATCTGCAAGGAAATCGCCACCACCAACGACGCCCTCGCAAAAGCCGTTTACCAGGAGAAAAAACAGGATCGCGAAAAGGCCGTCTCCGCGGTCAAGGATCTCGCCCTCGCGGCCGTCACACAAAGACTTGGCGCCGGCGCCTTTGACCCCCGCCACATCAACATCTCCTTCGAGAAATTGCAGGAAAAGGTCTACCGCGAAGGCATTCTCAACAACAACCGCCGCGCCGACGGACGCGGCCTCGCCGACTTGCGCAACATCAGCGCCAAGCCGGACGTCCTCCCGCGCGTCCACGGCAGCGCCATCTTCCAGCGCGGGGAGACGCAAGCCGTCGTGATCGCCACACTCGGCACCAGCAAGGATTCGCAGGAACTCGACGGACTCACCGGCGGCCCCAAGGAAAAAACCTTCATCCTCCACTATAACTTCCCCCCCTTCAGCGTCGGCGAATGCGGCCGGTTCGGCTCGCCAGGCCGTCGCGAGATCGGCCACGGCGCCCTCGCCGAACGCTCCCTCCTCCCCGTCCTCCCCTCCGAGGACGTCTTCCCCTACAGCATCCGCCTCAGCAGTGAAATCATGGAGTCCAACGGCTCCACCTCGATGGCCTCGGTCTGCGGCGGCACACTCGCCCTGCTCGACGCCGGCGTCCCCCTCAGCGCGCCCGTCGCAGGCATCTCCTGCGGACTCGTCACCGAGGAAAAAGACGGAAATATCACAAAACACGTCATCCTCACCGACATCATCGGCGCGGAGGACCATTTCGGCGACATGGACTTCAAAATATGCGGCACCACCGCCGGCATAACCGGATTCCAGCTCGACCTCAAAATCCACGGCCTCCCCATCGCCATCGCCCGCGAGGCCATTGCCCAGAACAAGGTCGCGCGCGACAAAATCCTCGAAATCCTCACCGCCGCCGCCCCGGCCCCGACCGGCACCGTGAAGGAAACCGCCCCGCGCATCCATCGCATGTCCATCCCGGCCGACAAAATTGGCGCCCTCATCGGCCCGGGCGGGAAAAACATCAAGCGGATCACGGAGTTCACCGGATGCCAGATTGACATTGATGGCGACGACAGCGGCAACCTCAGCGTCTTCGCCTCCAACGCCGAGGCCCTCCAACGCGCCATCCACGAAATCAATATCGTCACCGCGCAAATCGAAGTCGGCAAAACCTACAAAGGAATCGTCCGAAGCATCAAGGAATTCGGCTGTTTCGTCGAATGCCTCCCCGGCCAGGAAGGCCTCGTCCACGTCAGCGAACTTGCCGATTTCCGCGTCAACAAAGTCGAGGACGTCTGCAAACTCGGGGACGAGATCATCGTGAAATGCGTCGGAGTCGAGGAACGGACAGGAAAAGTCCGCCTCTCCCGCCGCGCCGCCATCGCGGAAAAGGAAGGCCGGGAATACGAACCCAAACCACGCTCCGAAGGCAACGACCGCCGTGACCGCAACGACGGAGGAGGCCGGGGCGCGCGTCACGGCCGCGGCGGGGACCGTCGCGACAGCTACTGACACGCCAACAGTCATTCCACGCACATCCCGCAGGAGGCGCCACCACGGCCCCCTGCGGGATTGTCGTTTCATAACCCCATGCCCGGCAGACAGATGCCCATCCAGAATCCAAAAACGAAAAACGACTCCCCGCGAACATCGATTGAAATTAGCAAACGAGCTTGCCAAGGGAGATGAGGACGCCACGACCGCCTGCCGCCGGGAACATCCGCCACCTTCGTGCAAAGGTTCCTCAAGTGGCGGAAAAATCCGGCGGGGCGGACAGCCGATTCACTGTGCCGCGACACGGCCGCGCCGTGGCGTCATTTCCATGCGGTCTGCTTGGAAGCCCTGCGACGGCGGCGGTAGACCGCCAGGGCAAGGGCGCCAAGGCCGCCGCAGAGGGCGTAGGTGCTGGGTTCGGGCAGGAGCGGGACGGCGTGCGTGGTGATGAGGACGATTTCCTCGCCTCCGCCATTGGCCATGGCGCGCTTCACAACGTCGAACTCGTTGCCGTTGAGGGTGACCTTGCTTTGGTTGAAGCCCGTGCCGATGATCGTGCCCCCGATGGCGGCCACGACGACGTATTCGTCCCCTTTCTTGATGCGCCCGGTGATGCGCCCCACGGAAATGTCCGCGCCGTTGATTGTGATGTTGCCATTGGCGGCGATGAGGTCGGCGCCGCTGTGGCCGAGGAGATCCACGATGAGCTTCGCGCCCGGCGCGAGAGTGACATTGCCACCCGAGGCGCCGAAGCTGAGTTTGCCGATCTCCCCCGCGCGACCGCCGGGGGAAAGGGTGCCCGATACCGTGAAATCGCCGCTGGCGGTCACATTGCCGTCCCCGGCGAGGGTGGCGCCGGCGGCAAGACTTCCGCCCGAGGCCTGTTGATTTATGCCTTGGAGGACAACGGTGCCGCCAGTGACGGAAAATATGCCGGTATAGTCCTGATCCTTCCGGAGCGTGAGTTTTCCGGAATCGCTCTTGGTGAGGCCGCCATTTCCGTGGACAACCCCCTTGTAGTCATAGTCTTTTTTGCGATCGATGACGAGGGTGCCCCCGTTGGACACATGGATCTCCTGCGCGTCATTGGGGCCAAGCCTGCCGCCATCGGCGAGGATGAGTTTTGAACCCGCGCCCGTTATCTGGACTCCGTATGTTCCGGGGGCGTTTTTGTCGCCCTTGAATTCAATGGTGTTTTTGATCGTGACATTGCCGCCGTTTGAGATGTGGAGGCTGCCATCGGTTTTGGGGCGCAAACGGTTTTCGTTGCCAGGGTGGAAAGCGGAATTGTCCGTGGTTCCCGTGATTTTGCCGCCGGAGAAGGTGAAATCGGCCCCGTCGACATCCATGCGCCCGACGATGACGCCGCTGCTGTCCACGGTCACGTCACGAGGTCCCGTGGCCGTTTTGTCAAAGCGGACGAGGTCGCCCTGGAGGAAGAGGTTTGTGGGGACGGTGTTGCCGGAGTCTGTGAGGATTTGCCCGTCCCAATTCGCGGCATTCTGCCCGGACGAGCTGCTTTTCCAGAGATTTCCCGCGGCGCCCGTCCAGGTGTTTTCAATATTTCCAAAAATCTTGCTCACATGGAGGAAAAGCTTGTTGGAATCCGTGTCCGGGTTGGCGGGATTGGTGTTGCGCAGCTCGGCGACGATGTAATCGCGGCCTCCGGGCGGGGTGGTGGCGTTGACCGGGGTCACCGCGTTGCCGTTGAGCGTCAGGCCCGAGGTGGTGAGCAAACCGGACTGGGCGACGGAGTTCCTGCCGAGGTTTGTGGCGTTCACGAGATAGTAATCGCCACCGACGGCCAGCGCCCCTGTCACGTCAATCTTGTTCGCGCCGGGAAGCGCGTTGCCCGCGCTTGTGCTGGGGAGGTTGCCGCCTTGAAGAATGAGCAGGGCGTTGGTGTTGCCCGGGGTGAAATTGGTGCCAAGATCAAAGCGAAGCGTGGAATCGGCCGCGAAGGCGTGGGAGGCGCTGGCGAGGATGTTGCCGGTGCCGGAGACGGCGAGCACCGCCCCGGATTCCAGCTTGTAACTACCTCCCGGGGAAGCATTTGGCGCAAAAGTCTGGTAGCGCGCGCCGGCCGAAAGGCTGTGGGTCCCGCCGGAGACGGTGGTCTGGCCGGGGATGAACACCTCGGCGTTGGCGCCAATTTGGGCAAACGTCCCAGGCGTGCTGTCGCCGTACGCGCCGCTGACCGGGTTGATCAGAACGTCGTATCCGGCGGTGTTGCCCGCCGCGGTGACGGCCGTGATGCCATCGTGGAGGGCGATCGTGCCGCCGGCGGACGTGGCAAGGATGAGGCTCCCGGCGGAGCGGGTCCCGGTGGCTCCGCTTTCGAGATAAATCGCACGGGTTCCGGAAGTTCCGACAACATTGTCGCGGATGGTGAACATGTTTCCCGAGCCGATGGCGCGCGCGTCGAGCGTCAGGCTGGCCCCGGTCGCGCCCTTGATGTGGAACGCGCCGCCGGTGCTGGCGGAGGCCCCGGCCCCCGTCCCCGCCTTGTTGCGGGAAATGAGGCCGCCTCCCAGGCCTGGCGCGATTTCCAGCGTGGCATCGCCAGTCTCAGCGTGAAGATAAATGGCGCCGCCCTTGCCGGCCGCCTCGTTGTCCATGATTTTCATCACCCCGCCCGAGGCCAGTCTTCCGTCGGCGGGGATGGGGATCGGGGTGGTGGGGGCGTTCGGCCAGATGTTGGGGTCTGCCTCATTTTTCACGCTTGCCGCGGAAATGACCCCGCCGTGGGGGTTGGCATCGCCCGTGGCTTTGTTTTGCGAAAGCGTGAAATCGCCGCCGGCAAAAAGGTCGAAGAGCGGTTTTCCGGCACTGTCGTCGGTCGAAAACACAAAGATGGCGCCGCCACCGATGAATTTGTCGCTGCGACCCGGGGTCCAGCCGGAGCCTTTCGTCAAGGCCAGCGAATTTCCCGAGACATCAAGGTCCTTGCCTGCCAGGATCTCGACGCCCGCCGAGCCGGTGGCGACGGTGAAATCGACGGAGGCCTCGTCAAGACCACTGTCCTGCTCAAAATTTCCCGCGATGGCGGAAATGGCCCCCCCGCCCCTCACGGCGGAACGGTAGGGGTCTGTGAAGGCGCTGGCGGTGGAGACGTTTTCGCGAATGGAGATATTGCCGTCCCAAGCCCGGTCCGCCTGGACACGAACAAGGGCGTTCACGGAGTAGTCCGGCTCACTGGCCACAAACATTGCCGCGCCTGTCGCGTTGCCTGCCGAGATGTTGCGTGAAAGTTCAATGCTCCCGTAAGCCTCCACGAGCGCGGCAAGCCCGTCGGCTTGCCAGCCGCTCATGGGTTCTGTCCGGACCCCCAGTTTAATGGCACCGCCAAGATTGTCGCAAATGAGGACCCTCGACATGCCCATGGCGGAGAAGGCGGGATGACTGTATCCTCCGCCTCCAAGGATGTCCACCGCCGCCGAGACGTCGGAGCCGGATCTCGTCTCATTGTTGCTGATGATGACATCCCTGCCGGCAAGAATACGCACGCCAGTCCCCCTGCTCTGCCCGTTGGCCTTGGACCAATTCTCAAGGAAAATGGCCGCCCCGGCGGAAGCTTTGTTGTTTCGCAAAATGATGTCTCCGGACGTGATCACCCCCGTGCTTATCAGCTGGACCAGCGCCGGGAGATCCCTTGACGAAGATCCGCCGCCCCCCGTGCTTGCGAAAATGGCGCCCCCACGCCCGCTCCCAACAAACCCACCCGCCTGCGTTCCATTGAAATTGCCGTCAAAAAGAATGCTATCCGCGCCAACAGTCACCGAGACACCGTTGGCACTGGCACTGTTGTTGCCATTGAGAAAGGCGGCAATGGCGCCACCGGAGCCAGCGGCGGCATTGCGCGTGAACTCCACCGCGCCATGGGCGATGAGGGAAACCTGCGCCCAGGTCCCGTTTCCATTCCCGCTGGCAGAAATGGCACCACCCAGATTGGATCCCAGGCCGCCGCCATGCGCGAAGTTCTCCTTGAAGGTGATGGAGTGCACATTGTCTATGAAAACCCAAGCGCGCTGCCCCACGCCAGCTGCGGCGCCAATGGCACCGCCCGACGCGCCCGGGGCGTTCACGGCGTTGTTTTCAAAACGGACGTCGCCCGCGCCAGCCACGCTGGAATGGATGCGTAAACTGCCGCCGCTACCCATGGAAATCGCGCCACCCACGGCCGAATTCGTCTTTCGCTCATGTTTGGAGAAAATGATCTCCGAACCAGGGCTGAGTTTGATCTGACCGTCTTTCCCCGAGTCGACGAAAAGAAAATCGTCAACCTGGTCGAAAAGCACACTCGTGTTGTCGTCGATGATGAGCGTCCCAACGGGAGCACCGGCAACATTACTATAGTCCCCATTGAAGTGAAGTTCGCCAAGCAACGGGACAGGGTCACCCAAGATCGCACCGGGAATATTGGTGGCCGCACTCACCACCGCCGGACTCCCCGAGATCGTCAGAGAACTATTGTTGGCGAAGTCGTAACTCCCGCGGCAAGGCGCCTGCGGAAACAGAATCCCCGCCCCACCCACGGCCATCAACAGTGGGAAAAACCGGCAAAATGTTTTTTGAACAACTGTGCAATTTGGAAATTTGCGCCCATGGAATGATTTTTTTGTTTTCATAATAATTTTCGGAGAATAGCGGTTTTTTTGAAAAAATTAACAGAATTTTTGGCAAAAAGTAACGAAAAGTTACAAAATCCGAATAAACAGTTTTTGAAGAATCATGCGTTCAAAAATGTTTTGTAAATTTGAATTATTATTTTACGAAAACAGAACAAACGTTCTATTGCCGGAACCCCCTCGCACGGTTTTGAGGCCCGGAAACCACCCGCGCGGAACCACCCGGCACAAAAAGGCGTCAGCATGTTTGCCGCAGGAAACCAGCATGCCCCGCCATGCCCACGACACGCCGCGCCGCCAGCAGGGGGGCCACAAAGTCGAAGTCCAGCGTCAATCCATCGCGAGTCATGCCCACAGCACGCCACGCGTCGGGCGGGAGGGGAAAACCGCAGGAAAATAATGTCCGATTTTCCGCCGCGCCCCACGACACGTCGCGCCGCATAGGGACCCGTGCCCCCGTGTTGGCGAGCTTCCAGCAAACCCCGTCATATGCCCACGACACGTTTCTTCAAATTGCGCATCCCGCATTCTTCGCGGCGCATCACATTCCTACCGCTTTCCGCAGGCACTTTGCCGCCGCGTCTTTTGCCAATCGCGGGAAACACAACGAAAAAAACCCGGCGGGCAGGACCGGGTCCATTCATTGCGCGCCGCGTCTCGGAGCACGTCGCAGCGCATTGCCCTCGTCGTAGCGCAGGCTCGCAATGCGCGCAATGCCTTGGAATACGTCGTGGCGCAGTGCGACGCGACGCGCCGCCGTCGTAGCGCGGGTTTCCAAACCTGCTTCCTTGAAGCCTGCCCCACTCCCAAGGCAAAAAAGGGGAGGCCAAGGGGGAATCAGGTCCAAGCGCTTTTCGTTGGCCTGTACCCTCTCCCAAAAATCGACTTGAAAGCAGG
>JAIRPL010000008.1 GCA_031256995.1 Puniceicoccales bacterium
CCCCCTCGTTTTCCCGCCCCTCGTCATCCGTCACGATGACCGGGCGCCCTGCCGCGACATCCAGCAGGGCCTCGTCCACAGAATCAAAAACAGGAACATCCATGAGGTCTCTTCTGCGCCCACGAGATGCCATACAGCGTCCCGCTTGTCCACCTTGCGGACGGATCCCCGGCCCCGCCGCGCCAGTCCCGGCCGCGCATCGGGACAGGCTCCCGGGAAGGCATTCCCGGCTCTTTTCGTGAATTTCCGGGAGTCTCCGCGCACTTGCCACCCCGGACAAGCCGGGCACCCTCGCGGCCTTCCCTCTTATGCAGACACTCGGCCAAGTCCTGAAAAAAGCCACGGAATACCTGACCGCCAAAGGCATCCCCAAGGCACGCCTGCAGGCTGAGATCCTCCTCTCCGCGGCGCTGGGAATCAACAGGCTCGACCTCTACCTTCAATTCGAGCGCCCGCTCCCGGAGGAGACCCTCGCCCGGCTGCGCGACTGGGTCCGCCGCCGCGCCAATCGCGAACCTCCCCAATACATCACGGGCACGACCCCTTTTCGCGACCTGACGCTCAAGAGCGATCCGCGCGCCCTCATCCCGCGCCCCGAGACGGAGGAACTTGTCGGCCATGTCCTTGCCGCCCTTCCCCCGTCCCCGACCCCTGTGCGCATCGCGGACCTTGGCACCGGGACGGGGGCCATCGCCCTGGCCCTGGCCCAGGAGCATGCCGGCGCCATCCTCACGGCCACCGATGCCTCCGCCCCCGCCCTTGATCTCGCCCGGGAAAACGCCCGCGCCACCGGTCTGGCCGCCCGCGTGGAATTCCTTCAAGGCGACTGGCTCCATGCCATCCCCCGGCCGCATCCCCTTTTTCACGCCATTGTCTCCAACCCCCCCTACCTTACCCAGGCCGAGCTTTCCACCGCCGCCCCCGAGGTCGTTGACCACGAACCCCGCGCCGCCCTTCTGGCCGGGGATGACGGCTTGGAGGCCCTTCTCCGCATCCTTGGGGAAGCTCTTCCCTGTCTTCAGCCCGATGGGTTTGTCGCCCTTGAGACCGGCATCGCCCACGCCACCGCCCTGGCCGCCCGCGCCACCGCCCTTGGTTACGTCCGCCACGAGAGCCGCGAAGACCTCTCCGGCCGGCCCCGTTTCTTTTTTGCCTGGTTGTGACCGCCTTTTTCGTCTGGCGTGCGTGGCCGGTTCCCCCATGGCGGGCTATGGGGTGCGGGCGGATTGGGCATGTTTTTGTATGATGGGGATGAACTCATGGAGGTTTTTCCGGGAACCTTCGCCTATGCCTTTGAGGCCGATGGCTTCCTCGACGGAGAGGGGGCGGTGGCGGGCAAGCGACTCGAGGGCGTTTTTGTTGAGGATGAGGTAGTGTGCGACGCCGCGCGCCTTGGCAAGAATCGCGCGTTTGCCGCGTAATTTGGCCAGGAGGGCCGCCTCATCGGCCGGGATGGAGGGCGCCGCGCCCTGTTCCCTGGCGGGCGGCATGGCGTCGTGGGGGCGTGGGCGGATGGAGCCTGCCTCTTTTCTCGCGCGCGAATCGCGCTTTCCCGCGCGCCAGGCGGTCGAATCCGGGAGGGGGGTGTGTTCCTCAAGCACAAGATTGTCGCGGAGGGCGCTTCGCGGGCGCCGCGGGGGGATGCCGGGATTTTCCCCATTGCGGACGGGGGGGCCGTTTCCGATTTCGGCCTCATTCAGGAGGGAGTGCCGGCCGGCATTGTTTGCGGCGTTCATCCGGGATGCCGGGATGCCGGGGCTGTGCCTGGATGGCTCCGGCGCCGGCGGCATGGAGCTGCCGTGGGCGGGCCATGCCATTTTGACGGTTTCCGTCCCGCGCATGACGCATGCCCCCATGGGAGTGAGGGCGAGCAGGGGGAGGGTTTGCCCGTCCTCGGTTTTCTTTTCGACTGTGCGGACGAGGCCCGCCTTTTCCATCTCGCGGAAGAGCGCGATCAGGTAGCCGCGCCCCTCGCGCCGCAGGATGCCATAGGTGGAAAGCTGGTTGAGGCGGAAGGCGCGCATGGCCTCGGTGTCGGCCCCGGTGAGGCACTCGATGATGCGCAGGCGTCCGAAACGCGGGAGCCACTCCTGCGCGCCCGCGCGTCCGGACATCCGGGCGACGCCGCTGAGGGCCTTGCGCAGGATGTCCAGCTCCGTCGCGTCGGGCACGCGGCGGAGGTCGCCCTCTGGTCCCTCGCACGCGTCGCAGTTTTCACAGGCCGGGGCGTTTTTTTCCCCGAAGTAGCCAAGGATCCATTGCTGGCGGCAGCCGCTGGAAAAAGCGTATTGGACGACGGAGTCCAGTTTGCGCTCATCCCGCCGGCGTTTCTCGTCGAGGCTTTGCCAGTCGAGGGGAAGCTCCCCGGCGGGCGTCTCCGGCCTTTGCAGGCGTGTCCCCCGGATGCGCTGCCCCGGGATGTCGAAGCGCTCGACAAGCCTGTGGCGGGCGAGGATGGAGAGCGTGGTGCCGACGGACATGGGGTTGACTTTGCCGATGCGCTTGGTGACGGCCTCGCCGATGTCGTCGATGGAGAGGCGCACCTCGCCATTGGGGTCGTGTGTGGCGAGGGCGCGCAGGGTTTCCCAGGTGCCCTCGATGGTTTCCCGGCCCGGATTTTGCCCTTCGAGAAAAAACTCCTGCACGCGGCGGTCCGAATAGTTGAAGAGCAATTCGCAGACCGCCGGCCGGCCGTCACGCCCCGCGCGCCCCGCCTCCTGGTAGTAGGCCTCGACGCTTCCGGGCATCTCAAAGTGGGCGACAAAGCGGATGTCGGCGCGGTCTATGCCCATCCCGAAGGCATTGGTGGCGACCGCCACGGCCGCCGTGCCGTTCATGAACCTGTCCTGCGCGCCGGCGCGCTCGTCATCGGGAAGCCCGGCGTGGTAGGCGACGCAGGCGTTGGGGCCGAGGGCTTCGCTGACGCGTTCGACGCTCTTGCGGGTCGCGCAATAGATGATGCCTGTCTTGTGCTGGCGGACGAGCTGGCGCAGGCGGGTGATTTTCGCGGCGAACAGGGAGTCTTTCCCGCGCGCGAGGTCCGGGGCGATGGTGTTGACGGAAAAGCGGAGGTTGGCGCGGGCGAAACCGGCGACGAAGGATGCCGGCTCGCGCAGGCGAAGCTGCGTGAGGATGTCGTCCCGGACCTCGGGCGTGGCGGTGGCGGTGAGGGCGATGACCGGCGGGCGCCCGATGCGGTCAAGGGCGTCGGCGAGGCGGAGGTAATCCGGGCGGAAGTCGTGCCCCCATTGGGAGAGGCAGTGCGCCTCGTCCACGGCGAAGAGGGCGGGGCGGGCCTGCGCGAGCGCGGTTGTGAAATAGCGGCTGCGGAAACGCTCCGGGGCGATGTAAACGAGGCGCAGGGTACCCTCGCGCATCTGGCGGAAGATTTCCCGTTGCTCCTCCAGCGTTTGCGAGCTGTTGATCATGCCGGCGGGGATGCCCCGCGCCGTGAGGGCGTCCACCTGGTCCTTCATCAAGGCGATGAGGGGGGAGACGACGACGGTCACCCCGTCAAGGAGCAGGGCGGGAAGTTGATAGCAGAGGGATTTTCCGCCGCCTGTGGGCATGATGACCAGGGTGTCCTTCCCCGAGAGGACGGCCCGCACGATCTCGTCCTGCGGGGCGCGGAATTCGTTGAAACCGAAATATTTGCGAAGCGCGTCGAGGGCGTTTTCCGGGCGCGGTAGGGAGGGGGGGCGGGGCGGGGCCAGGGGGGATTCCTCGCGCAGGAAGGCTGCGGCCTCCTCGGCGTCGCCGGGCGAAAGATCCCCCGTGGCGGCCGGGCAATCCAGGGCGAAAACCTCCGGCGGCTCCCCGCCTTGCCCGGATGCACTGTGCGCATGGCCCTGCATGTCTAAAAAGGACGGCCCCCGTCCTTTGGCGGGAGGGAGCCGTGGAGGTGTGTTTGCGGTGGTGTCCGTGGAGGGGCGGGCGCGGGTTATTTCAATTCCTCGTCAAAGCAAACGGCGACCTTGCCGCATTTGCCGCTGGCCATGAGGGCATAGGCCTCGTCCACCTTTTCGAGCGGGAAGCGGTGGGTGATGAGCATGTCCGGGTGCAGGTTCCAATGGACCAGGCGCTCCACAAGCTCCTCCATCTTCCAGAGGGATGTGACCCAGGAGCCGACGAGTTCCTTGAAATCATGGAGCATGTCCGGCGAGGGGTTCAGGCTGAAGGATCCGCCCTCGCCGAGCATGACCATCTTGCCCCATTTGCGTGTGGCGCGGATGGCGGTGGCGCGTGCCGCGGCGTTCGCGGAGCACTCCACGGTGCGCTCGGTGCCGAAGCCGCCGGTAAGGGCGCGGATCTCGGCGACGTTGGCGTCCCCTGATTTCAGGACATGGTCAAAGAGCGGTTTTCCGTCGAGGACAAGTCCCTTGGCGATGTTGATGCGTTCCTCGAGGAACTCGACGCCGATGACCTGGCGCGCGCCGAGTTTGCGCACGAGGGTGGCGCTGGCGAGGCCGACGGGACCCAGGCCGGTGATGAGCACGGCGTGGTTGCCGGAGATGCCGATGCGCTCAAGCCCCTCATAGACCGTGCCAAAGCCACAGGCCACCTGCGCGCCGTCGGCGTAGGAGAGGGAGTCGGGCAGCGCGACGAGATCCTTTTCCTCCGCAAGCAGGTATTCGGCCATGCCGCCGTCGCGCTGCCAGCCGTAGGCACGGCGGAATTTCTCGCTGGTGCAGGAGATCATGTAGCCCCGGCGGCAGTCATTGCACACGCCGCAGCCGGAGATGTGGTAGACGATGACGCGGTCACCCTCCTTGAAGCGGCGGCAGCCCGGGCCGGCCTTCACGATCTGGCCGCAGGGTTCGTGGCCCGCGATCATGCCCGGCTGGTAGCCTTCCGGGCCTTTCCCGAGGTGCTCCCGATAGATGCAGCGGATGTCGGAGCCGCAGATGGTTGACGCTTTCACGCGCAAAAGCACCTCGCCGTGGCCGGGCACGGGCACCGGGCGTTTTTCGAGCCTGGCGGTGCTGTTGCCTGGCAAGGTTGCGCAGAGCATTTCGTTGGGAATGTTGGTGGAGGACATACTGGGTATGCGATGGAGAGAGGGTGCCAAAGGGTGTCCCGCGCCGGAAATGCGGCAAGTGTTTTCAAGGAAGGGCAGCAGGGGCGGGGCGCCCGGGGGCTGCCGGCCCGCCGCTCCCCCGCTCACTTGGGCGTGGCCTGGGCCATCCGGGCGATGGCGGCGGTGATGGCGGGTGGAAGGCCGGCGGCGGCGGGATCGAGGGTGAAGGCCGTCACCCACTCGGTCTCCCGAAGGCGGTAGCCGTGCCTTTTGACCAAGCCCTCCTCCAGACCGCGCATGTGCGCGGCGCCGTAGAAGATGGCGATGTTGGCCGGGCGGCGGCGGTGTTTGAGGCGCTTGGAAAGGGAGTCGAGCACGGCGTCGTTGCGCTCATGGAGGATCATGCGCCCAAGGCGGCGCAGGCCGGGGGGCGCCCATGGGCCGGAGAACGGCTCCTGGGCGTCCTCCACGGTGGCGATCTTGCAAAGGAAGAGGGTGCGCAATCCCGGGTTTCCCGCCATGAGCCTGCCCATGCCCTGTGCGACGAGGAGCGGGAACCCACCCGCGCCGCGCAGGGCGGATTCCACCTCGCGCATCAGCTGGAGGGCTTCCCGTGCCTCGCGGGCGGTCTTTCCGCCCTGTCTTGACTCGGCCTCAAGGCGTTCCCGCATCTCGCGCATGGAGAGGTCGCAATTGTGGAAATGGGGGCGGTCGTACTGGATGCCCTTGGTTTGTGAGATGAGGCCCGCGGCGGCGGCCAGATGATCATAAAGCGTGTCGTCGGTGCCGGCCTCCCCCGGCGCATCGCCATCGGCGGCCTTTTGCGCGCCAGGACGGTCGCGGGACGTCCTGGGGACGTCGCCAACGCCCTCGAAAAGCACCAGTTTTGAGTTGTCGAGAATTTGCTGGAGTCGCCTGTAATAGGATTCGGAGCCGATGTGGATGGCCGAGACGAGCAGCACGCGCGGCCCGTTCCCCCTTGCCGGCGCGAAGGCGCGCACCGCGAGTTGCATGGCGTATTTCCCGCCGCCGATGTCCACAAAGCGGGTGTAGCGGGCGGGGCTTGCGGCGGCGTTCTCCCTTTTGTCCGCGCCGGCCTTCGCCTCGCCGGCGGCAGGCAGGCCGTCAAAGGCCATGATGCACAGGCATGCCGTGAGAACCGCCGCAAGGCGGTTTTTCCATGCCGCCAGAATTGAAAACCGATCTCTCATCACTACCGGGCGTCGAAGGGTTGGTGTTTTGTCCATCGGGCGGGAATGTTGCACCGCATCCCCGTGCCTTCACCCCAAAAGTTGTGTGTGCCGGGCGGCGGGGCTGGATTGGCGTCTTGCGCGAATGGCACGCTTGCCGGGGCGTTGCGCGGAGCCTTTGCTTCTTTCAATGCCCTATGAGAAACAGACCCGCGAGCTTGCCGCGGAAATTGGCGCGGAACAGGTGCGCACGGACGCGGATTCGTGTTTCGCCGCCTCGTTTGACAATTCGCGCTTCTCCTTCATGCCGGACGCCGTTGTGCGGCCGCGCGGCGAGGACGATGTGGCGGCAACGCTGCGCCTGGCGAATGCGCGCAGGGTGCCCGTCACCGTCCGGGGCGCGGGAAGCGGCTGCGCGGGGGCGGCGGCGCCGTTGCGCGGCGGCTGGGTGCTGCAACTTGCGCATTGGCGCCAGATTTCGGTGGATGCGGCCGCCGCCATCGCGACCGTGCAACCCGGCGCCCTGACGGGCGACATTGACGCCGCCGCCGCCCGTCACGGCCTTTGCTACCCTCCCGACCCCTCGTCGGTGAAGTATTGCACGATTGGCGGCAATATCGCCACGAACGCCGGCGGCTTGCGCGCGGCAAAGTACGGGGTTTGCCGTGATTATGTCGTTGCGCTGGAAGGATTTTTGCCGACTGGCGAATTTGTGCGCTGGGGCGGGGCCGTCCGCAAATATGCCAGCGGCTACAACATGAGGGATCTTTGGATCGGCTCGGAGGGCACGCTTGGCGTCATCACCAAGGCGGTTCTCAAGCTTCTCCCGCGCCCGCCGCTTCGACACACCCTTCTGGCCGCGTTTCCGGATGACGAGGCGGCGCTGGCGGCGGCGACCGCCCTGCTGGCCACGCATTTGACGCCGGCGGTGCTTGAGTTTTTGGATTCCCTGAGCGTCACCTGCGCCGAGCGAAGGAATGGTTTCCAGGTGTTCCCCCCGGCGGAGTTTTCCCGCCGGGATGGCCGCCCCCCGGCCGTGCTGCTTGCCGAGCTTGATGGTTTTGACGCCGGGGCCTTGGCGGCCGACGCCGCCCGCCTGCGCACGTGGGCGCGGGAGAACGCCGCCGCGTTTCGCGAGACGGATGTCCCGGCCGATGCCGAAAAACTTTGGAATGCCCGGCGGACCTGCTCCCAAGCCATGTTCCAGCTTGGCAACGCGAAGCTCAATGAGGACGTCGTCGTGCCGCTTTCCGGTTATTTGCCGCTCATTCGTTGCGCGCGCGAGATCCATGCCAGCACCGGTCTTGCCACCCCGACTTTCGGGCATGCGGCCGACGGCAATTTCCACATCCACATCATGTACGACCGTGACGTGCCGGAACAGTGCCGCCGCGCGGAGGCCGGAATCGGCCAGATGATGCGGAAAGTCGTTGAGCTTGGCGGGGCCATCACAGGCGAACACGGGATTGGCATCACGAAATCGCCCTTTTTGCGCCTGCAGCACAGCGAGCCTGAGATTGCCGCCATGATGGCCATCCGCCGCGCGCTGGACCCCAATGGCATTCTTGCCCCGGGGCAGATTTTTGATGTGACGAACATCTGGGAGCACCGCCCGGTGAAGGTCGTGCTTCCGTGGGACAAGCATTAAGGCCGGCGGCGTCGGCATCCCGTTTCTTGGGGGAGCGCGGCGGGTTCCCGCGCTTTGCGCAAGACGGACATCCGATGTCCAAGGCACTCTGGGCCGCTGCGCCTCCGGGCCGTTTCCGGCGGAAACAAACTCCGCATCCTGACGCGCGGCTTAGGTTTCCCGGACGGGGAGGCCTGCGGCGGCAAGGCAGGACTTGGCCTGCCGGATGGTGTGGGTGCCGAAATGGAATATTGAGGCGGCGAGCACGGCACTGGCATGGCCCTCGCGCACGACCTCGACGAGGTGGCCGAGGTGGCCGGCGCCCCCGGAGGCGATGACGGGGACCGGGACGGCGTCGCTGACCGCCCGTGTGAGCGCGAGGTCGTAGCCATCCTTGGTGCCGTCGCAGTCCATGCTCGTCAGGAGGATTTCGCCGGCGCCCAGCTCGGCGGCCTGGCGCGCCCAGGCCACGGCATCGAGCGGTGTGCGGTGGCGGCCGCCGTGGGTGTACACCTTCCATTCATTGGGACGGCCCGGCTCGCGGCGGGCGTCTATGGCGACGACGATGCATTGGTTCCCGAACCTCGCGGCGGAGTCGCGCACAAGATCCGGGTTTTGTATGGCCGCGGTGTTGAGGGAAACCTTGTCCGCCCCGGCGTTGAGCATGGCCCGGATGTCGTCGACGCTGCGCAGGCCGCCGCCGACGGTGAGGGGCATGAAGACCTGGCTGGCGGTGCGTTCGACGACGTCGCGCATGATGTTGCGCTGGTCGCTGGAGGCGGTGATGTCGAGGAAGACGAGTTCGTCGGCACCCTGCTCCTGGTATGCCCGGGCGGATTCCACGGGGTCGCCGGCATCACGCAGTTGCTCAAACTGAACGCCTTTCACAACGCGCCCCGCCTTGACGTCGAGACACGGGATGATTCGCACGGATAGCATGGGTTGCAGGGAACCACGCCCGCCTTGCGCCTTCAATCTGAAAGCCCGACAGGGGGCGGGAAATGGAGCGGAGGGCGCATTGTTTGCCGGAGGGCCGGGGCATCCGGCGCCCATGGCCTGGTTGTGCTCCGCACGGGGAATGCGGGCAAAGGCGTGGAACTTGTTTTGCGGGATCGGTGTCTGCGAAAATCTCCTGATTTTCCTATGAACAACCGTTTGCCTCTTCCAACCCAAGCCGCGGCTCCATCGCGGCGTTCTTTTATCGGCAATTGCGCCGTCGCCGCAGGGGTTCCGTTGCTTGCCAGCCTCCCGGTGAACGCTTTCGCGGCCTCCGGGGGATCCTCCTCCTTGAAGGTGGGGCTTGTCGGCGCCGGCGGGCGTGGCAAGGGGGCCGTCCAGAATTGCCTTGATGCGGATCGCAACGTCTCGCTTTGGGCCATTGGCGAGATATTCCCCGACCGTCTGGAGTCCGGCAGGGCGGCGCTGGCCAAGCGTGATTCCCGCGCGAACGTCCCCATGGACCGTTGTTTTTCAGGGTTTGACGCGTACAAGCGCGTGCTTGAGTCCGGGATTGACATTCTCATTGATGCCACGCCACCGCATTTCCGGCCGATACATGTGGAGGCCGCCGTGGCGAAAGGCGTCCACGTTTTTGCGGAAAAGCCCGGCGCGGTGGATCCGGAGGGTTGCCGCAGGCTCATCGCCGCGGGCGAGGCGGCCCGCGAGAAGGGCCTGTCCATCGTGGCAGGCACGCAGCGCCGCCATGACAAACACTACGTGGAGACCATGCGCCGCATAGCCGACGGGGCCATTGGCAAGCTCACGGGCGGACAGTGCTATTGGGTCGGGGGATCGACGGACAGTTTCTGGCCGCATCGCCAGCGGCGCGATGATTGGACGGAGATGGAGTATCAGATTCGCAACTGGTATGGCTTCGCCTGGCTGTGCGGCGACCACATTGTCGAGCAGCACGTCCACAACATTGACATCATGAACTGGGCCTTTGGCGGGCCGCCGGTCAAGGCGTTTGGCATGGGCGGGCGCCAGAACCGCAAGTGGGGCGACATCTGGGATCACTTCGCGGTGGAATTTGAGTACGCCAACGGGGCGCGCGTGGCAAGCTACTGCCGGCAGGTCAACAACACGACAAGCCGCGTGACCGAGAGGCTTGTGGGTGAGAAAGGCATCTGCCGCTTTCCCCGCACCATCACGGTGGGAGGCGAAAAATGGAGTCCAACGGGGGCCGCGCCCAACGCCTACGTGCAGGAGCACCGCGACCTTGTGGCGGCCATCCGGAGCGGGACGCCTGTCAACGAGGCCCGCGCGCTCGCCGAGGCGACGTTGACGGGAATTCTCGGGCGGACGGCGGCCTACACCGGGGCGGAAATCAACTACGCGTGGATCCGTGACACTTCAAAGCTTTCCCTTTCGCCGGAAAACTATGATTTCAAGGCCGCGCCTCCGCCCTCCATCGAGCCCGTGCCCGGCAAGACGCGGCCGGCGTGACCCGGCGCCCTTGCGCAAGACCGTTCCCTGCGGTGTCGGCGGCAATATTTTTGCCGCCGATGTTTTTGGAGGGAGCGTTTTTCCTCTTGCGTTCTGGGGCGAAACCTTTTCCATCCACTCCCTTTTTCCACGCTTTTCAGACACATGCTAGCTATTCTCCAGCAGGCGGCGAACTCCGTCGCCACGCGCTCCAGCGCCTTCGGCAGCCATGATGCGGGCTTTGCCGTTTCCTGCCTTGTCGCGTGAGATTTGCCTGAAAAGCCAGAAGACAACGAGTACCACAACCCACACCAACAACTTACACAGCCAGAGTATGAGCAGAATTGGAAAAATCCCAGTCAGCATCCCGGCGGGCGTCAAAGTGACGATCACCGGACAGACCGTGAACGTCGACGGTCCCAAGGGCAAACTTAGCAAAACCTTCGCCCCTGTTGTCTCCATTGCGCAGGACGCCGCCGGCATCCACGTGGAGCCTGTCGAAAAGTCCCGTTTTGCCGGTGCGATGCACGGCACGGCACGCGCCATCATCAACAACATGGTCCGCGGGGTCACCCAAGGCTATTCCAAGAAGCTGGAGATCGAAGGCGTTGGCTTCAAGGCCGCCTTGAAGGGTGGAGCGTTGGACCTCGCGTTGGGCTATTCGCATCCGATTCTCTACAAGCTGCCGGCGGACATCAAGGTGGACATTCAGGACGGCACGAAGATTGAGATCTCCGGTCCGGACAAGGAGGTCGTGGGCAAGGTGGCTGCGGAGGTGAAGGCGTATTACCCGGTCGAGCCCTACAAGGGCAAGGGTGTCCGCATCGTGGGTGAGTTTGTCCGCCGCAAGGAGGGCAAGAAGACCGCGTGATCTGGCGCGACTTTTTTCAACCGTTTTTTAAGATAACATGAACAAGACTTTGAAAAAACTTGACCTCGCTCGGAAACGCCACTGGCGCTTGCGCAAGAAAGTGGCCGGCACTGCGGAACGCCCGCGCCTGAGTGTCAAATTCACGCAGCTGCACATCTACGCCCAGGCCATTGATGACGACGAGGGCCGCACCCTTGTGGCCGGGGCGACCACGCAGAAGGATTTGCGCGACCGCAAGTTTCGTCCGAACAAAACCGGCGCCGAGGCGTTTGGGAAGCTTGTCGGCGAAAAGATCAAATCCGCCGGGATTGGCGCTGTCGTGTTTGACCGCGGCTCCCGTCAGTACCATGGGACGGTCAAGGCTTTCGCCGATGCCGTGCGCGCCGCTGGCGTTCAATTCTAACCCCTTTAATTTGCAAGAAATGTCTAACGAACAGGAAAACAGTGCTGTTTCTGAAGCTCCCGTTGCCGCTGAGGGCGAGGGGACTGTGGCCACGGCGGCAAGCCAGTCCCAGCCCCAGGCCCAATCTTCCGGCGACCGCCGTGGAGGCGACCGTCGTGGAGGGCGTGACCGTCGCAATGGGGATCGTCGCGGGGGCGGGCGCCGTGATCGGCGTGATGGGCCGCGTGCCGATCTGCAGGCCAATGAGTACTCGGACAAGGTTGTCCACGTGAACCGCTGCGCCAAGGTTGTCAAAGGCGGCCGCCGTTTTAGTTTTGCCGCATTGGTTGTCTCCGGTGACGGCAAGGGGCGTGTCGGCCTTGGCTACGGCAAGGCCAAGGAGGTTCCTGATGCCATTCGCAAGGGCACGGACCGTGCTCACCACAGCTTCAAAACGGTGCAATTGCGCGGCAACACCATTCCACACGAGGTTTTTGGTGAACACGACGGCGGGCGCGTCTTGTTGCGTCCGGCGGCGTCGGGCACCGGCATCATCGCCGGCGGCGGCGTGCGCGCTGTCCTGGAGGTCGTTGGCGTGAAGGATGTTCTTTCCAAGTCCCTTGGCTCCAACAATCCGCTTGCCATCGTGAAGGCCACCATTGACGGCCTCCTCAAGTTGCGCACCTTGGAGCAAATTCGCGGTATTCGCGGCATCCAGCCAGCCGTTCCCGCCGGGGAGGTTGTGGCGGATGAGGTTGGAGCGTCTCCTGAAACGACTGCCGTCACGGCGGACACACTGTGACGCTTGCAAACCCGCCAGAGTAACACACTGCACACAGTATAAAACATACAACGATGAAATTGCACACTTTGCCTGCCATTGAGGGTTCCACCCATAAGCACAAGCGCCTCGGCTGTGGCCGGGGCAGCGGCCATGGAAAGACCTCCGGGCGTGGCCATAAGGGCATGAAAGCCCGTTCCGGCGGCGGCGTTCGCACGGGGTTCGAGGGTGGCCAGATGCCGCTCTACCGCAAGCTTCCCCACCGTGGTTTTAACAACGTCAACCGTATTGAGTTCGCGCCAGTGAACCTCTCCACGATTGAGAAGGCTGGTGCGGCCGAGGTGGATCGGGACGTTTTGGTGAAGGCCGGTTTGCTTCGGGCCTCCACTTCCTTGGTCAAGGTGCTTGCCAATGGCACTCTTAGCAAGCCTGTCACGGTGGTTGCGCATAAATTTTCGGCGGCCGCGAAGGCTGCCATCGAGAGGGCGGGTGGAAAGGCTGTTGAAATCAAGGCGCCCGCCCTTTCCGCCAAGGTCGCGGAGTAATCCACCGAGCCATTCCCACCCCGCCCGTAATGTTCAAAGCGTTTGCTAATTGTTGGAAGATCCCGGAGTTGCGGCAGCGTTTGCTTGTCGCGCTTGGCCTTTTGTTCATCGCCCGCATGGGAGCGTGCATTCCCCTCCCCGGTATAAATCCGGAGGAGATGGAGCGCGTTTTCAACGAGGCGGTGAAGGAAGGTTCGAGTTCCAGCGGCGTGGTGGCCATGTATAACCTGTTTACGGGTGGCGCATTGCTCAAGGGTGCGATTTTTGCGCTTGGCATCATGCCGTATATCAGCGCAAGCATCATCATGCAATTGCTGGGGGCCGTGGTTCCTTCGATTTCGCGTCTCCAGCAGGAGGGTGACATTGGGCGTCAAAAGATAGCGCAGTATTCTCGTTATCTGACCGTGGCCATCGCGATTGTGCAAGGCTGCATGCTTGCGATTGCCTTGAGTGAGCCGAATTCCGTCCCCTTTATCCTCGGGCTTTCGCGGGGTGACCCGATTCATTTGCTCGTTTCCTCTGACATCCTGCCACGCTTTGCGTTTGTCGGTCTTGCGACGGTGCTGCTCACGGCCGGTGCGGTCATCATGACCTGGCTCGGCGAACAGATTACCCAGCGAGGAATTGGCAATGGCACTTCAATCCTGATCACCGTTGGCATCCTTGCCGACCTCCCGGGGGCGACAAAGCAATTTCTTTCCGCCTTCGCCAGCCGCGAAGCGGGCAATTCCGCCCAACAGTACACGTGGGAACATGTCGTTGGCGTTTTGATCGTGGGGATTCTCGTTTATGGCGCCATGACCGCCGTCACGCAGACGATACGCAAAATACCGGTTCAATACGCGAAACGCCTTGTGGGGCGGAAAATGTTTGGAGGGCAAACCTCCTACCTGCCTCTTAAGATCAACTTTGCGGGTGTCATGCCTGTCATTTTTGCCAGTGCCATCCTGAGTTTCCCTTCGATGATGTTCCGCTGGGCCGCCGGCCTTGGCGAGCAGTTTCATTTCTTTGCCGAGTGGGCAAACAGTTTTCAACGCGGCGGCGCATGGTGGTATTATGCCATCGAAGCGGCCTTGATCTTCGCATTCAGTTATTTTTGGGTTTCGCTCATGTTCAAGCCCGTTCAGATTGCCGACGATCTCAAGAAGAATTCCGGTTACATCCCGGGTGTTCGCCCCGGCGAGCCGACAGCCCGCTTTCTTGACTTTGTGATGACGCGTTTGACGCTCGCAGGTTCGGTGTTTCTTGTCGTCATTGCCTTGTTGCCGGATATTTTCTATCTGAAACTTGGTTTTCCCGCGCGTCTGGCTTATTTGCTCGGCGGCACGGGTGGTTTGATCGCTGTCGGGGTGTCCCTGGACACGATGGCGCAAATTGAAGCCATCCTTCTTCAACGACACTATGAGGGCTTTCTTAAAAAGGGACGTATTGGCGGACTTAACATTCCCATGCCATCCCGCAAGGTTTCAAATTTCACGGAAGAAAAAAAGCTTGGCAAACTTGGCCTGATCTGTATCACCGTTCTTCTTCTTGGTGTCCTTGCGGCCGTTTACAACCTCGTCATTGGAGCCAGTTAATACAAGATGATACCTATAAAAACACCAGCGGAAATTGAAACCATGCGGCAGGTTTGCCGTGCTGCTGCGAGGGTGCTCGACCAGGTTTGTCTGCTCGTAAAACCGGGTGTCACCACTCTTGAGCTTGACGAGGCTGCTCGTGATATCATGGCCAAGCTTGGCGTGGTGTCAGGGAGTTACAACTATAAGATCGGGCGTCTGCCTCCGTTCCCCGGGTACACATGCATTTCAGTGAATGAGGAGGTCGTTCATGGAATTCCCTCCAAAAAGCGAATTATTCGCGCGGGAGACGTCGTCTCTGTCGACGTGGTTGTGCAGGACAATGGCTTTTTCGGCGACAATGCACGGACGGTTCTTGTCGACCCTGTTGCCGAGGAGGTCCGCGCCTTGTGCGCGACCACAAGAGAGGCACTCTACCACGGAATTGAACAGGCGCGCGCTGGAAACCGGGTTCATGACATTTCACACGCCATCGAAAAACATGTCAGATTCGGCAACTACGGCATTGTCGAGGACTATGTCGGGCATGGAATTGGGCGTAAAATGCACGAGGATCCTCAAGTTCCTTGTCTTGGTGCCGCCGGCACCGGGGCGTTGCTCAAGCCGGGCATGGTGCTTGCCATTGAGCCAATGATCAATCTTGGCACCGGGGCGGTCACGCTTCTTGATGACGGTTGGACGGTCGTTTCCCGAGACCGCAAGCCCTCCGCCCATTACGAACACACTGTCCTGATCACAGAAGGGGACCCGGAAATTCTTACAGTCATTCCCTGACATCAGTCCCTTCTGCTTGTCTCTTTTACGCAAAAACGTAACAAACTACGAACAAACAACATTAACAACCTCACACAAGAAAACTATGCCACGCCTCCTCGGTGTTGATATTCCTAATAACAAGCGCGTCGAATACTCGCTCCGCTACATCTACGGCATCGGACCCGCGCGGGCTTCCGAAATCGTGGCGGCATTGAACCTCGACACTTCTCTTCGAGCCTCCGAACTCACGGAGGAGCAGCTCAATAAGATTGTGGGCTATATTGTCGAGCGTGGCTATCGTTGCGAGGGAGACCTTCGCCGCGAAATCAGCCAAAACCTCAAACGCCTTCAGGCGGTCAAGTGCTACCGCGGGCTTCGCCATTTCCGCGGCCTCCCCGTTCGGGGCCAGCGCACGCGAACCAACGCGCGCACCCGCAAGGGCGCCCGCAAGACCATTGGCGCGCAGAAGAAGTCCGCGTAATCCTCTGAGAACAACGAATTTAATCATAAAATACCACAAGCCATGTCCGAAGAGACCAACACGACGCCCGTAGTTTCTGTGCCCGAAACAAGCGCGATTCCTGTGCCCAAAAAGGCAAAAACACCCAAGGCTTCCAAGGTGGAAAAGAATGCCGCAACAGACGCCGCCACGCCTTTGGAAAAGAAGGAAATCACCGCAAAAGATCTTCTCTCCGAGGGACTTGAAGAAATCAAGGTTCGCAAGGCCAAGGGTTCCAAAAACATCACCGCAGGGGTCTGCCACGTTCTTGCCACCTTCAACAACACCAAGGTCACCTTTACGGATGTCGCTGGCAATGTCATCTCTTGGAGCACCGCTGGTCGGCATAATTTTCGAGGCTCGCGCAAATCCACCGCCTACGCCGCGCAAGTCGTCTGTCAGGAAGCCGGACGCGTTGCCATGTCCCACGGCATGAAGGATGTCTCGGTCAAAATCAAAGGCCCTGGCATGGGGCGCGATAGCGCCATTCGTGCGCTTCAAAACCTTGGTCTTAACGTCACCAGCATTCTGGATGCGACCCCCGTTCCTCACAATGGATGCCGGCCCCCCAAGCGCCGCCGCGTCTAATCCATCATCATTTGGGCGTTTGCTTTTCTTTTTTGCAAGACGAGATAAATCGTTTGATCTGGGAGGGTGATTTCCTTCTTGGGTTGAAAAATTCCGGCTGATCAAGCCGGGCCTTGTCAGAGAAACAAAACGAAAACGTAAAATCCCTCCTCCCCCATCCGGTGATGGCAAGCCGGGTGGCAGTTTCAACAGCCAGCCATACCAACAACCACACAATACCAAAATGTCCCGCTACACAGGACCCACCAGCAAAATCAACCGCCGTTTTGGCCAGAATCTTTTCCCGGTTTCCAAAGCCGAGGAGCACAAGCCGTATCCGCCAGGAATTCATGGCCCCACGAAGCGGACCAAAGTTTCGGAATATGGAACAGGTCTCAATGAGAAGCAAAAACTCCGCTTCATGTACGGCCTGAACGAGAAACAGTTTTATCTCGTTTTCCTTCAAGCCAAACGTCAGGCGGGGGTTACGGGTGAGAATTTTCTCCGCCTTCTCCATACCCGCTTGGATAACGTGGTTTACCTTCTCGGTTTCGCCCGCACGCGACGCGCGGCCAGGCAGCTTGTCGGCCATGGCCATATCACCGTCAACGGACACAAGGTTGACATCCCCAGCTACGTCCTTGGCGCTGGAGACGTCATTGAGATTCGTTCCCGCACCTCTTCCCGCCAGCTTGCCACGCGTGGCACGGAGGAAAATCAGCAACGCGTTGTTCCTGCCTGGCTGACACTTGAGACCACGGCCCTTAAAGGCAGCGTCAATCGCCTTCCTGCCGCCGAAGAGCTCCCTTCCGAAATAAATGTTCAGCTTATCGTTGAATTTTACAGCAGGTAATCCACCGGATTGCCCTTACCACGAACAATACTCATAGGAGAGCAACAACATGCCAAAACGACTCGGAAAATTTGAACTCCCAAAGGCCCTCAAGAAAGACGAGAACGTCTCCAATCCCACATACGGAAAATTTATCGCCGAACCCTTTGAGACTGGCTACGGGCATACCGTTGGAAACTCTCTGCGCCGTGTTCTCCTGAGTTCCATTGAGGGCGCGGCCGTAAGTTCCGTCAAGATCAACAGCGTACAACACGAATTCCAATCCATCGACGGAGTTGTCGAGGATGTCACCGATATCGTCTTGAATCTTAAAAAGGTGCTTTTCAAGGCCCATAAACGTCAGGAATTCAAGGTTGAAATCGACGTCAAGGATCGTGAGGGGCCTGTTACCGCAGCGGACATTGAGCTTGTTTCCGACCTTGATATTGTCAACAAGGACCAGCTCATTTGCACGTTGAGCAAAAAAGGGTCTTTTCGTGCCGAAATTGATGTCAAGGTCGGACGTTCCTGGAATGCGGCTGACGAAAATAAAGCGGCGGACCAGGTCATTGGCGTGATTCCTGTGGATTCGCTCTTTAGCCCGGTCACGCTCGTCAAGTACTCCGTTGAGAGCACCCGCGTTGGACAGATGACAGACTACGATAAGCTGGTGCTTGAAATCTGGACGGACGGCCGCATCACTCCAGACGAGGCCTTGCGTGAAGCCGGGGTAATTCTCCAGCATCACATCAAGATCTTCTCCGGGAATGTCTCAATCAGCAACGATATTGAATTTGATGCTGAAGGCGAGGAGGTTAGCGAGGAAAAGAATCGCCTCCGCAAGCTTCTCAATATGTCTGTCAACGAAATCGAGCTTTCGGTTCGTGCCGCCAATTGCCTCAACAACGCCAACATCACCACGGTCGGCGTACTCGCCACAAAAAGCGAGAATGAGATGCTCAAATACCGCAACTTTGGCAAGAAATCGCTTACTGAAATCAAGCAAAAGCTGGAACAGCTTGGCCTCTCGCTTGGCATGCAGATAGACGAGCGTCTTCTCGATGGCGCCAACTAATCGAAGCATCCAAGTCGCTGCAAACCACCACGGCAGAAAAAACACACATAAACCGCACACAATCCATCTTTACGACTCATGCGTCACCGCAAACACAAATTCCAACTCGGCGTCAAACGCGCTCATCGCGAAGCTCTCATGGCCTCTCTTGCCACAGCCTTATTTACGCATGGACGCATCCAAACCACGCTTACCAAGGCAAAGGCGCTTCGGCCTTATGCCGAGAAGATCATTACCTACGCCAAAAAAGCGGCACTCTCGGATGACAAAGCCCTGAAGGTGCATTATCGGCGTCTTGCGATCGCCAAGATCCACGATGTTGAGGCCGCGAAGAAGCTTTTTGTTGAACGCGCAAGTGAGTTTCTCCAGCGCGAGGGGGGATACACCCGGATCTATAAGCTCGGCGCCCGCATTGGCGATGCCGCCGAGACCGCCCTCATCGAACTTGTTAAAGCCGATGACAAGGGGTACGATAAAAATAAAAAAGCGGCCAAGCCCGCCCGCGTCAAAAAAACTGCCGGACGGAAGGCTGCTGCTGCGGAGACTGCTGCGGCTGAAGCGTCCGCTCCCTCTGCCTCGTAGGATTTTTATTTAGGGACGCACCCTTCCGCCAACGGGCTTTTCTGTCTGGCGGATGGGTGCGTTCTGTATTGATAGGGATGTCCAGTGCGGGATGCAGTCCGCAGTCATCATGGTGGTTGCACGTGTTTTGGGTTAGGTTCCTTGTGAGAGTACTGGGCTGACAGACGATAACGTCCGGAATCTTGCGCAGATTTTTTAAGGCCATGAGAGTGAGGGGGAATCAACCCCGATGAACCAAAATCCCGAAAAAACCAAGGAAAGCGGCGAAGCAGCCGTGGACAACCAAGCCATGCCCGGCGGGGTGATCCGGGTGGACGAAGAGATG
>JAIRPL010000009.1 GCA_031256995.1 Puniceicoccales bacterium
CCCCCCGCGCGCCCCCCACCTCCCCCCCATGTTAACCAATTATACTAAAACCGGACGCGCCCCCCCCCCCCCCACCCCGATATTGCGCAACTCCATCATTTTCAGGTGGTTGTGAAATAAATTGGCGTGAATATGCGCTGATTTTGGCGCTGCCGTCCGCGCGCGGAGGGCGCCAGGGTGTTTAAGGTCACATGGGACAAGGCGCGCAACCTTGTGCGCTTGTGCGAAACCGCGCCGGAGGCCGAGGTTTTGGCCATCGCGCCGCGCCCCGTCTTTTGGGAGGAACTTGACCTGCTTGGCCTCAACAGGCACGGCTGGCGTTATCCGCATTGCGAGGAGCCGTTGCTCTGGGCCTGCCAGCGGCAGTATTTTCATAATGGAGAACTCGTCCTCGAGGCACGCGGCGGCAATATCTACGACGCCCCCGCGCTCATTTTCCACGGCAGGGGCGATCCGGGGAACGTCAAGAACCCGCCGCACTCCAAAACGGGGGAAAGCGCCACCTTCACCCTCGCCCCCATCGACCTCGACGCCCTTCGCAGTCTTAACGCCGGCTTGATGTTCCTGCTCGAATACGAGGCGATGGAGTTCATCCACAACACGTGGCGCAAATATGGCAGGTTGAAAAAACTTCGCGAGACCTCCGGCATGAATGCCACCCTCGACTTCGAGCGGATGCGCAGTGAATTCGAGAAACGTGAAAAAAAGCCCCATGCCATCATCAAGGAGGATTGCGATAGTTTTGATGTCATGCCGCTCGCCACGGCGGAGTCACTTGGCAAGCAAACCGTGCTTTCCACGCGCACGGAGATGTTCATCGCCTCGTTTTCCGGCGGCAAGGACTCGCAGGTCGTGCTCGACTTGGTGACGCGCGCCGTCCCGCCCGACGCCTTTCGCGTCATCTACTCCGACACCGGCTACGAAATCCCGCCCTCGCTCGACACTTGGGAACTCACAAGACAATTCTACAAACAACGCCATCCCTCCCTCCAATTCCACCTTTCCAAAAACCACCAGGACGTCCTGTATTACTGGGACAAAATGGGGTCGCCAAGCCGCATGCATCGCTGGTGTTGCGGTGTCATGAAAACGGCGCCGCTGTATAGGGAGTTGAAAGAAATTTTTGGCGAGGGACGCCAGCCGCACGTCCTGACTTTTGAGGGGTCGCGCGCCTAGGAAAGCCAGCGCCGCTCCGGCTACGGACGCATTGGAAAAGGCGTTAAACACAACAACGTCGTCAACGCCCGCCCTATTCTTCATTGGAACTCCACGGAAATCTATCTTTACCTCTTTGAACGGAAACTTCCGATCAACCAGGGTTATAGAAACGGACTTTCCCGTGTCGGCTGTTCCATTTGTCCGTTCTCAAACGCATGGTCGGAGCAAATTGTCAAACAAACCTATCCCGCCAGCATTGAAAAATTCATCGGCGCCATTGAAAAAACAATCCCCAATGTTCGCGACAAGGATGTTTATATAAAAGAGGGTTCGTGGAAACTTCGCGCCGGCGGGAAAAGCAATTCAGGCGACGGCAGCTGGCTTGAATTCATCACACTGTCACCGGACTTCATCGCCAACCTCAGCTCCCCTCGCGAAAATATTTTGGAATGGATGAAAACGCTCGGCATCTTTCGCCTCACCGGCGCCGCTGGCGGTGAGACCGTTGGAGAAATCAATTATCACAAGAAAATCTACTCATTCCAGATCATCAAAAACGGTGGCGGTGTGACATTTCGCGTTCCAAACGCCGGCGGGGACATTTCATTTCAAAGTCATCTGCGGCGGGTCTTGTACAAGGCAACGTATTGTGTCCATTGCGAAGTTTGTGAAGTCGAATGCCCGGCCGGCGCATTGTCCGTTGTTCCGGTTGTCGCCATTGATGACAGGAAGTGCATCCACTGTCAAAGGTGCCTTGATTTCACCGAGAAGGGATGCGTTTCAGCCAAATCACAGAACACTCCTGAAGGGACAAAACATATGAACGACAAGCAAACAAGCATAGACAGGTACGCCGGATTTGGATTGCGCGGAGCATGGCTTTCCAAATTTTGCGCGACACCGGAAACCTTCTTTGAAACCGGGGAGCATGGCCTCAACCCAAAGAAGCAGATTCCGCCGTTGACCTGCTGGTTGCGCGAGGCGGAAATTCTTAATCGCGAGAATAAAAAAACAAGCCGGCTTGGCGCCCTTCTCGCCGCCCGCTTCGTCAGGAACGAGATCAGGGTTTGGGAGATCATCTGGATAAACATCTCGGAAAACTCCGCCGTTGCCAAATGGTATGTGGAAAACATCGCGTGGGGGACGCGAATTTCAAAACCGGAGTTGCTAATATTACTCGGAAACCACTTTGAGGGCGCTTACAAAGAGCGCACTTTGCAAAACGCGCTCGAGGCGCTTACGAATATGTTCAAGGAAAGTCCGCTCGGGGAAGTTCTGAAAATAGGACTTCATGAGCACGAGGGACAAAAAACTTTTGTCAGGAAATTGGCTTATGAAAGGCCATCCCTCCCCGCCATCGCCTATTCGCTTTACCGTTACGCGGAGAAAAACGGGCGGCATAATTTGACCGTTGGTGAATTTTACGGCGCTACGCAGAAATCCGGAATTTACAGGCAGTTCGGCATTTCACGCTACGCATTTGAGACCGCGTTGCGCACCTTGAAAGAGGAAAAAAACCGCGTCCTCGACGCCGATCTCAACATGGGACTCGACAACATCAAACTCCGCGAGGACCTCACCGCCACCGAGGTGCTGGAACTGCTCTTTTAGCAACCAACCGAAGACAATCTTTAACAATCACACTCGCAACAACAACCCCTGTTTTAACTGTGAAAAAATACGCTGACATCATCACCGTCCAGGACGCGGAATATTTTCTTCCCGTCGTTGACCTCGCCAACGAGTCCGAGAACTACTGGAAACAGTTTGTCCCGACGCCACAGTTTTACGATTTGTTGGAAAGAGTGCTTGAAAGCGTGAGCAGCGCCCAACCCGGCAAACGCAAATCGTTCTGGGTGCAGGGCACGTTTGGCACCGGCAAAAGCCACGCCAGCAGTGTCATCCGGCACCTGCTTTGCGACGATTGGGCGGACATCGCCGAATACGTTCGCCTGCGCATCGAAAAGCCGGAGGTGGCGGCGAAATTGGAGGCGCTGCGGCGAGGCAAACGCCTGTTTCCTGTCGTGCTGAAAGGCGTCGGCGGCATTCACGACACACGCACTTTCAGGTTGGAGTTGGAGCGGACGGTGAAGGAGGCCTTGCGCAACGTGAAAGGGGCCGCTCAAATCGCCGTAAATTCCGATTTTGAAAATGCGATTTCGGAAATCGAAAAAAATCCCCTGTTGAAATTGGAGGAGATTTTGCCCCACAAGCCGAAACTTCGTGCCATTGCGAAGACAAAGGAGGATGTCATCAAAAAACTAAGGGCCTGTGACATCGAGTTGTATCTGGAATTGGAGGATGCCCTGGCGGATTACAGCTTCCACCTGACTTCAGGAAATCCAGGCAAGTGGCTCTCCGAGGTGGAAAAGGACATCCGCGAAAAGGGAATCGCCGACGGGCTGATTATTCTTTGGGACGAGTTTACATCCGTCATGGACATCATCAGCAGTGGACTGACAAACATGCTGCAAAATATCGCGGAGTTGTCGGAAAAACAGAATGTTTATCTGCACCTCATCAGTCACAGGTCCTCAACGGCCCATGGCGACCGTGGCGAGGATATTCGCAAGATGAACGACCGTTTCCACATCATCCAATATCGCATGGAGGCGAACACAACCTATCGCCTTATGGCGGCGACCTTGAAGGTGAAGGACGAAACGGAATACGAACGGATTTTTGGTGAACGGCGTGCCACTTTTGCTGAACTAATCCGCAAGCATTTGACGGTCAATGATACAACGGAGGCGAAGGAGGACATACTCAAACTCTTCCCGCTGCACCCCTACACGGCGTCGCTTTGCTCGGCAATTTCAAGTCACATCGGGTCGGCGAACCGTAGCGTGTTCAATTTCATTTATGAGGAAAACGGTGGCTTCGTTGATTTTGTCAAAAAGACTGACGCGGAGGTGAATGGCGCGCTTTTGACGGCGGATCATTTGTGGGACTTTTTTCGTGAAAGTTTTGAGAATGACGCGAGCAAATACGGCGTCGTCACCGAGACCTTTAATCTGCACATTCGAAGGGTGGAGGAAAAAGGCGTCCATTATGCAAAAGTCTTCAAAGGCGCCTTGTTGCTCAACGCCCTGCGCAACACCTACGACAACGAAATCGTGACACCCTCGCAGGGCAATATTTCGCGCCTCTTTGAGGGCGAACCGTGGGCGGGGGAGATGGAGTCGATTTTGAATTGGTTCAACCACAATCAAATCATCCAGAAAGACCCGCTGGACAACTACATCATCGAGTATTCCGCGTTGCCGCCAAAAGAATTGAACGAGGAAAAGCGCCGGCAGGCAACGAGCTTTTCCAATGCTGGAAAACCTGATGCCGCGAAGGTGCTGGGTTTTGAGAAAAGTCATCAGGAATCGGTGGCCCGTTTCCTCGGCAGTGACACCCTTGTTCGCAAAGCCGAACTCGTCTTCCTCTCCTGTGCCTATGACGAAACGCTGGTCAAAAGCCGCTTGAAACAGAGTTTCAAAACCGGATCCTCTTTGCACATCGCGTTGTTCCTGTCGGTGAGGGAGGAAGAGCAGTGTGCCGCGAAAAACCTTGTCCGCTTGCTTGCGAAAAGCGAGGATTACAAGGACGTTTTGTTCGTGGTCGTCAACTCCGCGCTCGACAACGACGGCGTGCAGTGGGACCGCTTCATCAGTTATGTCGCCACGCAGGAGGTCGCCCGGCGGCACAGTCTTTCCGACCAGTCGTCGGCGAATGCAAAAAGGGCGTCGCAACTACTCGAAAACTGGACGAACCGCATAAAAAGCAACACCATCAACCTCTGTTTTCGCGAGATCGAACACAACACAACTTACGCCCAGCTTGCCGGATACATCAACGATCACATCGGACGCCAGGTCTTCCCCGCTGGCGTGGAGGCCATCAAGGGGTTGTTGACGGCGCCGATGACTTTCTGGAAGGAGCAAATTTCAAAGAAAGCGGTGGAGATCATGATTTTGAAGCAAACCCGGGACGCGGCGGAGGCGGAGTTCAAGGGGCAGTATTTGCCGGCGAGAGACCTTCTGCGCGACGGAAACGGCGATTTCGTTGTGGACGAAAAATTGCAATTGAAACAGGGCGCCCCTTCCAATCATCCACTCGTGCAAATTCAGGAAAAAGTGGACGAGTTGATCAAGAGGGCGCGCGAGCGGCATCCGGGAGGTTTTTATCTTGGCGTTGAATTGCAACCGTTGACGATGGCGCCATTCGGTTTGTATGGCAATTTTCCGAACATGGCAGCGCTGGGTTTCGCGTTGCGAAAATACATTGGCGAGTTTAACAACGCCGACGTCGGAACCACGGTTTCCGACGTGGATTTGCGTGACAAGGTTGAGGCTGTTTTCAAGTTCTGGAAAAAAGAAAACAGCGCTCCCGATCCCACCTTGAATGTTCGATTCGGCACAAAAGCCGAGCGTGATTTGAGGGTCGTGCTCGTCCGCTTGTTTGAATTGGAAAAAATACCCGGCATGTTGGATTTGACGAGTATTAAAAACGTCCGTTGGGGAATCATAGGATTCTGCAAAACGAAATCGAAAAAACCCTTGTGGTGTTTGAAATACGCGGGTCTGAACGAGGCCGTCCGGCGTGGAATCACCGGCATCATTGAACTGGTCGAGCGCGAGGAAACACCGCAAGGCGCCGTGGAGACCCTGCTCGAGTCACTGAAAGAAAATGAATACGACATCGGTGAGGTTGTTCGCAAAACCGACGCCTTTGAATCGGGTTTCGCGAGCTTCCTTAAAACCATCGAGGACGTGCAACTGCGCGACGAATGGCTTGGCGAGTTGAACGAGTTTCTTTCGCGCGAGTTGCAGGATTCCGTTGGAACGTGGAGGGAGCAGGACGTGAAGGACAAGGTGAAAAGTTTCTACATCAAGAAACAAATCCCACCACCGCCGCAACAACCGGTCCCACCGCAACAACCGCAAGCGCTGCCGCCGACGCGGATGCCATCACCACCGCTTTCGCCGGAACGTCTTGGCAGTGTGCGGAAAAAAATCATGTCCGCCAGCAATGTGGACAAAATGCGGGAGACGTTGGCATGCGTGTTGGAGAAATTTCCCGCCACCGCCGATGTGATAGAAAGCAGTCTCGAATGACACCCTACGAAAAGATAAAACCGCACGCCACGCTTGATGATCTGTTCACCACACTGGAGGCGGACAAAACGCCGGGTGACTTTCTGGCGTGGCGTTATCCGGTGCGCTTCATATTGCTGGATGATTTTTGTGTTTTCCAACAATTCGTCGAACGCGCCAAGGCGGCGGGCATCGCGACGGCGGATTTGGAAAAATTCCTTGAATCCAGCGATGACCGCGACCGCTGGATTTCGGGGGACGAGGTGCGCTCTGTCTTGAGACGAAACGGGAGTGCTCCAGGACTCGCGTCCGGAGAAGATGGCGACAAATCACCGCTCTACAAAGTTATCTCACCGTGTTCGGAGATCATCCGCTTTTACGACACGCACAAGTTTCGCGCTTTTCTCCATGATGTGGCCTTGTTGGAGAAAGCCAGTGCCTCTGCTTCCCGCATTTACATTCCTCTCATCGGCCTGCGTCAGCGTTTCGAGGATTTTTTGACGCACTTTTTGAGAATCAGGGAAAGCCCGCCGGTGTGGGCGGTTGGCAATGGCGCCGCCGCCACATTCCGTGTCAGCCCTGTCCTTGATGGCGACGTTATTGAAAACGAAATCACCTTCGATGCTGGCGCCGGCCCGGTGAAAATCTTCCTGCTTCCGGCCGCGAAGGACGCGGGCGCCTTTGATTTGCCGGATGGATTTGATTGCCAGAAATCGTTTTACGAATGGTTGTGCTTTTGGAAAAACCATGGGTCTGCGGACCGGGCGTTTTTTTCCTCGGAAGTGCTCAACGCCCATTATGAAAACGCGCGACCGGACAATATTTTTCAGATAACAAAAATTGAAAATGTCCATGATTTCTTTGGGAAGGTCATCGGTGTCACTTTCCCGTTTGAATACAAAGCCGTGGAGGATGCCTGCTGGCGGCGGCTGCTCCTGGAAAATGACTGGAAAGCCCGGCGAAGTTTCCAGCAATTTGTCGCGGAGCGATTCAACATCCAAAAATTGACGGCGGACACGGTGATTGAAAATTGGCTGAAGCCGGAAAGGGGCGATTTTGATCGCTGGCTGCTCAAGAACGCCGCGATCGAAATGCTTCAGACAAGCCAGCCGTATTTCTGCGCGGTCCTGGCGCGAGACGTGGATTTGCACAATGGTGGCGCCTTGCTCGGGAGGATCGCGCTGGGTGTTGCGACTGGAAAATTGGTGGATTCTGTTTTGGAGGAGCGGCGGCGGCTTCTTGGGAAATTTCCGCCAAATGTGCCGCTTTCCTTGAGCGACGAAACCGCGCTTGCCGAACTCGTGGACAAAATGGCGGCGGAAGACTTTGAAACCGCGCTCCGGCTTTGCACCGGACGTTTCTGCCTCGAGCGCGAGCGATTTATCCAATGGTTCAAAGACGGCAGGTTGTCGCAGGAAAGATTGGCAGTGCTTTATCCCGGAATGGCGGGGTATCTGTCACCTTTGGATGATTCGAATATGGCGGATTATTTCACCGCCTACAAAATCGCAAAACTGCGCGACACATACACGCCGGAGATAAGGACGTTCATGGAAACTTCAAACGCCTCGGCGGAGACGTTCTGGCGCTGGCATTCCCAATATAAATCCGCGCATGACTTGCTGGCCGGAGAAATGGGGTCTTTGGACAAAGTTTACTGGCTTGATGGCGTTGGCGCGGAATATCTTCAGCTGATGTTGGCGAAAATCAAAGGCTCCCGTTTCAAGGCGGAGAAAGTGTCAATCGCCGCCGCCAGGCTGCCGAGTACGACCGCAAACAATTGTTTTGATGGCGAAAAAATCATCAAGCGGGACGCGCTGGACAAATTTGCGCACGAGAGTTTTTACAGGCATCCATTTTCAATTTGCAAGGAGTTGCAAATTGTCCAGGAATTGATGGATGAGATTCTTTCGCAAACGGAGTGGCGGCGGATCGCCATTGTCTCCGACCACGGTTTGACAGCTTTGTCACGTTTGCTGAATGGCCGCAATCATACAAAAAACGCCACCCATGAAGGCCGCGAGGAGGAAGTGGATTTTGATGGTGTGTCTGATGGCGATTATATTTTCACCAAGTCACAGGGAAAGTCTTACCGGGTCGCGCTGAAACATGCTTCGCTTGGCGCAAAACCCGTCCGGGAAGTCCACGGTGGCTGCACGCCCGAGGAGGTGCTGGTGCCCTTTGTTGTGATTTCCAGGCAAGCCTCCGCCACGTGGACGGTTTCCCGACGCAAGGACGAGGAAACATCGTCGTCCGGCGCACCGCAAACACAGCCCGTGGCGACAGTCCGGCGCGGCTTTGAGGAGGAGGATTTGTTTTGAAAAAAGCATGTTGCATCCATTCGCGGCGCGCTGACGCGTCACCCCTTTTCCCGGCGCGGGTTTTCTCCCTTATTCCAACCGGACGGCGACAAGTCGTTTTCAAGAAGGCGAAGGGCATCCGACGCATTCTAAAAAAAGAAATCACCCCAAGTTACGATTCCATGAACACACTCAACGAACATTACCAGAAGCTTTTTGAAATAATGGCACCGTGGGAGGTTCGCCATGTGGCGGAGTACGTCGAGAGCCGCGAAGTGCGTGTCGCCGTCCGCCTTCGCGATGGGGCGGAGGTGGAGTGTCCGCGTTGCGGGAAGCCGTCTTCGCCACTGCCGGATTCCGGGGAAAGAAGAAAAATGGAGACACGTCTTTGGCGGTATAAATTGACGGTGGATTGCCCGGTTCCAAGGTGCTGTTGCGCGACACATGGCGAATTCCCGATTCCAACACCGCTGGATGGTGTGGTGGAAGTTTTTGAAAAAAATTCGGATGAATCCACGGCGCATGAATCCATCGGGGATGATTCCGGGTTCCCTCGCGCCCCCGGAACGAGGAGCGCCGCACAGAGGAGTAATGCGTTTATTTTTTTAGGAGAACGCCATTTTTATTCAAACGCGACCGAGGCAGTTGTGGCGATTCTTGGTTTGCTTCAAAAGAGGGATCCTTCGTTCCTTGAAAATTTGGAACGGCAATTGCGCGACCGCCGTGGAAAACGTCAGATGATCGCAAGGACGAAAGCGGACCTTTATCCCGGAAGGCCGGATCTGGAGAAGGACTCCAGGACGCTGCCAGATGGCTGGTTGTTCGGAAGCAATGTCTCCAACGCCAGGAAGGAAATCCTCCTCCGTGTTGCCGCCGGGGTGGCCGGATTGCAGTACGGCCGCGACATCGTGGTGAATTTAGAAACGCGACATCGTGGTTGATTTTGATCGGCATTTTCAATCAAGGACATCCATGACCCTCATCTCATGAACAGCATCAGCCAAAAAATCCGCGAAGTTTTTCCTGACATCGCCATACTCAAAAACCCGGACAACCAGACGGCGTTCAGCGGGCGCAACCTGCCGTCGTTTGTGAAGGATTATCTGGTGAAGCGATTCATCGATGGAGACGGCGATTTGGACGCCGGAAAGTTGCGCGCGTTTCTCGACAGGCACATCCCGGCAAACAACACCGAGGTGAAGGGGCGTCTCCTGCAAGGCGAGACACTCTCCCTGCTTGTTCGTTTCATCATTTCGCACGACATACGAAGTGGAGAGACGCGTTTTTCCATTCCGGATATCGGAATAAAATCCGGCGAGGGGGTCATTCCCGATCATGTCGTGCGCGAGCATCGCGAGGAGCTTTGCGAGGGTGAAAAATGGGGTGTCATCAAATTGATCTACACACCTCCGGGAAATCGTGAAAAGGGAACCGGGGTTGTCGAACTCGCCGAATACAAACCATTCCGTCCCTACAAGGTGGACCTGGATTATTTCAAGGAGTGCAGGCGGCGCTTTTCCTTGGAGGGGTGGGTCGATGTCCTGCTTTCGGCGATGGAATACAATCCTGATGGATTCGATGGGATGACGCAGAAATTGGAGTTTCTGGCGCGGATTCTTGTGTTTGTGGAGCCGCGTTTGAACATGATCGAGCTTGCGCCGAAGGGGACGGGCAAGTCCTACGTATTCGGCAATTTAAGCAAATACGGATGGCTGGTCAGCGGCGGCAAGGTTTCGCGCGCAAAATTGTTTTTCGACAAGCAGAGACAGCAACCCGGCATTGTGAAGAATTATGATTTTGTGACTTTCGACGAGATCCAGACCATCAGTTTCACCGATTCTTCGGAAATGCAGGCCATTTTGAAATCCTATCTGGAATCGGGGAAGGCGACGGTGGACAATTATGAGTTTCTGTCCGAATGCGGGATGATGCTGATGGGCAATCTCCCGTTGACGGGAGCGAACCGGCCGCAGTCGCCGAAATATTTTTCGAGCCTTCCGGACGCATTCAAGGAATCCGCGTTGCTTGACCGTTTTCACGGTTTTATCGAGGGCTGGCGGCTGCCGCGCATGGGCAGGAACATGGTGCTGCACGGCTGGACTTTGAACGTGGAGTATTTCTCGGAAATCCTGCACGCCTTGAGAACCGCCTCCGAATACGGCGCGCTTGTGAACGAGTTGATTGTGTCGGAGGAGCGAAGCGATTTGCGTGACTTGAAAGCTGTGAAGCGCATTGCCACGGCTTATTGCAAGCTGCTGTTTCCGCACATCACGGATGCCTCGCAAGTGAACCATGAGGATTTTGAGCGCCACTGCCTGCAACCCGCCATCCGGCGTCGCGGAATCATCAAGGAGCAGTGCCATGCCATTGATCCGGAATTCAAGGAGGCCATGCCGGAGATAAGGATATTGCCGAGGTCCTAAGTGCCGCGTTTGCGCCGCGGGCGGTTTGGATGGGTTTCCGGTCCGCGGCGGGCGGGGAGGCGTGGCGTCCGCCTCCAATCGCGTGCCCATGGGGCTTTCAGAATTGTGGCAGGAAAGAGGCTTTTCGCGCCCGGCAAAAGGCATAGTTTCCCCGGTTTTTCCAAAAACGTCATCCGGCATGATAGAAACTTCATTTGCAACCGCCAACACTCCTGACGCCGTCCGCGACGCCAGTATTTCCCGGCCAGAAGCCGCCATGCCCCCATCCGCCGCGGCGTCCGGCCCCGCGGCGTCCGGCGCCCTGAATGCCGCCCACGTGGCCCGCATCGCCCAGGAGTCCGGCATCCCTGTTCGCGGTGTGGCCGCCGTCGGGGAGCTTTTGTGCGAGGGGGCCACGGTCCCCTTCATTGCCCGTTACCGCAAGGAACGCACGGGGGAGCTGGACGAGGTGCAGATCACGACCATTCGCGACCGCCTTGAGCAGTTGCGGGAGCTGGATTCCCGCCGTGCCGCCATCCTCAAATCATTGGAGGAAAACAAGCACCTTACGCCGGAGCTGCGGAAGGCCGTGGAGGAGGCCGATTCGCTCACGCGGCTTGAGGACATTTACGCGCCGTTCCGCCCGAAACGCCGCACGCGCGCCACAATCGCCCGGGAGCGCGGGTTGGAGCCGCTGGCGGATTTCCTGCTGGCAAATCTTGGCGCCACGCAGGCGCTCGTCGAGGCCGAGGCCGCGAAGTATGTGTCGGGCGCGGATCAAGGAGGCTCCGATCCCGCCCCCCTGGGCGCGAAGGCGGCCCCAACCGACGCCCCCCCATCCGCCACGGGTGCCGCCGCGCCCAAGGAGAAGGATGTCCCGGACGTTGCCGCGGCGCTCGCGGGCGCGCGGGACATCATCGCGGAGCGCGTCTCGGACGATGCCGCCGCGCGTGCCGCCGTGCGCGAGATTTATGCCAGGGAGGCCACGCTCTCCTCCGAGGTCATCAAGGGCAAGGAGGAGGAGGGGGCCAAGTACAAGGACTACTTTGAGTGGAGCGAGCCTCTGGCCGCCGCGCCTTCGCACCGGGTGCTCGCCATCCGGCGCGGGGAGAAGGAAGGCTTCCTTTTCTTCCGCATCACCATCCCGGAGGAGGCCGCGCTTTCGGCCCTCGGGCGCCTCTACCTCCCCGCTGCGACCGCCGCCGGGCACGCCTCCGCGCAGGTCCGTGAGGCGGTGCATGATTCCTGGAAACGGCTCCTGTCGCCCTCGCTTGAGACGGAGGCGCGCCTGACGTCGAAAAAGCGGGCGGACGAGCAGGCCATCAAGGTTTTTGCCTCCAACATCTCCGAGCTGCTCATGGCGCCGGCGCTCGGGCAAAAGGTCACGCTCGCCCTCGACCCCGGTTTCCGCACGGGATGCAAGCTCGTCGTCCTTGATGCCCAGGGCAAGCTGCTCGAGGACACGGTCGTCTACCCCACCGCCGGCAGCGCGGCCCAGAAGGAGGACGCGGGGCGCAAGGTGCGCACGCTTTGCTTTTCCCACAAGGTGCAGGCCATCGCCATTGGCAACGGCACCGCGAGCCGCGAGACCGACGCCTTTGTGCGGGAGCTTGGGCTGCCCCGCGACCAGATCGCCGTCGTCTCCGTCAACGAATCCGGGGCGTCCATCTATTCCGCCTCCGAGGTCGCCCGCGAGGAGTTCCCGGACAAGGATGTCACCGTGCGCGGCGCCGTCTCCATCGGGCGCCGCCTTCAGGATCCGCTCGCCGAGCTCGTCAAGCTTGACCCGAAGAGCATCGGCGTCGGGCAGTACCAGCACGACGTGGACCAGCCCGCGCTGAAGCGGTCGCTTGACGATGTCGTGACCTCCTGCGTCAACCGTGTCGGCGTCGAGCTGAACACGGCCTCCAAGCAGCTGCTCAGCTACGTCTCCGGCCTCAATGGCACCATCGCCGCCAACATTGTCGCCCACCGTGACGCCAACGGCCCCTTCAAGTCCAGGGATGACCTGCGGAAGGTCCCCCGCCTTGGCCCGAAGGCCTTCGAGCAGTGCGCCGGCTTCCTGCGCCTGCGCGACGGGGCGCACCCGTTGGATGCCTCGGCCGTCCACCCCGAGCGTTATGCGCTTGTTGAGCGCATGGCGGAGGACGCCGGCGTGGAGCTGGTGGCGCTCCTGCGCGACCCCAAGGCGCGCGCCCGCATTGATCCGCAAAAATATGTCTCCAGCGATGTCGGCCTGCCGACGCTGCTGGACATCCTTCGCGAGCTTGAAAAACCGGGCCGCGACCCGCGCCAGCAGTTCGAGGCTTTCGCGTTCAGGGATGGCGTCCATGAACTGGGCGACCTCAAGGAGGGCATGCGCCTGCCCGGCATTGTCACCAATGTCACCGCCTTTGGCGCGTTTGTGGACATCGGGGTGCATCAGGACGGCCTCGTCCACGTCAGCCAGTTGAGCGACAATTTTGTGAAGGAACCCGCCGCGGTTGTGAAGGTGGGGCAGAAGGTCAGCGTGACCGTCCTGGAGGTGGACGTCCCCCGCCGGCGTGTCGCGCTGTCCATGAAAACCAATCCCGAAAAGATGGTGAGGGGCGTGCGCGAGGCCGCGGGCGACCGCTCCGGGCCGGCGCCGGCGCGCCGTTCAGGCCCCGGTGGCGGCTTCCGCTCCGGATTCGCCCCGAACGACCCGAACGCGCCCGCCCGCGTTTTCACAAGCGGGGGATCCTTCGGGGGCAACCCTTTCAACAGCGCCTTCTCCACGCCGCCGCCCAGGAGAAAGTGACGCGCGCCCCCGGGGGCGTTTCCCGCGCGGGGGACGCCCTGCCACCGTTTCCCCGCGCGCCTTGGGAGGTGGCGCGGAGGTGGCGGCCCTACGCGGCCTCGTAGGCGCTGTCGGCCGTTTTGCTGACGAGGCGGTTCAGCTCCATCATCAGCAGCGAGGCGGAGAGGGCCGGGACGGGGATCCCGGTGCGCTTGGCGAGGGCGTCAAGGCTGAGGCTCATGCCGCCGGAGAGGGCGTTTAATATCTTTTCCTCCACGCTGCCGGGGGTGACCCCGGCGGCGGCAAGCCGCTCCTTGCGGCCGGTCGCCGCGGCCCGGGCGACCGCGGCGGCGGGGCTTTCCCCGAGCGCCAGCTCGCCCTGCGTGGTGCCGGACGTGATGGCGCCGATCTCGGAGAGGATGTCGTCCACGCAAGTCACGAGCGCCGCGCCGTCACGGATGAGGGCGTGGCACCCGCGGCTGGATTCGAGATCGGCCCGCCCCGGCACGGCGCAGACGACGCGCCCCTGCTCCCCCGCGAAACGCGCCGTGATCATGCTGCCGCCCTTGAGGTCGGATTCCACGACGACGATGGCGCGGGACATGCCGGAGATGATGCGGTTGCGCATGGGGAAGGTCTGCTTGTCGGCCTTTCGCCCGAGGCAGAATTCGCTGAGCACGGCGCCGCTGGCCGTGATCTCCCGGTAGAGTCCGAGGTTCTCGGGCGGGTAGACAATGTCCGGTCCGCAGCCGAGCACGCCCACGGTCGGGCCGCCCGCCTCCAGCGCGCCCTTGTGCGCGGCGGTGTCTATTCCCCGCGCCAGCCCGCTGACCACGCACCAGCCCGACGCGGCAAGCTCGCGGGCGAGTTCGTATGCCATCTTTTCGCCGTAGGCCGTGTGGCGCCGGCTCCCCACGATGCCGATGCACCTGGCGCCCCAAGCGTATCCGGCCGTGGCGTAGAGGCCTGGCGGCGGATCGTAAATCTCGCGCAGCAACTCCGGGTAGGCTTCGCCGTCCTCCGGGATGGTGAAGCTCATCTCGAGCCGGGCCAGCTTTTGGAACTCACGTTCCGGGGCAAAGATGTCGCGCCAGCCAAGCAGCGCGTCGGCGGCCGCCGGCCCGACGCCATCCACGGCGAGGAGGCTCTCTCGCGACATCCCGAAAATCCTTTCGGCCTCCCCACCGCAGGCCTCGAGCAGCCGCCGGCATGTCACCGGGCCGATTCCCGGGATGGCGTTGAGCACCATCCTGGCGCCGCGCGCGCCTTCCGGAGGGGCGTCCGGCCTTGTTGTCTCCGGGGAGTCCGTGGCGCCGGGGCGCGGGGAGGCGCGCCCCACCTTTCTCATGCTCTCATTCACGGCGGGCATGCTTGCAGATGGCTTGTGGCGCGTGAACCCCGAAAACCTTGCGGCGCGCGCGGGGCGGGTGGTCTCAGAGCAACGGGGCGAGGATGGAGGCCAGCGACTCGAGGGCGCGCCCGCGCAGGGTGCGGCTCTCGAGGCCGGGGCCGGCATGGGGTGTGGAATGGGCGGCAAGGTCGTCGGCGAGGAGGCGCAGGGGGCGGATGGCGGCGTGCGAATGCACTATGGCGGCAACCTCGAAGTTCACGAGCAGGCTGCGCGTGTCGAGGTTGGCGGAGCCGATGACGGCGGTGCCGCTGTCGAGGAGGAACAGCTTGGCGTGGAGCATCCGGTTGTCGTGCAGGAGGATCTCGGCCCCGGCGTGGTGGAGGGCGCGCAGGAAGGGGCGCCGGGCAAGGTCCAGCAGTGGGTGGTCGGAGGTGCGCGGGAGGATCAGGCGGGTGTGGACGCCGGCGCGGATCTTGAGCAGCAGGACGCGCAGGAGCACGTCGTCCGGCACGAGATAGGGGGTGACAAGCGTGATCTGGCTCCGGCTTTCCTGGATGAGGACAAGGAGGCGCTCCCAGAGGGTGTCATCAAAGGAGTCCGGGCCTCCGCTGATGATCTCGAGGCGGACGGGGCCGGCCTGCGCCGGGCGGTGCCGGAGCAGCTGGTGGTGGTCCGAGGGGGACTCGCGGGCCGCGAAGCACCAGTCCCCAAGGAAGATGCGTGTCAGGGCCGCGACGGACGGGCCTTCGACGAGGGCGCTGAAGTCGCGGTAACGGCTGGCGCGCGGGGCGGGGCCGATGTAGTCGATGGCTAAATTCTGGCCGCCGATGATGGCGCGCTGGCCGTCGAATATGGCGATCTTCCGGTGGTTGCGCAGGTTGGCGGAGCCGCGCCAGTGGCGTGGCAGCGGGAGCACCGGCATGAAGCGCCGCACGTGCCCCCCGGCCTGCTCCAGCGGGGCGCACAGGCCCCATTTCGCGCCGAAACTCCCCAGCGCGTCCACCAGGAGGCGCACGCGGACGCCGTCCCTGGCGCGCCGGGCGAGGGCGGCGATGATCTCGCGGCCCACGATGTCCCTGCCAAGGATGTAGGTGGTGATGTGGATGGTCTGGCGCGCGGCGGCGATCTCGCGCAGCAGGGCGTTGTAGGTCGAGGTGCCGTCCTCGTCGGCGAGCAGGGTGATGGCGTTCCCGCCGAGGGTTTCCGGCGGCGTGGGGATGTCCGTTGTGGCGGGGGGGGTGGCGGCGGCGTCCATGCCGGGCTGGGGCGGGGGAGGCGTGCCGGGGGCGCCAAGCTCGCTGGCGATCCTGTTGATGATTTTCCGCAGGCGGGTCGTCCGGGAGAGTTTGCGTCCGGCGAAGAGCAGGTAGGAGAGCGTGCCCAGAATCGGGAAGAGGAGGATGCAAAGCATCCATGTCGCGATTTTCCCGCGGGCGCGGTTTTGGCGCAGCATGTGCAGGCCGACAAGGAGCGCGGGGACGAGCGAGGAGCCTGTGTGCCAGTCCGGCAGCAGGCAGCGCACGAGTGTTTGCATCCAGTCAGGGTTCATGTGGCGGCTCGGGGGCAATTTGCGCGGGACGGCCGGCGGGCATGGCCCGCGCCGGCGGCTTGCGCCGCTTCCGGCCGTCACGCCCGTTGCCCGTTCCCGGTTGTCCGGGATTTATTTTTGGAAAAACGGGTGGGTGGTGAAGGTTTCCTGGTCGAGCTTGTAATAGGGGCGGAACTGGACGTCGGGAATGCCTTTTATCGAGAAGTGCAGGGGGGCGGCGGGATCGGGTTCAAGTTTTGCGATCAGCTCGGCGGAATCAAGGGGGAGCTGGAGCGTGCCATCCTGCCGGACGGCTTTCCCGGTGGCCGCCATCAGCAATGGGCCGTACTCCAGCGCATAGGCCGGCGCGCCCGCGAACCCTGGCTCGGTGCCTGCGTACTTGGTGAGCTTGAAGGCCATCGGAAGTGTGAACGCCAGGGTTTCGCCCGCGGCGTCCCACCCGCGGTCGATGGTGACATAGCTGCCTGGGAGGCCTGTGGCGAACTTGGCGCCGTTGAGGGTGATGTCCACGGGGGCGGACGCCCAGGACGGGATGCGGATGTGGATGGCGGCCCTCGGGGGCGCTTCGCTTTTTCCTTGGGGGCTGCTGGCGATTGTGAGCGTCACGCCGGGGCTTTCGGGAAAACCTGTCTTTTGCGTGAGGGTGAAGCGGGTGCCGTTGTTGTGCCAGGAGATGGTTGAATTTTGAAACAGGTCCACGTGGACGCCCGTCGCCTCGTTGGATTCCTGTTCCAGGCCGTCGCGGGCCTTGGTCCACCTGGCTTTTGACGGGTCGGTCCGAAGGGTGTAGATGAACTCGGGCAGGGCGCCGTAGATGCGGGTGCCCTGGCCTTCGCAGCAAGTGTTGTTTCGGGTTGCGCCGCCTTTGCGCCCGATGAGGCGCGCGTGGTAGCGGATGTCCCCGTTGGGGGCCTGGGCGGCGATGAGGACGTTGTAGAGGCTTTTTTCGATTTGGGTGACGTATTTCTCCGCGTCGTCACCGGGGCGGAGGAGGCGGTGCTTTTGATTGAAATTTATCCAAAATGCGTTGCCGCATGTCTCGCCCGTCGAGGCGCGCAGGAGGCGCGAGCCGGCCGGGTATTGCTGGAATGGCATGGCGAAGGACTCGGAGATGCTGAGGCTGCCGCCGGGGTGGAGGAAGTGGTCGTGGATGATCTCCCAGGCGCCGTTCATCGCCTTGATGTAAAGCGGGTCGCCGGTGGCCTGGTGGGCGTCCATGTAGCTCCAGAGTGTCGCGATGAGGTAGCTGTGCGTGCGTTCGTAGGGAAACTGCCAGATGCCGGCCGGGTCCCTGGCGAGGAGCTGGTCGAGCCAGAAGCGGGGTTGGAAGTAGCGCTGGATGACCTGGATGTCGCCGGGCACGCCGATGGGTGTGTCCACGTAGGTGCGGGAGTTGGCGATGGTGCCCTGGTTGCCGAGCTTGATGCGGCGGAAGAGTTCCGGGAGATAGGGGCAGGTGTTGAACCAGTCACCCTGGCGGCGGACGAGGCTCCATGCCTTGGGGTTCCCGGCGTGGCCGGCCTCGATGAGGCCCTGGGTGTGCCATGAGCGGGTGTAGGCGTCCTGGTCCGGGGAGAGGATGCGTTGCTCGGGGAATGCGTAGGAGTAGCCGTCGGGGCGGGTGCATTTTTCAATCGTGTCCACGATTGTGTCGAGGCGGGCGCGCAACCTTCTGGTGTCCGTCTCGCGCGGGTGGCCGGGGTGTGTGGCGGAGTCCGGGGCCGCGGCGTCCGGCGTTTTCCCGTCCATGCCGGCGTCCAGCCACCGGAGCGTGTTTCCGGCTCCCATGAGGTAGCGCGCGGCGTTGGAGCCGCTGAGGGTGTCCGTCCAAAAATCACCCTTGGAAAAGCCCTTTTTGGGGGGCGGGACGGCGTTTGGGTTGTCGCGGACGAGGTGGTTGTAGACAAGGGCCTCCGTCTCATAGGAATCAAGCAGGTAGCCGATGTTGCGTTCGAAGGTGCTTTTGAAGACGCCCTCACCGAGGACGACGCTGTGGCGCGGGGTGCGGAGGAAGCCGCCGGCGGGTTTCCACGTCGAGGAATCGGTGACTTGCTCGGGGTGGTCGAAGACGACGCCTTCGCCATCCGGGCGGCGTGGGCGGGCGAGCGGGTGGAGGGAGATGTCGGTGTGGACGGTCTCCGTGTTTATGCGGCGCGTGGCGGCGGGGAGTTTCTGGAAGGCGGCATTGAGGTCGCCGACGCCGGAATCGTGGAAGGATTTGCCCACGGAGACGGGTTCGCCGCCGGAAATGACCTCGAAGCGCCACAGGAAGAACGGGCGCGGGGCGTCCACGCAGAGGCGGACATAACGGGCGGTTGGGAGGGGGCGGCCGGCGCCGGGGGTGAATGTCGCCGTTTGCAGCGGCACGGACGGGGTGTGCGGCCTGGAGAGATGGTCGGCAAGCACCACGGTTTCCTCCGCAGGGAACGCAGGATTGTCCGACGCCTCGATTTTGAATCGGGACGGGAATCTGTGGCTGGCGACGTTCTGCCTTGGCTCGTGCCAGAATGGGTAGAGCTTCACGGCCTCGATGGGGTGGGGCTTGCCAAGGTCAACGCGGAGCCAGACGGGCTGGCCGGGTTTGCCTTTCGGGGATTGGTAGGGCAGGGGGCGCCCGAATGCCGACGCGGTGCGCTCGATGCCGAGCGGGCCGCCGCGCAGGTTGGCGACGGGCTTTCGGTCCGGGCCGGGGCCGACCGTTTCGGCGGCTGTGGCGCGGTGGATGTGCGCGGGATCGTGCGTGGCCACGATTCCGCCCGTTTCCTGGTGCTCACCGGCCATGGCGGACATGGGGGTGAGCGCGGGCGCGAGGCAGAGCGCGGCGGCGGTGAGTGCGAAGGGTGCGGAGTGCGTGGGGCGGAGGGAGTGCATGAAAATTGGAGAAAGGCCCGCGCAGGGGAAGTTCCGGCCCGGCGCGGCACGGAAGGGTGGGCTGCGTTGCCCGCCATGAATTTCCGCAGGCTTCTGGCGGATTCCCCGCCGCCTTCTGATCCCGGTCGGGGCGGGGCATGTGTTGACGCCGCCTCTGCCCCGGAATCCGCTTGACTCCGCCGGCACGTTTCTTTCGCTGTCCAAAGATCAATGTTTGATGGTGGACGTAGCTCAGTTGGTTAGAGCACCAGATTGTGATTCTGGGGGTCGCCGGTTCGAGTCCGGTCTTCCACCCCACCTTTTGCGGATGGTTTTCCCATGGCCTCCCGTCCTTTGCCGGATCGGGGGGCCTCGTTTTTTGTGTTGTTTGCGGGAACCGCCCCGGGGGGCGGATGTCTCCGCAGGCTTCACCCTTCAACCCACCAACCTCATATCATGTCTCAAAGCATCATCACACTTGGCGGGGCGTCCCGCCGCAGTTTCATTGCGAACTGCGCCGCCGCCGCCAGCCTCCCGCTCCTGTCGGGCCTTCCCGTCAACGTCTTCGCCGCTGGCGATTCCAAGCCCCTCAAGGTCGGCGTCATCGGCGCGGGCGGTCGTGGCAGCGGGGCGGTGGCGGATATCCTCGAAGCCTCCAAATTGTCCAAGATTCCCGTTCAAATTTGGGCGGTGGGCGACGCTTTCATGAAATCCGCCAAGGGGCTTGGCGAGAGGAGGGGCGTCCCCGCCGAGCGCATTTTTGACGGTTTGGACAACCATCTCAAGGTTCTCGAGACGGGCGTGGATGTTGTCATCCTGACCGCGCCTCCGGGCTACCGCCCCCAGCATTTCAAGGCTGCCGTCGAAAAGGGCGTGCATGTTTTTGCGGAGAAGGCTGTGGCCGTGGATCCTTTCGGGGTCGCCCAGTTCATCAAGGATGGCGAGATTGCCGCGCAGAAGAAGCTTTCGGTTGTCGCCGGCACGCAGCGTCGTCACCAGAAACACTACGTCGAGGCCATCAAGCGCATCCGTGATGGCGAGATTGGCGAGATTGTCTCCGGCCAGGTCTATTGGATGGGCGGGGAATTGTGGCATAGGGGGGGGACGGACATCACGGACCTTCAATACCAGCTTCGCAACTGGCTCTATTTCACCTGGCTGAGCGGCGATCACATCGTCGAGCAGCACGTCCATAACATCGACATCGCCAACTGGGCCATCGGGGCCAATCCCGTCAACGCCAACGCCATGGGCGGGCGGCAGGTTCGCGTCTTGAAGAAATATGGCGATGCCTTTGACCATTTCTCCGTGGATTATGAATACCCGAACGGGGTGCGCATCTTGAGCTTCTGCCGTCAGTCCAACAACACCTCGAGCAATGTGAGCGAGCGTTTTGTGGGCACCAAGGGCGTTGTGGAGCTGTCCTCTTCCGGGGGATCCCTTCGCCTTCATGGCAGCTCGGACAGGAAGAAGTTTGGCGGCGGCATCAACGGCTATGTGCAGGAGCATATTGATTTGCTGGAGTCCATCACCGGCAAAGGCCCCTATCTCAACGAGGCCAGGACTGTCGCCGAATCCACGCTGGCTGGCGTGATGGGGCGCATGTCGGCATACACGGGCGGCCGTCTTTCGTGGAACTTCGTGGTCAAGAGTTCCTTGAATCTTTTCCCGGAAAACCTGAATGGCTTTGGTCCTGGCACCGCTCCCGGTGTGCGGGTGGCCATTCCCGGAAAAACGCGCGTCACGGATGTCGCGCCTTTCGGGAAATACGTTCCCAACGACAACTACGGCGCGTAAGCCTGCCCGGAAAAACCCGGTTTTTTGTTCAAAGACGCGGCCCCGGAGACGGGTGCCGCGTTTTTTTGCGGGGGCGGGTGCGCCCGATGACGCCGTATTTGGGTAACGCACCCGCAACGGCGGCGGAAGGGGGTGCGGGGTTGACAGGGCGGGGCAGGACTTGAACCCTGAGGGCACGATGAATGCGAAACCACCTTCTAATGGAGGCCGGCAGAAGCCCCCAAGCGGACGCCTTTTTTGGACGGGTGTCGTGGTGCTTTTGGTTGCCGTGGCCGGCGTGGGCACATGTTTCTGGTTTCAAGAGGAGAAGAAGGTGGAACCCGCCGGGAAGCAGCGCGTTGCCGCCTTTGAGGCCGCGAGGCCGGCGCAATCCGGTGTGCGTGCCGCGAGGCCTGCCCCCCCCAAGGACACCCTGGCCCGGAGTGCCTTCGACACCATGCAAACCCCCGCCCCCAACCTCCCGGCTGATGCCACCACTGCCAGCGGCGCCCCGATCGCCGCCAGCTCATCCCGTCTCAGGATCACGGCGGAGCGCCTGCATGCCACCCCGGCGGCGGATCTTGTCGGCGAGCCATACAAGTTGAGAGAGGAGAAGCTCCGCCTCAGCGGGACGATTCGCTCGCTTGGCGACAGGGTTCGTGCCGGCGGCGCCCTTCCCGCCGAACTGGAGTTTCCCACATTCGATGGCGGGAGCCTCACGCTTACGAACTTGGAGTTCCGCCCCCAGGCGCTTCCCAACGAGGGTGTTTTTTTTGCCAAGGTGAAAGGCGAGACGCTTGGCGGACACGTACTGCTTTCCTATGTCAACAATGCCCTCGTGGGGGCGATCCATGCCCCCGGCCTTGGCGTCTATCTGGACATTCGCAACGGCACCCCGCAGGGCGGGGCGGTGAGTGACATTTTCATGGCACAGCTTGACCCCTCAAAGATGCCGACCTGCGGGAACTGCAACCCGGCCCGTGGCGGCACTTTTGATCCCGCCCGCCCGCCTTCCACCGCGCCCAGGCCCCCGTCCGGTTCCCCAGTGCCATAAGGCCTGGAGCCGCCCGGCGGATTGCCTCTTTTGCCTTCCTTTTCTTTGTCTGACGCGTTGAATGCGTCGCCCGGGGCGTTGAGCTTCCGGATGCCCTGCAGCCCTTTCCCCCGCCATGCCCATCCACTCCAACATTCTCTCCCAACCCATGTCCCGCACGTCACTTGCCTTCCGTAAAGATCTCCCGCAGTCCGCCGCCGGATGTTTTGTTGCCGCGCTCTGGCGTCTGCGCTCCCGTGGCGGTCTTGCCGCCCTTCTCGCGGCACTCCTGCCGCTGTTCCTTGCCCCGGTGGGTTCTGTTCGTGCCGCTGAGGTTGATGAGGCCCATACGATTGACGTCCTTTTTGTCTATACGGCGGCCGCGAAGGTAAAAGATCAGGGCGAGGATGGGATAAAGGCCCGCGGGAATGGCGAGATCGAATATAACAACAAGGTTTACGAAAACAGCCTTATCAACGGGAAGCACCGTCTTGTGGGGATGAGGGAGGTCGGCTATGTCGAGTCCGGGGATTTTGGAACCGATTTGGAGCACCTCACCCAGAGGAACGACGGTGTCATGGATGAGGTGCACGCGTGGCGTGATGAGCTTGGCGCCGACTTGGTCTGCCTCATGCGCGCCACAAATTCCGCTTCCGGCGTCGCCGGCCTTGCCTGGGTGATGCAGAATCCCCAGGAGGGGGAGCAGCAAAATGGGTTCTCGGTCATCGGGCCGAGTGTGAATTGGTCGTATGCCCACGAGGTCGGGCACAATCTTGGCTGTGCGCACGACCGCGCGCAGGGCGGGAACGGCATCTTTTATTACGCGCACGGCTATCACATGTCCAATGGCAGCGGCACCATCATGTCCTACGCCGGGACCCGTGTTCCGCATTTTTCCAATCCCGAAGTCATGCAGAACGGCGCGCCAACCGGCGTCTCGGAGCTGAACCCGGATGGCTCCGAAAACCACACGACCTCGGCAAATTGCGCCAAGACCATCAACCTGACTCTTCCTGTTGTCGCTGGTTATCGCAAATTCAAGCCCAGTGTGGAAATGCCCGTGATCACCCCCCCCGGCGGCACATTCCGGGACCAGGAGCAGACCGTCACCATTACCTGCCCCACCGAAGGTGCCGTGATTCACTACACACTTGATGGTTCGGAGGTGACGAGTGCATCCCCCATTTACCATGAGCCGTTTGTCCTTGAAACCTCCGCGACGGTGAAGGCCCGCGGCTTCAAGGGTGCCGGCATTCCCAGCGACACCGCAGTGGCCACGTTTGTCATCACATACACCAATACTGTCGGGGATGTCGTGTTCTCGCCCGCAGGTGGGGCGTTTCGTGATGTCGTGGAGGTCACCTTGGCCTCATCGACGCCGGGGGCGGAGATTTATTACACTTTTGGCGAAAATTCCGTGCCCACCAAGGCGTCCAATAAATATTCGGGGTCCCCGCTGCGTTTCACGCGCAGCACACACATCAAGGCCCGTGCCTTTGCCTTTCGCCAGAACCCGTCGCAGATCACCTTCGCGTCCTATACCGTGACGGAGTCCCCCATTGCCGAGCGTCCGGTCATTTCCCTCAGCGGAGACCTTTTGTCGTTTGACAACGGCGGCGACGGGAAGACCTACGTCGGCCCGCCACGCGTGACCATCACCTCCCTGTTGCCCGACGACATCATCCGCTACACGCTCAACCCGGGTGAGGATGTCACGGAATCCTCCGCGCGCTACACCGCTCCGTTCCTTGTCACGCGCAGCACGACCGTGAAGGCCCGGGTGTGGCGCAAAGACCACAACCCCAGCTTGTTGCGCGAGGCGGAGGTCAGGGTGATCCCGGTTGCGATACAAAAGCCTGTGATCACCCCCAATGGCGGCAGTTACGTGAACTCGGTTCTTGTGCGCCTTGCCAGCGCGACCCCCGATGTGTACTTGCGCTACACCACGAATGGCGAGGATTTGCCCGATCGCCCCATTTTGTTGTCGGAGAATGCAAGATTCCCCGTTTTTGATCCCGAAAACCCCATCCGTCTTGCGCAATCGACCTTGCTCAAGGTTCGCGCCTACCACCCCGATTACCACGTGAGCGAGCAAGCGCAGGCGCGTTTTGACATCCGCTCGGTTGAGAATGTCCGGGATGAATTTGGCACCCACATTGCCGCGGGCGAGGCCCACAGCCTTTTCCTTTCCGCCAATGGCGTGCTTTCCGCCGCCGGGCGCAACAATTTCGGGCAGCTTGGCACGGGCGACACCGTCTCGCGCCTTAGCCCGGTGGACATTGCCACCAATGTCGCCGTCGTGGACGCCACGCGCGACCACACGCTCTTCATCACACGGGATAATTCCCTTTATGGCGTGGGCCGCAACGATTACGGCCAGCTTGGCAATGGCGGGACCGCAAACACCAGCAATCCGGCGATCATCGCCAGTGATGTGCTCCTGGCTGCCGCCGGCGGCTATCACACGCTCTTCATCACACTTGATGGCGCCCTTCACGCCGTGGGCCGCAATGACTATGGCCAGCTTGGCACGGGGTATGCCGAAAAAGTCAATCCCACGCCTGTGCGTGTCGCGGACAATGTGCTGACCGCCTCCGCCGGACGTTTTCACAGCCTTTATCTTCTCGGGAATGGTGAACTTTGGGGCATGGGCCGCAATGATAGCGGCCAACTCGGCAACGGCACCACCGCCAACGCCCGCACCGCCGTCCAGATCGCGACCCGCGTCCGCGCCATCGCCGCAGGCGAGGCTTTCTCTCTGTTTCTTTCCGAGGACGGAGTGCTTTACGCCACGGGCGCGAACTCGTACGGGCAGCTGGGCGTCGACCCGGCGGCCACAAAGTTCGCGGTGCGGCCTGTTGCCATCGGCGACTCCATCAAGGCCATCGCCGCTGGCGACAATCACGCGCTCTTTGTCACGACGGCTGGCGAACTCTACGGTTTGGGAGACAACTCTTTTGGCCAGCTTGGCGTGTCCCCCTCGCAGCTGCCTCTCTCCAGCGCCCCCGTCCTTGTCGCCTCCGGCGTGAAGAGTGTCGCTGCCGGCGCGGGGCACACTGTCTACACCCTCAACGATGATTCCCGCCACAGCATCGGCCGCAACGACTACGGCCAGCTTGGTGACGGCACCCAGACGGGGAAGGACTCGCCTGTGGACATTCCGGACGGAATCCCGGCGACCCCGCCCGAGCTTGACCCGGAGCCGGGCACCTTTGAGGAAGGCGTGGATATCCGCATCACCGGTGGCGATGCTGGCGCCACGTTCCGCTATATTGTTCTTCACGAAGGCGATGCGGATCGTGATGTGCTTCCATCGGACACCGCCTATGGTGGCGTTTTCCGGATTTCCCGTTCCGCCACCTCCACGGCATCCGCCGATGAGATTGTCCTCGTGAAAGTCCGCTCCTGGTTCGGCAATCGGCCGCCAAGCCAGCAGGTTGTCGGGAAATACACGCTCAAGCCCTCCGTGGCGCGTATTGCCCCGGCCTTCACCCTTCAGCCTGTGAGCCAGAGCGTCGTGGCTTGGAATTCGGCCACTTTTGCCGCGAACGCCACGGGCACCCCCGCCCCGACCTATCAATGGTACTTCAATGACAACCCCATCCCCGGCGCCACCAATTCGACTTATACCATTGACCGGGCTTCCTCGGTGAATGTTGGCAAATACCGCGTTCGCGCCTCCAATGTCGCGGGCGTCGCCGAATCCTCCGAGGTTCGGTTGGAATTGCTCAACGCGCCCCGCATCACCCGCCATCCCCAGGGTGCGCAGCTCTATGAGGGCACGACACTCGAGCTTGTCGTCTCGGTTGCCAGCGAGACCGATGTGGCGTACCAGTGGCGGCGCGACGGGCTTGAAATCTCGGGCGCCACCACGCCCGTGCTGCAGATTCCCAATGCACGCGCCTCCCAGTCCGGCAATTATGATGTCAAGGTGAGCAATTCCGCCGGGTCCCTCGTCTCGGACGTGGCGCGCGTCAGCATTCTTGCCACAAACGGCCTGCCCATCATTTTGCGCCAGCCCGCGCTGGCCTCCCCCGCCTATGCCGGTGGCAACGTGACCTTCTCGGTCAACGTCTCCAGTCCGGAAACGGACCCGCCCCGTTACCAGTGGCGCCGTGATGGCAATGACCTGCCGGGGCAGACTTTTGCCACATGCGCCCTTTATGGCCTGACGTCGGCGGTTTCGGGGGATTACACCGTGGTCGTCACCAATTCCCGTGGTTCCGTTGTCAGCAATCCCCTGCGTCTGGAGGTGAATCAGGCGGGTGCGATTGTTGTCACACGCCCCTTGCCGCCTCTTGTTGAGACGGCGCAGGGTCTCTCTGTTCTGCTCGCGGTGGAAGTTGACGCCGAACGAATTGACCCGGCGCCGACGTATCAATGGTTTTTTGGGGGCAACCCGATCATAGGCGCGACTTCCTCCGCGCTGCGGCTTTCGCCCGTGAATGAGTCCCACCTTGGCTCTTATAGCGTCGAGATTGTTTCCGGGCCAAACAAGACCGTGTCCGGGCCGGCCACCCTCGCCTTCGTCAGGGCGCCGGAAATTTTGACGCCGCCAAACCCCGAGACCCAGTCCGGCCCTGCCGGGGTCGGCTTGCCGCTCAAGGTCGAAATTGATGACGGCGGGGCAAAACTCATTGAGTATCAGTGGTTTTTGAATGGTTCCGCCATTGCCGGCGCCAACTCCGACACCTGTCAGGCCACGGCCTCGGGGCTTTACTCTGTGCGAGTCACCAATGGCGCCGGGAGTGTCCTTGGCGAGATCGCCCGAGTCTCCATCGTGGGGCCGCCGGTCCTTGCCTCCTTTAACGTCATTCCCACGGCCTCATTCACGGCCGGATCCTCCATTTTTGACGCCTTGGAAAAAGTGGAGAAAAGCGAGGGCGTCCGTGTGGCCGCCGGGGATCTCGTCCGTTTTGAGGTTGCTTTGCGAAGTGGTGGCGAACCGTTTGAGTACGTTTGGTATCTGGATGACGCGCCGCTCCACGGTGCGCCAAACGGCCCGGTGCTTGAAACGCGGGAAATCACCCGCAATTGCTCCTATTCTGTGCGTGTCACCAACAGCGCCGGCACCGTGCGCACGCAAAACATCCGCCTGCGTGTCATCCAGCCGCCGGCAATCATCCGCCACCCCCTCAACCTTGACCTGCGCGCCGGTTCCGATGGCGAGTTGAGCGTTGCCGCCGAAGGTTCCGGCCAGCTTGCCTATCAGTGGTACAAGGATGGTGTGCCTTTGCGCAATGCGGTCCTTCCCCGCCTTTTCATCCGCGACGCGCGGAGTTCCGATGCCGGGACGTATTGGGTCGAGGTTTCAAACTTCGCCGGCTTCCCCGTCGAATCCAAGCGTGTCACTGTCACCATCCGCAATTCCAACGTGGCGGGAGATGTCGCCGCATCCGCCTCCCAAGTCGTGGCAGCGCCGGTGGCGGCGGCGGGCGTTTCGGCCGTTGGATTGTCCGCAGTGAGCAGCGCGGAGTCCGGCCTTGCATGCCGGCTTGCCGATGTCCGTGGCGGCAGCGTTTTCTATACCCCCGTTGTCCGCTCCAAGGCGGGGACCTTTGTGCTTGATGGGGAAACTTCGCCCAATGGCGCCCCGCTGACGCTCCCTGTCGGGACGCGCATCCTCCTTGCCGGGGAGCTTTCCGATTCCGCCGAAGCCCGGTCCATGGTTGATGATAGCGTCCTGGAGATTCTTGAGGGGAACCGTCTTCCCAACGGCTCTTATGTCTGGAAACGAACCAGCGCCGACACCGCGACACTCTCCTATGTCATCACCCATGGGCAGGGCGTGCAGGAGCGCATTGAGTCCGGCACCCTTCAGTTCAACTTCTCCGCATCCACTTTTGGGACCTACATCCTTCTCTCCGACTACGTCTCCCCCGTCTCTGACGGCGTCCTTGTCGGCTCCGGGGACTTCCAGATCCAAAAATAAGGGAGGGAGGCTTGCCCGGGGCTGCGGGATTTCCAAGCGCGGGCTTGTCTGTTTCAGACATGCGGACATGCTCGGCGCAAATGGAATACGAAAAGGCCAGACTCGTTCCACGAAGGTTTCCAAACCTCATCCTCGTCGGGTTCATGGGGACGGGAAAGACGACCTTGGCCCGCATTCTTGCGGAGCGTTGGCGCAGGCCCTTTTTCGATACCGACACGCTTATCGAGCAGCATGTCAAAATGTCGGTGTCCGACTTTTTCTCAAAACACGGCGAGGCGGCGTTCCGTGAATTGGAGCGTGAATGCGTTGAGAAATGGCTCCCCCCCGACGGCGCGGTGATCGCCTGTGGCGGCGGCCTTGTGACGGGCTGCGGAATGCCGGGAATCCTGAGGCAAAAAGGCATCGTGGTGTGCCTTTTTGCCAGTGCCGAGACGATTTACCGGCGCATCTGCCACTCCTCCCACCGCCCCCTGCTCCAATGCGAAAACCCGCTGGAGCGCATTCGCGAGCTTCTTGCGAGCCGCGAGGCGGCCTACGTCAAATCCGGCTCCGGCATCTTTACCGACGGGCGCAATTTTCTCGACCTCGCCAACTCCATTGAACGCATGTACAGCACCGCGGTCGCCTCCCGTCCCAATGCCGGGCCGGGTCCTTCCCTGGCGGGCGTTTCGCCCGACGCGTGATCCTATCCGAAGCGCCCGTTCACGTAATCTTCCGTTCGCTTGTTCGCGGGTTGGGTGAAGATCTGGCGCGTGTCCCCATGCTCAATCAGGCGCCCCAAGTAAAAGAAGGCCGTTTGGTCGGATACTCGGGATGCCTGTTGCATCGAGTGCGTGACAATCACGATGGTGTACGAATGTTTCAGCTCGTGCACCAGCTCCTCAATTTTCGCGGTCGCCACCGGATCGAGGGCGGAGCATGGCTCGTCCATCAGCAGGATCGCGGGTTGGACGGCGAGCGCGCGGGCGATGCAAAGGCGCTGCTGCTGCCCGCCGGAAAGGTCGAAGGCGCTGCTTTCGAGGCGGTCTTTCACCTCGTCCCACAGGGCCGCCGCGCGCAGCGATTCCTCAACGCGCCAGTTGAGCACATGCCTGTCGTGCAAACCCTGGATGCGCAACCCATAGGCGATGTTTTCGTAAATGGACTTCGGGAATGGGTTTGATTTTTGAAAGACCATGCCGACCCGTTTTCGCAACTCCACGGGGTCAACCGTGCCCTCGTTGATGTTCAGGTCGCCAATGCGGATGCTGCCGCGGCGGATGCAGGCGCCGGGGATCAGGTCATTCATGCGATTGAGGCAACGCAGAAGCGTGGACTTGCCGCAGCCGCTTGGGCCGATGAACGCGGTGACCCGGTTGGCCCCAATGTCCAGCGAAACATCCTCAAGGGCCTTCCGTTCCCCGTAATGAAAATCGAGATTCTCGATTTTTATGAGCGGCCCGGCGGGCACGGGAGCAGGCTCGCTAATGGTGGCATTTCGCGTTTCGGACATTGGTGGAAAACGGGTTGATGTTTGGGTTTTGTTTCGCGGGATTGCGGTCCTGTCGTGTGTCAAAAAACGTCCTTACCAGCGCCGCCGCCGCCGCAAACGGCCACGCAAAATGACCGAGGCGGCGGCAATGGCCGCGACAAGCAGCAAAAACACGAGCGTCGCCCCATATTGCGTGCGCTCCGTGTATTCGTTTTGCGGGATTTTTGAGCTGACGACGTAAATGTGGTAAGGCAGCGCCATCACGCCTTGAAAAAAGAAGTCCGCCACGCGCGAGACTTCCCACGGAAGCTTGTCGCGCAAGACATAGGCGGCTGTGAACATGATGGGCGCGGTTTCCCCGGCGACACGCGCCACACCCAGGATCGACGACGTGAGAATGCCGGGCATGGCGCACGGAAGCACCGTCTTGCAAAGCGTTTGCCACCTTGTCGCGCCCAGGGCAAAGGAGGCTTCGCGAAACCCCGCAGGCACGGCCTTCAGGGCCTCCTCCGCCGCCGTGGCGACCACCGGCAGCACCATGAAGGCCAGCGTGAACCATCCCGCCATCAGCGAGGTGTTCCACCCAAAAAACACGACGAACATCCCATAGCCAAACAGGCCGAACACGATGGACGGAACCCCGGCGAGATTCAGTATCGCCAATCGCACAATCTCCACCAACCGCCCCTGCCGCGCATATTCGTTGAGGTAAACCGCCGTCGACACCCCCAGCGCCAGCGCGACCGCCATCGACCCGGCCGCAAGCAGAAGCGTGCCGACGATGTTAGGGAATATGCCTCCCGCCGAATACACAAACGAACGCTCATTTTTCGGCGCCCACGTCGGATCCTCAACCCGCTTGGATGCGGAAAATTCCCGAAAGGCCTGGTCTCCGAACTCCAATGTCCGCCCGCCATCCTCAAAAACATGCAGCGTCTCCGGCGCGCGCGTGAGAAAATCCATGTTGATGAACGGCGGTGTGGTCTTGAAGAGCGTGCCCGCGCCCTTTACCGCAATCGTGCCAAGGATTGCAAAACCGCACAGCAGCACCGCCCATGTGGCGCAACATAATGCGACAGTGGCGATTTTTTCCCGGATTTTCACCCAGCGTCCGCGCTGGGGAAACGTGAATGCGGGGGTCGCAAACGATGTGGGCGTCACCCGTGGCGCCGCCGGAAGCAAGGTCTCGCATCCGCCGTTCCCCGCGTCACGCCCCAACGCGGCCGCGGCGGGCTGAACACCGGAATTTTTGCCAGGCACGTTTGTCTGCATGCCAGCAAATTTACCCGTGTCCCGTGGCGGGAATATGACGCCAATGTTACGAATTCGCGACACATGCCCGCGGATTCCAGATTATTGGGCGGCTTGGATGGCGGTTTTGGGGATGGGAGGGAAATGGCAGGGAGGCCGCCATGGATGCGATGCCGATGTCTGGCCATCAACGGCCGGATGAAGTCGCCGGAGTTTGAGGCAGGCGTTGGAGGTGGTGAAACACCGTTGGATGGGGAGGCCGCATCATCGCGCAGGAGCTGCCAATCCGTGTCCGGCGCTTCGTGCCGGGCGCTGGTTTTCAGGGGCTGTTACGACTCTACTCCCGCCTGCTGTTCATGCATCGGGCGATGGTTTCCGAACGTTTCCCGCGCGAGCATGGGACCGTCTCGATCCGCAGCCCCGGCCCGCATTTTATGCATGCCGGCAATGGCGCGCCCAAGACATTGCCGGGCTGTTGATTTTGTTCCTGTGACCAGCGGCCACGTCTGGGCGCGCGGACAAGTTTGAAGCGTTCCAAGCGTGCGCATGCTTGCGGGGGTGGCATGTTTTTATGGAGTGCCTCGGCGCAATGGGTGTTGGGCTGCCCATCGTCAGTGTGATTTTGCGAGCCTGCGGCCTGTGGCCGGACATTTCCGCAAAAGCTCGCGGAAGTCCCTTTCGGTTTTGCGGTGGTGGACCGTGTCCGGATGTTTGCCCGCCAGCGGCTCAACACCCATGAAGGGATCACGCGACCGGGTGCGTCGTCTTCGACAATGCCATGTTTCGCGCCACTGGCGTCCGGCTGGTTCCGCTGTTGCAAAGGGAGAGCGCGCACTTAGCCGCCAAGCACGTCGGGCGGGCAAAAATCGTGGCATCCATAACCCGTGGAAAATTCAGTCCGACATGCGCTTTGAAATCGTCCTGCGCGCCGCAAGGCCGCTTTTGCCAGCGTGAAAACACCCATGGCGCGGCCATCCTCGCGCCCTCCACAAACGCGATGAACCGCCTTGCGGAAACCATCGCCCGCAACCGTGCCGGCATCGTCACCAGCCTCGTCTTCGCTCAAATTTCGAATGATTTTCTTCCACGGCGGCCGTTATCCGTGCTGTGGCTGTCGCGGACGCACACTGGAACTTTTTCCGGCCGGCTGATGGCAGTTTTCCGTGCGAAATCTCGAGTGGCGTCGTGCGGATGCTTTTCTTGGGTGGGGGCCGCGGATGGCGGCGGCATCGCGGCATTGTGAAAGCGGATACCGCATTTTCACATGAGAGCCTTGTTTTTTGAGGAAGGGTGTTGACATAGGATTGGGGCCGTCTCACCGTCGATTCTCCCCAAAACCATGGACCCCAATACCCCACCCACACTGCCACGAGCCTCAACCTGTCTCACCGTTGATTCTTCTCAAAATTACGGACAGTATTTATGCTTCATTCCCAGCGCCAATGCGCATTCATCGCTTCCGATGTCTAATCCAAAGTTAATTCATCTGTGACACGCGATTCATCTGTGATACGCGATTCCGGAACTCAAACCCAATTCAGAGACACCGGGAATGACTGAGAGCCTAGTCCATATACAAACACGAAACACTGAAACCCCACACCTCACATGATGAATACAATTGCAAAGACGGGGATCCTGCTTGCGATCCCATTTTTCTTAACGTCGCTCCTATGGGCCGGACTTCCGTTGCAAATTTCGGGGATTTCACGTCCCATGATTCCGCGACAGGCCGTTGGACAATATCTCCCGAAACTCAAGGAAATTCAAAGCCTCCATGATGAGAAAAAATTCTTTGAATTTTACGAGGCGGCGGAAAAGGCCTTGAAGGATCTTCGTTCATCGGAAAAAAGTTTTTATCCAAGGAGTGCGGAAGGAATCGCATTTTTACACTGGATTGGATACTATCAGGCGTCGGCGCCTCTTTTCACATTCGACGCGCTTGAAAACCGGAAGCAAACCACGCGCCGCCGGACTTTTGTCGAGGATTTTTTCTCCAAAATCGCATTTTGCGAGTACCTCTGCAAGGAGGACGCATCGGATGTCGCAAAAAAATTCTCGTTGGACAGGAAGGTATTCCTCCGGCATGAGATCGCGAACCTTTCCAGTATGTTTTTGTTTTTCAAGAGTGTCGCCGCCTATGTTGGCGACACGGAAGAACACAGGATCGAGAGCGAGGAAATCATAAAAAAGGAGAGGGAGAAATATCAGAAAAACGCCCACGAAAATGAGCGGAACAGGCCACGGGTCATTATTATCTCTGGCTCAGGCAATGAGGCGGATCGGAGGATCCGGGAGCGCCAGCGTCGTCGTTTGGAAATGGATAGTTCATTCAAGGAGGCGAGGATCAATGTGCGCGACAAGTACATCCGCAAGCTTGTGGAATGTTTTCCAAGGCAGGGCAGGATTGTGCAGGACCATGTCCACAAGGGACTTTGTGAAGACTTTCGAACAGCTGGAAAAAGTGCCGGGATTCGTGATTATTTGAGGAAAAACCCGTGCCCAAAGGATGTTGATCTGACAATATTGTTGGAGAGGGCGATTCCACGCAATGGAGACATGGAATGGGTGTTTGCCGGCCTGCCTCCTCCTGGTGTCGCGCGGACTCTCAAGGCGGAGTGGGTGGCAAAATATAGCAAGGAGGTGCTGCGACAGGACATGGAGAGGAAATTGCGGGCGGCGCGGGAAAGCGAGAAAAAGAAGGTTGTGTCCGGAAAGTTTCGCACATTTGTGGAGGCATGTGGAGGGCGGGGGAAGGTTTATTGTTGGTTCTTTTGTCGGTTATTTTGTGGAAGTTTATGGACGGGAGTAGACCGTCCT
>JAIRPL010000018.1 GCA_031256995.1 Puniceicoccales bacterium
CGGTTGAACTCGTCTTGGACGTAGTTGGTCACGGCGGTGTAGAGCGCAGCCTCCTTGGGCGAGAGGTCGTAGTTCACCGTGTACGCTCGCCGCTCGGGGAAAAGCGGCGTCCCATCGAACTTCAGCAAGTCCTCTTTCACGAGCCGGCGCATCACGTCAGACACGTCAACCGCCTGATTGCCGCTTCTCGCCACGCCCTCAAAGCGGTCTTGGTCGATGAGCGACATGAAAAGCTGGAAGTCCTCCTCCTTGCCATTGTGCGGGGTGGCGGTCAGAAGCAGGAAGTGCCTCGTGAGTGAAGACAGCAGCCGGCCAAGCTGGAACCGCTTCGTGTACTTTACTTCGCCGCCCCAGACGGTGGCAGACATCTTGTGCGCCTCGTCGCAGACTATCAAGTCCCAGTCGGTGGCGCGCAGCTTCTCTTGAATCTCCTCGTTTCTGGATAGTTTGTCCAGACGGACGATGCAAAGGTTCGCCTCCGTGAACACGTTGCCCGTGACGGCGGACTCAATGCGGTCGTTGGTCAGGATTTCAAACCGCAGGTTGAACTTGCGGTAGAGTTCGTCTTGCCACTGCTCCGCCAGGTTTCCCGGCGACACTATCATGCAGCGTTTCAAGTCGCCGCGCACGAGCAGCTCCTTTAAGAACAGCCCCGTCATAATCGTCTTTCCCGCGCCGGGGTCATCCGCCAAGATGTAGCGCAGCGGCAGGCGCGCGAGCATTTCCTGATAGACAGCCGATATCTGGTGAGGCAACGGCTCAATCGCCGACGTATGCACGGCGAGGTACGGGTCAAAGATGTGCGCAAGGTTGATGCGGTAGGCTTCCGATGTCAGCCGCAGCAGGTTCGCGTCCGCGTCAAAGCTCCAAGGGAGGCTGCCGTCAGCGACATCCAGCCGTTCCTCGTCTTCGCGGTACAGTATTTGCTCGGCGACGTTGCCGGCAGCGTTTTTGAATGTGACGGTCATGGCATTCGTGCCATGCCACTTGACCGCGACCACGCTCACGGGCGAGCTGCCCGCTATCCCTGAGACGCTTGCGCCTATGGTTATGTCCTCAAGTCTGGCCATGGGCTTATTCTCCCTCATTCATTAATCAATGACTACTCCTTGCCAGTAGCTTCCCCAGAACGTATCTGCTCGTCAACCTCGGAGATTTTGAATTTCCACTTTCCACTGGCCTTGTGCGCGGGCGTACCTTTGTTGTCAATCCACTGCAAAACCGTTTCACGGCTCACATCCGGATATTCTCCTATCGTGTCGATTGATATCCATTTTTCGGTATTCTGTTTTTTTGACAATTTACGAACTTCCATCCTTATGCCATCCCAGATCTGTACCATTTAATATTTGTAAATCTTGCCCGAGTAGGGTTCGAGCATCGCGATGATGTCGGAGACGATGTTCTTCGGCGTGTAGTATTGGCCGCCATTCTTGCCCCCGGTTTTGGAAAGTGCTGGTTGGAACAAGGGGCTTTGGAATGTTCGAAAACGATTTGGAAAGCGGCGGCGGAGATGGCGGCGGCGGTGTTTGTATTCTCCCTGTATTTTCGCGCCGGAGGAAAAAGAGGGAGATTTTTGCGTGCCATGGATGTGGCACTGGCTTGGCTTCAAGGTTCGACCACGATGTCAATGGATGCGGTGGCGGTTTGTCCGCAGGATGCGGTTGCCGTCACCGTGTAATGGCCTGAATCGGCTGTGGTGGCCGCTGTTCGTGTGAACACAGGCAAGACGGCATTGGGAAGTGGTTCTCCGTCCTTGGTCCATGTGTAGCGCAGGAAAGGGGCGCGTGGATCGGTTTTGCTCCCAGCCTCGAGGCGCAAAGTCTGGCCGGTGCGCAGCGGGGTGGATGGACCGCGAAGATGGATTTCCGGCGCCCGCACGATTGCGAGATGCACGGGGCGGCTGGTTGCCGTTCCCGCCGGGTTGCTGACGCGCACTTGCAGCACGTTCCCGTCGCCAAGCAGCGAAGGGTCGGGCGTGAATTCGGTGGAGAGCGGACTCCGGTCATTCGTGATCGGGCTGTTTGCGGCATGCCTGGTTGTCGCGATGGAAACCCCGTTGAGAAGCCAGTCAAAACTTGTTGAGGCCGAATTGGATAGGCATTCAATTCGGAGCGTGGGCGCCTTGCCGGGGGCGATCGCGATAAACTCGGAAAATTCACCCCGCAAACGGGCGAGCGTGGCGGCAACGGAAGCGTTGTCGGAGTCAGTTTTCCATTCCCCGGTCCCCTTCGCGTCAAATGTGGCATAAAAGCGTGAAATCGTGGGGGGTGCCGGATTTTCGGCCGTGCTGGTGCCGCCGCCTTCGTTGTTGTTGCTGGTTTCCTCGCCCGGATTGCCATTTTCGTCCGTTCCCTCGTTGGAGTTTCCGTCCGTTTCCTCGTTCACGCGCAGTGAAAGCTGTGCCGGCTTGGAGGCCACGCTTCCGGCGAGGTTTGTCACCACGACATGGTAGTTTCCGGCATCTGTTTTTTTGACGTGCGCGATTGAATAGGAGGAGCGTATGGCCCCGGCAATCGCCTCGCCATCCTTGTACCACTGAAAGGAGGGCGCGGGCGCGGCGCGGACGACGACCGTGAAGGTGTTGGCCTCGCCCGGGTCCTTTGTGCGTGAGACCGGGGTGTAGAGAAACCATGGGGCGCTGGTCACATCCGTGAATGTGGCGATCGTCTCCGCGCCGGGGAGGCAATCCGGCGCGTAGGCGCGCAGGCGCACGGTGACGTTTTGGGGCGGTGCCGCCTCTGCCGCGGCGCTCCCCGGCGCGGTGTGGACGGCGATGCGGTCGAGCACGATGGCCGATGAGGCGGCCGGGGAGTTTTCGGTGACCTCGCTTCCGTCCAGTGTGTGGCGCACGATGGCGCCGGGTGTCTTGCAGGAGGGGGTGATGTAAAGCACGGCATGGTATTCCCCGGGGCGCGCGGGTTTTGGGTAGGGGGAATTTGTCGTGTAGGAAACCTCGCCAGCGGGGTCGGGAGGGCGCGGCCCGGAATTTGTCCAGACGCGGTATTCGGCCCTTGTCTCCGGTCCTGGGCTGTAAGAGGGGTGATAGGCTCGGGCGCGCACCACGGTGTCCTCGGTGAGGAGCAGCGGGGTGGTGTAAAGCTGTGAGCCGGGCGAGGGGGTGGTGCCGTCCAGCGTATAACGGATCTCCGCGCCGGGCGTTGGGCTGGTTATGACAACCGAGATCTCTGTGTCGTAACTGATTGCGTTGCCGTGTTCGTCGCATGGCGGCGGGGTGAGGACGGGGGCCGCGGTGCTGGGTGCGGCGGAAAGGGAATAGGTGGCACTCACCTCCTCGCTGGGGGCGCAGCCATCCCGGCATGCGCGCGCGACGAGGCGTCCGGAATTGGTGAATTGAAGCGGGCCTGTGTAGGTGCCGGACAGCGTGTTGACGTGGAAGTCGCCGCCTGTGGAGTAATTGTTTGAGAATGCGTATTGGATGGTGGTTTGTGGCGCGGCGGTGAGGGTGACGTGCACATAGCCGGTGTAGGTGCCGCCTGGCGGCGTGATTTCGGGGGGCGTGAGCCGGATTGTGTAAACCGCCGTGGTGACGGAGCTTGGGGCCAGGCCGGGCGAAAAGGCGCGGGCGCGCACGGTGGTGTCACGCAGGATTTGCACGGGGCTGGTGCAGGCGGTGGAGGCCTCGGTGGGTTCCGAGCCATCCAGCGTGTAGCGGATCGTGGTCCCGGCGGTGGATGGTGTGTCGAAGGCAAGGGTGGCCTCGTTTTCATAGGTGCCGGACGGATGTGTGAACACCGGCATGTCGCTCATTCCTATCTCCTGGGTGTATGTGGCGCGGGCTGTGCTGGATGGCGCGCAACCATTGCGAAAGGCGAGCGCCTGGAGTGTGGTCGTCCGGGTGAGCGTGATGGGGCCGGAGTAAAGTTTTGTCGCCTCGCTGATGGAGATGCCGGGGGAGGAGCCGTCGGTTGTGTAAAAAATTGTGGTCTCGGGCGCGGCGGAGAGGGCGACCCCCAGGGATCTGCCGAAGGACGTGCCATCGCCTGGGTTGAACGCGGGGGGGCTGAGCCGGATTACGTAAACCGCCGTGGCGGTGGAGCTTGGGGTCATTCCGGCCGAAAAGGCGCGGGCGCGCACGGTGGTGTCACGCAGGATTTGCACGGGGTTGATGTAGGCGGCGGCGGTTTCGGTGGGTTCCGAGCCATCCAGCGTGTAGCGGATGGTGACGCCGCTGGGTGGGGCGGCAAATGTCAGGGAGGCCGAATTGTCGTAGGTCCCCCCGGGCAGATTGAACACGGGTGCCGCGACCTCCCCGGGTGAGCCTTCTGGCGCGTAGGTGGCCGCCGTGGGGCACTCGGCCGGGGTGTTGTCCTCGCCGCGGTAAACGCGCGCGGCAAGCGGCGTTCCACGGGGCACGGCCAGCGGGCCGGTGTATGCGGGGGAAGTCTCGGTGACATTGGCGCCATCCAGCGTGTAGCGGATGGTGGAGCCGGGGCGTGTTGTGGAGAGGGTGACGCTCACCGTGCCATTGCCCGGCGCCGCACCGGGGAGCGGGCTGAAGGCGATGGTGGATTTTGGGAGCGAGCGAAACGTCGCGGCATGGGGGATGGTGTGCCTGAGGGTGGAGACATTGTCCGCGGAGTAGTTGTCGCCTTGGGCCACTCCGGCAGGCTGGCCATTGTGGCGGAGTTCGGGGCTGGAATAGAGGAGTATGCGGTTGTTCGTGTACGACATGATCGTCCCCCATTCATTGGTGCTGGAGCTGGGCTTGTAGCCGTAGGAATAGGGGAAGTGCCCGGCGATTTTGTTCTTGGTGGACGGGGAGGCGGCGTTGTCGGTGTGGCGGTCGTGGGCGCAACCGAGGTTGTGTCCGATTTCGTGCGGGAAGCTGTGGATGCCAATGAAGTCCATGCCGACCACGCAGTAGGCGAGGCGCTCAAACTCGTGTTCGCTGGCATCGTCGCCGTCGAAATACGAGCTGTTGACCCAAGCCAGCCCGGCGGTGTTCAACGAGTCGGCCCCCTGCCGCAAGAGGCAGACGAGATCCGCGCCGCGCTCCTCCCGGAAGGCCATCCCCTCGCGGCAGAGCGCGGGCTGGCGCGAGGGGTCGTCGATGGTCCAGCCATCGCCTTTTTCGTCAAATTCGACCCCCGTCAGTTCGTAGAGGTCGTCCTCGTAAAGGGCGCCCTCGACATGGCTTGTGGCCTTGGCTCCGGCAAGGCGCAGGCGGGCGGAGATCGAGCTGGCGGCGTAGGCTTGGTTGGCGGCGGCAAACATTCCGTTGATCGCGGCGCGAAAACCGTCATCAGAGCCTTGGATGGCGTGCGCGGCAGGGGTGTAAAGGATGACCACGTCCATGTTTTCCGACTCCGGAACATCCGCCGCATGCGCGCCGGGCGGAAACAGGAAGCCAAGCGCCAGAAAGACGAAGGAGAGCGCGAACAACAGGACGCACAGGGCGCGGCGTTCGCGCGGGGTAAGGCGAAAAAGCATGGCGCGGAACTTGCCCCGCGCATTCACACGAGGAAACCTTTTTTTGGTAAAAACGCGGCAACCCTCCCCAATGGTCCTGCCGCCGCCAAACCCCATGCGGCCCGCATCTCCATTTTCCAAAATGCCCCGCCAGCTCCCCCCTTGCCCCATGCTTTTTCAGGAGTTACGGGAGGGAGCGGAAGCCGAGGGTGCTTGTGTCCGGGGCCGGGGGCGGGATGTTATAGCTGGTGTCCTTGTATTGGGGATAACGTCCAAAGAGCCAGTCCATCGTGCCCGACGGGGCGCGGTCTCCCTTGAGGATGTCCGCGATGCGTTTGTTGGATTCACGGGCGACAGCGGACTCGGGCGCGATGTTTATGGCCTCGTGAAAAAAGAGGGCTGCGGCGCGCGGATTGTTGCGGTGCTCGAAATAGAACAGGCCGAGGTCGTAGCGGTTGCGCGCAAGGATTTCCCGCATCCTGGCGGCATTTCGCACCGCATAGCCGACCTTGGGGTGCTTGGGGTAGCGGCGGATGAATTCGTTGTAATAGGCGAGGGCGTCACGCGTGGCGCCTTGGTCCCATTCGTGTCCGGTGATCTTGTGGTTGTTTTCCAAGTCGTTTTTGAGGGCGGCATCCTTGGAGCGTGACGGGGCGGGCGGGGTGCTCCCCCCCGTGGCGGGCGCGGTTTTTCCCGTGGGGTCCGTGGCGACGCCGTCGGGCGCGGGTTCGATGTCATGGCCCGGGATGTCGGTTTCGCGCGTGCGGGCGAGCGCGAGCCAGGCCTCGGGGACGAGGGGGGAATGGGGATAGTCCCAAATCACGCGGTCAAAGGCGTCAAGCGCCTCGTCTGTCTGGCCTCTTTCAAGGGCGAGGGTGCCTTTGTCGAAGATGGCTTGGGCGGCAAGGGCGCCGAAGGGGGCGGTGCGGCTGACCTTTTCAAACCAGCCCACGGCGGCGACAGGGTCGGTGAACCACGGGATCACGCCCCAGAGGTAGGGGCGGTGTCCGGTTTTGGCGGCGAGGGCGATCTGGTATTGCCAGGCCACGGCATTGTCAAAGCGGTCAAAGTCCGGGTGGCTGCGGGTGAGTTTGTCGAATGCGTCAAAGGCTTCGCGCAATTCGCTGCGTTTGGCGTGGATGATGCCGGACTGGAAGAGGGATTCCGCGGCGATGTCGGACCCCGCATGGTCGAAAGCGAGTGTCTCGTAGTCACTTAGGGCCGAGGAGTTGTTGCCGGCGAGCTGGCTGCGACGGGCTTGCGTGAGATTCGCAAGAGCGTTGGCGCGCATGGCGTGCGTGGAGAGGTTCCGGCCGGAAAGGGTGGTTTTGGGGTGGATGGTGTAACCGGCCTTCGCGTCCCAGACCAAACTGAAGAGGACGCGCTGGCGGTTTGAGGGCTGGCTGGCGCCGGCGTGGGATTCCGACGCCATGGGGCGTTTGGCGGCCAGGGCCGTGGTGACCAAACCATTCGCCTTTTGGTTTTCCACCTGGATGCGCGCGGCGAGGACTTCCGTGCCGACGGCGGGCGGCGGGACGCCTGTCGTGCCGCAGCCGGAAAGAAGCGTGAGCGCCGTCGTGGCGAGAACCCCGGGGGCGATGGTGCGGCGGGCGGTGAAATTGCGGGCAGGCATTATGGAAGGGGATGGCGGGTTTGGCAGGGTGGTGGGCGCGATTTTTTTACGCGGTGGCGGGTGTGGCGGAGGCGTCCGGGGCATGCCAGCGGACCAGGGTGGCGCCCCAGGTGAAACCGCCTCCAAAGGCCACAAGGAGAAGGAGGTCGCCATGCCGGACACGGCCCTCGCGCCAGGCCTCGTCAAGGGCGAGGGGGATGGAGGCGGCGGATGTGTTGCCGTAGCGTTCCAGGTTGATTTTGAAACGGTCAAGCGGGAGTTTCAGCTCGCCGGCTATGGCCTCGATGATGCGGATGTTGGCTTGGTGCGGGACGATCAGCGCGATTTCCTCGGCGGAGATCCCGCATTTTTCGAGCACTGAACGGCATGCCTGGCTCATGACGCGCACGGCGTTCCGGAAGATTTCCTTGCCGCTCATGGAGATGACGTGGGTGCCGGTCGGGAGTCCGCCTGCGGGGGGGGGAGGCGGGGAGGGGCGCGGGCGCACGGAGAGCAGGTTTCCCTTGGAGCCATCCCCTCCCAGCACGTTGCCGAGGATGCCCACGCTTGGGATGTCGCATTTGTTGAGCACGGCGGCGCCGCCACCATCGCCAAAGAGCACGCAAGTCGTGCGGTCACTCCAGTCAACGGTGCCGGACAGGCGTTCAGCCGCGACAATGAGCACGTTTTTGTAATCGCCGGCGCGCATCATGTGGCTGGCGATTTGCAGAAGATAGACGAATCCGGAGCAGGCGGCGGCGATGTCAAAGGCGGGGGTTCCGGCGGGGATGCCCAAGGCGTGCTGCACGCGGCAGGCGACGGATGGGACCGGGCTTTCCGAGGAAACGGTGGCGGCGATGACGAGGTCTATGTCGGCAGGCTGCAGGCCGGCGTTTTCGATGGCTTTGCGGGCGGCTTGCGCGGCGATATCCGCGCAGGTTTCCTCCGGTGCCGCGACATGCCGTTCGCGAATGCCCGAACGTGTGAAAATCCACTCATCACTGGTTTCCACAATGGTTGAAAGTTCATTATTGCTGAGAATTCGGTCTGGGGCGTAAGAGCCAATGCCCCGGATGAACACGGAAGGCGTAGTTGTTCGCATGTCGATACTGGCGTTATGCAGAACGCCCGCATGATGTGAACTTCAAAAATGGTCACATCCCTTCCCCCTTCCGGCGGTCACGCAAAGGTCTCGCAATGCGGGGTGGGCGGGCGGGAAAAGACGCGGCAATGGTCAAAAACCGAACTCGGTTTGATGCTCGGCCGGGGATGGGGTGGGGGCGAGAATTTTGCGAAGAAAAAGGGGGCGGTGCTGGGGGCAGGGGCCGTGGCGGCGGATGGCGTTGATGTGATCGGGGGTCGCGTACCCTTTGTGGATTGCGAGGCCATATTGGGGATATTGGCGGTCGATTTCCTGCATGAGATGATCCCGGCGCACTTTCGCGAGAATGGAGGCGAGCGCAATGCAGAGGGAGCGTCCGTCGCCCCCGACAAGGGCGTCATGGTGCCAGACGAAGGGACGCAAGGGGCGCCCATCCACAAGGACGAGCGGGTGCGAGTGATGATTGCTTTGGAAGAGCAGGGCCGCGGCCCCGCATTCCCCGTTGGCGGGTGTGTTGGAGACGGAGGCGGTCGCCGTGGTCACGAATGGCGGCGGGTGCCCGGCGCGAGTCTCGGTATCGGAGAGAGCCTGAAGGCAGCGGCTCATGGCAAGGCGTGTCGCGCCGAGGATGTTGTAGGCGTCTATCTCAAGAATGTCGGCTGTGGCCTGCGCCATGCGCAGGATGCCTTCGCCTTGCCAGCGGCAGAGGGCGTCGTGCAAGTCCTCGCGCGCCGCGGGGGAGAGTTTTTTGGAGTCATTGGCGCGATTGGCAAGCCGCGCGCGGCGAGGGTCGCCAAAAAACGAGCGGTCGAGCCAGACGGCGGCGGCGCTGACCGGCCCGGCGAGGCAGCCCCGCCCCGCCTCATCCACGCCGACGAGGCTGGGAAATTTTGCCAATTTTCTCCGGTCGTGCTGAAGCAGTCGGGACATCGCAGCGCGAAGGGGGGCTTGCGGGATCTCAGGAGACGAGGGTGCCGACCTTTTGACCGCAAATGGCGCGGCGAATGGCCCCGGGTTCGTTCATCGAAAAGACAAGGATGGGCATCCGGTTTGACTGGCACAGGGCAAAGGCTTCGGCGTCCATGATGCCAAGGCGTTTTTGCAGGGCTTCCTCGTAGCTGATTTGCTCGTAACGGATGGCATCGCTGTGCCTCATGGGGTCCTTGTCATAAATCCCGTCAACCTTGGTGGCCTTGAAAATGGCGTCCGCCTGGATTTCATTGGCGCGAAGCGCGGCGGCGTAATCGGTTGTGCAATAAGGATTTCCGGTTCCGGCGACGAAGACCACGACACGTCCCTTTTCGAGGTGGCGGACCGCTTTGCGCTGAATGAATGGCTCGGCAATCTTGTCCATCGGGATCGCGGTTTGGACCCGCACGGGGATGCCGTGTTTTTCGAGGCAGTCCGTGATGGCGAGGCCGTTGATGACTGTGGCAAGCATCCCCATGTTGTCCCCCGTGGTGCGGTCGGTGCCGTTGTTTCTGGCGCCGGCAAGGCCCCGGAATATGTTTCCGCCACCGACGACAAGGGCGGTTTGGACGCCGCATTCGTGAAGCACCTTGATATCCCCGGCGAGGCGGGAAAGGGCGGCCGTGTCAACAGGGGATTCGCCTTTTGGATCCTTAAGTGCTTCCCCGCTCAATTTAAGCACGATGCGTTTGTGGACTGGCTGAAGAGTTGCAGAGGTGGACATGTTGAGGTGATGTGCGCCGTTTATGGCGAAAACCGGTTGTGGCTGTAAATTCCAAAACGGGAAAACGCACCGGGGGGGGGTGGGGCGCAGGGCGGCCGAAAGACCGGAATATCAGGGGTTTTTGAAATAAAAACGCCGGAACCGCGTGGGTTCCGGCAGAATGGCGGCGAAAGGGAAGGGGAGGGCAGTGATCTCAGGAGAGCCACAAATCCCCGCCCCAAAAGGCAGGCGGGGAAGAGTCCCCGTCAATCTTACCGCATCCCGTTTCGGTGGACATTTTTCGACGGTCCTTCCGGAGGATAGACGAGCGACACGTCAGGGGGGCCTTCGGGCAGCTCCGGCGGCAGCGGGGCCGGCAACGGACCGGGGCTGTCTGGATCAAACGGTGTTTCCGGGGTTTCCTCCGCGTTGATGAATTCCATGGCCTTGCGGTCAAGCGTCGCCTGTTCGTAATGCGGGGACTGCCCGAATCGATAGAGCACGGAAGCCCCCCCGGAAACGTCCGACGGTGGCCCCAATCCCAAGTGGTTTGGCGCGGAATGGATGATGCCCTTGAAAACACTCAGGCGTCCAAAATCCAAACCCTGCTCAAAGCGCAACACCGTGGGGATTTTTAGCAGGGCGCGGGCGGCCGCATCCTTTGGCTCCTGCACAACGGCGCGGTGATAATTTGTGTTGAGGAGAAAACTGGAGACAGGGATGCCCAGCGGCGGAATTTCCATCAGCACCGATCCTTGGACAACGACGATCTCCGTGGAGGAAAACGACGGCTCCTTGTCGGTGGAAAGGAGGTGAAAATCGGATTCGCGCGTCGCGTCGTTGCGAACGAGGGCAAATTTTGTGAGGCGGACACGGGTTCCCTCCTCGACAGCAAGGCGGATGCCGTTGGCGAACGCGAGCTTCACGACGCCGTTTCGGCCCGTGGAAATCTCGACCCCGGTGCCCAAGGCGCGCCCACGGCGCAATTCCCCTTCGTTGCCAAACTCATCAATGGCCTCGACCTCCCCTTTGACGGACAGGACTTCCACATTGGCGGGGGCCATCTGCGCGGAAAGCCCTGCCGTCCCTGCGGCGATGATCGCCGGGACCGCAAGAAGCCTGAGGGATTTCTTCAACATACACGGCCCTTCAACCCATATTTTGCCACGGCGACAAGCTTTTTTTGAAAACATTCCCCTCCCTTTTCCCATCGGTTCTTGGGGGGCGCCAAAAAAGGAGGATTGTGGAACTGTTTGCCGGCAATCATGTCTCCCCCGCGCCCCACCTGATTGGTGGTGCCAAAACACTTTTTTCAATCCGCAGCCATTCATTATGTCCACATCCACATCAAAACCGATGCGTGCGCCAATCTGCGCGGCCTTTCTTGCCATGTGTGCCTTCGCCGCCTTCGCCCCAAGTGGCGTCGGCGCGCAATCGGGGTCCGACCTTGCCAAGGATCCCGCGCTTGTCGCCCGCTGGACTTTTGATTCCGCCCGTTGGCCCCTTGGCGGCGGCAGCGGTGCCGCGTCCCCGTCTCCTGCGGCTGCCACCCTCCCCAAGAATGTCCCGGGGGTGTTTGGCAAGGCCTTTGATTTTTCCCCGGCGGACAAGTCCATGCTTGAGGTCGCGCCCGGCATTCTGCCCAAGGGGATTCGCCAGCTGACATTTTCAGCGTGGGTGGCGCCACGGCGCAACTCGGGCAACCTTCCCATTCTGTACAAGGGAGACGTCGGAAGGCATGGCGATAATCGCATCACTTTTGGCATCAAGGGCGGAAAATTCATTAGTTTTGGCATCAATTGCGGCGGAAACTATGCGGAATTGGACGCATTCGCCCCGCCCGCCTTGTTCGACGGCACCCCCCACCATGTCGTGGTCTCCTTCGACGGCAAAACCATGCGGGCTTATTTTGATGGAGTGGAGATCGGCAGTTTCGAGCGCCAGGTCCCCCTCTCCACCGTTCATGATTTTGCCCCGTTGCGTATCAGCCGCGATGCCGTCGCCAACTCAAACTACTCCAGCCTTGAAAAGGCGGCCAACCACGGCGCGCCCTTCTTCATTGGTTTCGCCCCGGGAAGAAATAATGAGTTTTTTGACGGGATCCTTGACGATCTGCGTTTTTATTCACGCGCGCTGACGGAGGCCGAGATTCAGGCGCTCCTCGCCGAGGCGGGTGACAGCACGGCTGGCAAAGCCGGCCCGGTTCCGGCGTCCCTCGGGATCTTTAGCGCCCCGGAAACCCTTGAGGCCTTGCTGGGTGCCGCTGACAAGGTTTCGCCAAACGACACAAACCGTCGCTATGAATTCCATCTCGCCCTGAACAAGCGTTTTCCTGCGGATGTCAATGCCTACACCATGAAGTGGAAGAAGTCGCCTGCCGAACTGCTCTTCCTTGACCAGGCTTCCCGCCGTGCCCTTGCCCAAAATCTCGTCACCCCTTCCAAGGGAGGCAACCCGGCTCCGGCCTTTGAGTATCTGCCGATCACCGACTTCCAATGGGCGGCCTTGTCCAAGACCGAACACGCAAAGTGGAGAAACGCCAAGGCCCTCAAGGAAAAACTTGAGAATCCATCCGCCGTGATTTCGGCGGCGGATCTGTATCGTTTGCAGGATCTTGTGCACGATCGCCCGGCGACGCGCGAGCGGGTTGCGGCGTATGTGGAGCCGAGGACGCCTGAGACCAGGGATCGCACGGCCGAGGAGGCAAGGGCGGTCGTCGAGGCTGACTGGTTGTTCCAGGCCAATGGAAAACCGACCGTCGGACTTGCTCTTCAGGAGATCGCGTACACGCGCGCCCT